>CAVEBU010000010.1:0-46211 GCA_963614045.1 Alistipes finegoldii | reverse complement strand
TGGGTTCGCTTCGCTCACAGATCCTTCAACAGATACACTGCGATGGCGGGTTCAGGATGACAAAGCGAAAATTTTTATTATTTAAAATGGGGTTCGTGGTGATATGATAAACGCAAAGAGATTTTTAAAAAGTTAGTGATATTCACTTGCCAAAAATTTTGCGGGGTGGTATAATAATTGTATTAATCTAATATTTAAGGAGAAAATTATGAATATTTGGCACGAAATTGAAAAATCAAGAATAAAGGCAGACAAGTTTGTTGCTGTTATTGAAATTGCAAAAGGAAGCAAGGTTAAGTACGAGCTAGACAAAGAAACAGGTATGATTATGTTTGACAGGTTATTGCACACAAGTATGGTTTACCCTGCAAACTATGGATTTATTCCACGCACTTTGGGTGGCGACGGTGACCCTCTAGACGTATTAGTATTGACTAGCGAACCCTTGATGCCTGGCGTTTTGGTTGAAGCTAGGCCGATTGGAATGATTGAAATGATTGACGATGGTGAGGCTGATGAAAAAATCATTGCGGTAGCTACAAAGGATCCTTTCTTTACTAATGTAAAGTCGCTTGACGATATGCCAAAGCACACGTTTGATGAGATGGTACATTTCTTTGCTAGGTACAAAGAGTTACAAAACAAAGTGACTGAGATCAAGGGCGTTCAAGGAATGGAAGCTGCGCTTAAAACAATTAACGACAGTTTACTAAACTACACAGCGGAATACGACCGCAACTAAAAAACTTTTATAGGAGAGTTATGCGTAACAAGAGCGCTATCAAGCCACAGGTTTTACACGACCCGACTGGGCGGATATATTATCAAAAAATCGACCTATTTACTGAAGCATTGAGCACTGTTATATTGCTATTAATAGTGTTCTTTATGTTTTGTGCTGTTTTTTGGCTTGGTAGCCATTATGCAAAGCCGATTCAGGGGTCGAGTATGCAACCAAACATTAATATGTATGACAACCCGACTGGCGATATTGCGATAGTATCAAATACGGCGACATTTACATATAATGACATCATCATTATCGATATGAGCCTATCAAAAAACACTGATTCGCAAGTGAAAAATCGCCTACTAATCAAGCGTGCAATAGCGTTTGCGGGTGACAGTTTGCGAATGGTTTACAGCAGTAGTGATCGTTGCTATCGTTTCGAGTTAAAAAAGAAAGGTGAAAGCAATTTCACTACCCTTACAGAAGATTTTGCGTATCCTATGACAAATAAATACGAGGCTTTTGAGTCGCAATCGGGCTGGACTGTAAAACTTGACAAAAAAGACGGGGCGGTTACGATTCCTGACGGATATATGTTTTTTGTGGGTGACAATCGTAATGCTAGTTATGACTGTCGAATTTTTGGACCTGTAGAAACAAATGCTTGTGTTGGCGTAGTTGAAACTGTGCTAAAAACTGACAATTTCTGGAACAAGATATTCAGCTTTATCAGTTCACTATTTGCGGTTAAGCATACCGAAGCAATAGAAGGCTAATTTGAGAGCCTTTTTTTGTTCCACTATTCCCCTATTCCTTATAAAAATACGACTTTTAAGCAAAATTTAAATAATTATAACTTTGAGTTTGACAAAAACAATTGCGTTTTGCGAGAAATTTTGGTAAACTAGACGAAGTAAAGGAGATAAGAAAATGGCGTTTTGTAAATTCAGTAGCGAATACATAGCAAAATCTTATACGATGATTGACAATGTTTTTTTTGCACGCTATCTTCCGTCCACCCCGCCGAAACTCACAGCAATTTATCTTTACGGGCTATACTTGTGTGCGCTTGAGGGTGACACTACGCAAAATAGCACTGTAGAACGATTTGCCCAGAGTTTAGGTTATGACGTGGAAGACATCGTCGACGCATACAACTACTGGGAAGAACAAGGTTTGGTGCGAGTGGTTTCAACCGACCCTTTGCAAGTACAATATCAGCCTGTTCGTGGTGCTAGTAGTGTAAATCGGCGTTACTCAAAGGACAAGTATCTTAATTTCAATCTCGAGATTCAGAAAATCATCAGCGAAAGGCAAATTACTCCGAACGAATTTGAGGAATATTATGCACTTTTGGAGGGGTTTAGCCTCCCTGACGGGCGGAAAATGACACCCGAAGCATTGCTACTGATTGTGCGATTCTGCACCAATATAAAAGGCCCTTCAATCAACTATCGCTACATAATTACCGTTGCGCAAAATTGGGCAAAAGAAGGTTTTGTGACAGCGGAACAAGTTGAACAGAAACTCAACGACTATAACACCCAGAATAAAGATATGGTGCAAATTCTAAAGGCTTTGGGTAGTAGCAAAAAACCAAATGTTGAGGACTATGATTTTCTCCTCAAATGGACGACGCAAATGGGTTTTACTTTAGATGTTATTTGTTTTGTGGCGAAATCGGTCAAAAAAAGTGCGGGCGTGAGTGGTTTTGAAAAACTTGACAAAAAACTTCAGCGCTACTATGAAGCAAGGATTTTTAGCGAAGAGGAAATCACTTCTTTTGAAAAAAACAAGGACGCAATATTCTCGCTCGCTCGTGACATTAATCGCACTTTAGGGCTATTCTATGACGATGTTACGAATCAGGTTGAAACGTACATTAGCCCTTGGCTTGCTTTGGGGTTTGAACCGAAAACACTACTTGCGATTGCGCAAAATTGCTATCTAAAATCCAAGCGAACACTTTCTGCGCTTAACTCCGAAATTAACGAACTTTACGAGCAAGGAATTGTTTCGCAAAATGCATATAACGGTTATCTAAACAACCTCGATAATGTGCGGGAAAATTTGACGCAAATTCTTAAAAAACTGCATATCGAAAGAAATGTTACGAGTCTTGATATGGAATTTTGGAATCGTTGGGTCACCACTTGGGGTTTCGGTACAGAAGTTATTGACATAGCAGTAGATTTTGCTAGCAAAAAGGGGTCTAACCTATCTTATGTAAACACAATGCTAGCCGATTGGCACAACCAAAATATTCACTCCCCTGCTGAAGCAAGTGAATTTGTAAAGAAGGCGCTTGCGTCAAAGCAGAATTCTTCCCCAAATGACACCAAAATCAAAAAACGGAAATACAGCGAGGATGAGCAGAAATCCGTATTTGATAGCTTTAATGAAATCGAAATTTAAGGAGGCTAAATTATGAACAAATCGCAAATCGTAGCCCAAGAATTGAGTCAAATCACAACTCACAAAGCTTATGCAGAGTTAAGGGCAAAAGAAAATCTTTTGCTTTTGAGAAACAACCCCGATTTTGCAAAAATTGACAGTGAAATTCGCACGCATAAAATCAATTTATCCAAAACGAGCAACCCAAAAGAAATTGAAAAACTGCGCAAACAAATATCAAAATTACAAGAAAAGCAAGATAATTTGCTCAAAAAACTCGGGATTTTGCCAACAGACTTAACCCCCAAATACGCTTGCGGAAATTGTAACGATTCTGGCTACGTAAACGGCGAAATTTGTGATTGTCTAAAGCTAAAAGTCAAAAAAGCACTCGCAAAACAAAGCGGACTAAGTAATCGTTTGAAATATAGTTTTGCGACTAGCAACCCACAGATTTTAGAGCAAAATGAAAGTTTAGCCAAAGCGTATGCGGTTGCAAAAAAATATGTTGAAGTGTTCCCCTGCTTTGAATTCCCTAATTTAACTTTTGTGGGAAATGTCGGGGCGGGCAAAACATATTTAATTGAATGTATCGCAAATGCACTGATTCAAAAATCGCAATATGTCGTTTTTTCCACCGCTTTTGACTTGAATCGGACAATACAAAACTCGTTTGGCGTAGGCACTCTGGAGCGTGAAGCGATGCTTGCACCGTTTTTTGAGAGTGACCTACTTATAATAGACGATTTGGGCAGTGAGCCTATTATTAAAAACGTGACGATTGCTAATCTGTTCTCCGTCATAAATGAACGCCAATCACACAATTTGCCTATAATTATCAGCACCAACCTTGATATCGAAGAAGTGCAAGAGCGATATGGTGACCGAATTGCTTCACGAATTTTTAATAGACGCACAAACTTAATTATTCCGTTTTTAGGGAAAGATTTACGCATAAATTAGCAAAAAGAGTATCCAAGCCAAAAAGTTATCACCATTTTTGGAGTTTAGACACTCTTTTTTTATATAAAAAAGACAAATAACCAAACGATTATTTGTCTTTTCGTTATAAGCCAATTTTATTCTGTAACGCTCTCTATAGTGTTTAGTCTAAATACATTTTTGATTGTTAGAGAACTTTCGTTATATGGATTTTCCTGCCTATCAACAGGAGTAACTCCCTTTAGATACAGCGTAGAATTCGTTCCAACACCCGCTCCGTTTCTTGCCCACGTTTGATAATTCCAGCCCGAATAAATGGTGCTAGTACCTATACCATAAGAACGCAAGCCGTCAGTGTTTGCTGAACCTATTTTTACCAAATTAGCTTTTTCACTGCTAATATCGAAGCTATCGAGGTTTTGTGGTTGGCGGTAAAGGAAATCCTCAGAGGCAATTTCACTATTTAATGAATAGTGCGCCACAACAAAACTGCTAGAACTATCTGTATTATTAATCTCATTTTTGTTTCCAACAAAATTCAAGTCGACATAATTGCCTTTTATTACTTCTTTCAGAGTCGAGCCTTCACTAATCTTTTGAACCGTTACATCGGTCGCAACATAAGCATATGTGCGGTTAGTATTGAGAACGATTTGCCCGTTTGCATTTTTGGAAACGTTGTAACCAATTAATGCACCGATATTTAAGTTCGAGGTGCTTGCTCCTAATTTCGCTCCATAAACATAGCAATCTTTAATTACGTAACCACTTTTTGAATGGAATGATGAAGTAAGTTTACCAACCAAACCGCCCGCACTTGTTTCTGTGCCGTCAGTATTAGTAGAATTCAAGTAAATCGAACCAGACGAGAAGCATTTCTCTACCGAACCTTGTTGCCTCAAAATTGGATTTTCTTCTTCATCTAACTCAAAGTATTGACCTTGCAAGCCGATTAATCCACCAAAGTGACCATCTTTACCAACAAAATTCACATCACTCCAGCAACTCGTAATTGTTCCGTAGTTTTGTGATACCAACCCACCAATATAACTATTTGCTTGCGATTTGCTAAAGGTAATTGTACCGCATTCATAATGCTTAACAACTTGCTCGCTAACTATTGAATAACTCATTGCGTAACAATTTTTAACGTCACCATAGTTACAAACAGTTAATCCGCCAAAGTAAATCGTTGCATCTTCGTAAATATTGATATCGCCTACATATGCCACACCAATATTATTGACGTTGACTTTTTCCTTGATTTCTCTAAATAAACCTAGCCAAATTTCGTTACTCTCTTCCCCGCTTTCTTCCACTTCACGATTATATGATAAATCGTAAATTACAACAGTATGCCCCATACCATTTAAGTTTGATTGCAAAGAAATTTTACTTACATTTGCATAGTTTTGCGGAGAAATAACCATATCACGAGTCAAGCAGAAATTCGTCTCCGCAGTACTGTTTGCAATACTTAACAACTGCGAACTCTCAGCAAACTGATAAGGATCGTTTTTGCTACCGCTACCAGTATTCCAATCTACATTAGTGATCGTATTTAGCAAAGGATAACCGTAGAAATTCGTAGCGCTTTGCGTCCAAAGTTCACTTCTAAATCCGTTGTCAACAGTTTTGTCCTTGCCGTTCTTGTCTTGAGGTGCGATGAACGACAACGATTCGTTACTGCTCATTTGTTGAGTGGTAAAACCTCCATTTTCGGAATATAGGTTGTTGGACTCAAAATCTGTTGAGCTAATATCTGTGTTGACAATTACACCCTTGAACGCTCCACCAGTAAATTCACCAAAAGCGAAGCCCGCTTGTGTACTTGCGTCCTCAGCAAAAATGCCAATGTTTACATTTTCAACAACACCCTTTACAACCGAATTAGTAGCACTACCAATTACACCACCTACTTTAGTGTTTTTGGTTGATACATTAATTCTACCGTTCGTCATAATGCTATCAAGAATTGCCGAAATCGATTTTCCTGAAACACTTCCGACCGACAAGTCACTACCTTGTCCATAAACACCTAAATCAACACTTACAAAACTATTTGTAATGCTTCCATAGTTTTTACCAAACATTCCACCAACAAAACTATTGCTTGAACTCGATGCAAAGTCAACAAGTATTGTGGCAATTTCTTGGCTATTAATTATAGAATTTTGATAACGAATACTAGAATTATTACTAAAGTCTGCAACAGTCTTGGTTTGTGAATTCATATAACTTGTATCTATAGACGGCAAAGCACCGATTGAAACATTAAAGATTGTGCCGTAATTTATGCCCGCAAGCGCACCGATGCTGAGGTCACTAGCTGATGTGCTAATTGAGATTGTGCCGAACTTTATGCCCAACGCTGAAATCAATACATTGTTTGGAATTTCTTGATACAAACCGATATTATTAAAGCCATACAGATTAGACTCGGACAAGCTAGCAATTTCAAAACTATACGAATTTCCGACAATCTTACGAATATTTGTAATTTCTCGTAATACCTGTCCGCTATTTACCGGAATATTTGAATTCAAGAATACTGTTTTGTGCTTGTAAGTTGAGTCATCCATAAGATCAAGCATTTCTGAATAATCGCTTATGACGATTGGCGCAAGTTCGACTCCATTTTTGTTATTAGTAACAAATTCACTCAAACTCTTTGGTACAATTAACGCAAACGTGTTTGTGTCCTCGTTGTTGTAACTCTTTTCTACATAAGTCCAATTTTTTAATATACCTACAATCGATTCACACGTTGAAGCACTATACATTTCTTGCGCTGAATATGTTGTACCATATTCCCCGTAAATACCGTTCAATTCTGGTGAGCAGTATGCATCAACGACATTTATTTGCATAGCCTTGTTTTTGCCTGTTAGATCAAGAATTGCAACTGTCGTGATAGGGTCAACAAAAGTTACATTTTCCCATTTATCGTTATATTCACGAGAAATGTTGATAATTGATAGCGAAACAGCACCATAAATGTGATTGTCAGCCAAACCAACAATTCCACCCAAGTAAACAGGATTTTGTGCCGTCGCTTCAAGAACAAGCGCACCATTTGAGTATGCATCTTGCACTACTAACTGGCTTTCACCTATCAAGCCACCTACATAGTTAGCACCAGAATTTTCCCCGCTAAGTTCGTTATGAACTATCAATTCACCAACAAAACCGCTATTTCCTACACGCAAAACTATATTAGGCTTTTCAAACGTCTTAAATTCATTTTCGTCTGTGATAATACCTTGACTCGCAAGACCAATAATACCACCAGCATAGATATAACCCGCCTGTGCATTAATATTGATATCTGTTGCGGAATACAAAGCGCTATAAACGTAGATTGCTTCGTTAGATGTAGGAGCGTCTTTTCCGTTTTTCATTGTGATTCGTTCCGTTGTACTACCGAAGATTCCGCCAACATAAATATGCGAATACGAACCAGCATTGCCTGAAATCTTGATATTGCTATAACTACTAGAATTTTGCGTAAAGTACCCTGAATGTGCGTTAGCAAAGGTATGGTCGTTTATACACTCACCCGCTAAACCACCAACATACACGTCACCATTGCCTCCAGTAATTGAAATATCACCATAAGTGCAAGCCTTGTTGATATTTGCGTTAATGACGGAAGAAGTGATTCCGCCCACATAATCTTTGCTATCGGTCGGATTGTTTCTTGTAAGGGTAATATCCACGTCCGAACTAAAGCTATTTAGGTTAAGCATATCCGTCCTTGAAGTCTTACCGATAACCCCACCTAAATAACTAGGCATTGCGCCTGAAGTAGTAACATCCATAATTCCTGTGATACTTGTGTTACTTTCCGAACCTGATAGTTTTACAACACCTTTAGATTCTCCTACCAAAGCACCAATATGTGTTTCGTAACTATCCAGCGCTTCATATTTAAGCACCACTTGTCCCAAATTTGAACCAATTATTGTAATCGGGCCATATGCAGTGCCGACAAGCGCACCCATTGTAAATTCACTTGTTACCGAACTGCTTAATTTAACATTTGTCGCAACAATTCTTGCATCAACTGTTACATTATTAAATACGTTATTACCGCTTGAGCGTGCGGTCACAATTGCGATATTGTGAGTTTTCCCCGCAACGTCAGTATTAACATAAGAAAGTTCGTGCTTTGTAACAGTACCCGAATCACTTGTGCTTGCTAGTGTAATATTAATATTATTTAATGTTGTCGCCGTCATTGTCAGAGCAAGCAAGCCGAAATCTTCCATTTCGCTAGCTATTAGATTTACATCGTAGTCAAACTTGAATATGAAATTCAAGTTACTCATCTTAAAGTTGTTAGTATATCCAAATAAACTATGGAACACTTTCATTTGCTCGTTGTTAAAGTTTACAAAATTGATTGTCGCTGAAGTTGTAACAGGTTTGCCGTCCTTTATTCCACTTACAGCGCCTTCAAGTTTACCTCTAACAGTGTTGCTTTCGGTACCTAGACTTGTTCTTTGCTCACCGCTGTAGTAATTATCTGTGTTTTTGTAGAATTTTGCCCACATTTCACCCGTTATTGTTAAATTGCTCACAATTCGATAATGACTGCTTGCACGAGTATTTGACAAGTATTCAAAAAATTCTTGCTCATTATGAATATCTTTAACTGGCGAATCGTACCCAATTTTGTGGTAAGGGAAGCGATATTCCAATTTATATGTATCCAAATTCCATACTTCGCTATCAAAATTCTCAAATGGCTTGTTTTCGCTATCGGTTGACGCTTTTATGAAACTTGTAGCAACAACACTCTTACTCAAAGCTTCGCTACCTGCATTACCGATTGGGTTAATACTCTTACTACCAACAGAAGTTGTCACATATAATTGTTGTGAAGCCACCCCGTCAGTCAAATCTCTTACATATGCAACAATATTACTGTCCGCTGGTGTAGTTTTATAATTTAGCCCCAAATATCCCGTAGCACTACCGAAATACTTGATTTGATTGCTGTCCGCAATTCTTGTCATAAATTCGCTATCGCTTGTGTTGTATGCATTAACTCCTGCAACTCTAGATGCATTTGTGCCACTTGTATAAATTGGCGCATTAACTTGCACACCAACCAAGCCACCGATTACGCTACCACCATTACAGAAAGCTGTTGTGTAAACTTCTTGCAAAATTGCTCCAGCCTTCAATTTGCTTCCGTCCGCCGATTTAAGAGTGTCACCACTGACCTCGTAGCTTATGCCGTTGGTAACAGGTGCAAGAATGTTAGTCTTGTTTATATTCTGTAAATATCCAAGTACTGAGTCAACACTAACTAAAGTATCATAAGATTGCGGAGCATTAATTGTCAAACCAATCAAGCCACCAACAGCCACTGCTTTTGTATTGACAACAGCAATTCTGTTGTAACTATATTTAATAGTCCCGCCGATATTCAAGCCAACCAAACCGCCGACTGCGTACGATTCATTTTGACTAGCAAACAATCCAGTGTAGCCCACGTATTTAGATTCGTTATCAGTTGCCAAAATTCCGCTATCACTCTCAATTTGGTCTGCCAAAGGTAACGATAACCTACTATTTAGTAATGTACCACGATTTTCACCAACAAGACCACCTGTAAAGTTTCTACCACGAATTGTAGCAGAATTTTCATCTGCGTTGACATTAAAGTAAGCCTTGTAAACCTCAGAATTTGTGCCAATAAGACCGATAATTCCGCCGACGATTCCACCTGAAAGTTCAATATTTGAGTTGTGCGATGTGTTTTCAGTGTAAATTGTTCTAGAGATTGTCAAATTACGCACACGATTTGTTATGTTACTATCTTCCTTTGCTTTATCAAGGTCAAGTACACCGATAATTCCACCCGCATAAGAAATATTTGCTGAGTAAATATTATTGCTATTGTAATAAGTGTAAGTCTTAAGCTCGGTATTAAGCGCAGTAACGGACAAATTTGTTTGAATATTGTACACGTACGAATCGCCTTTAACCAAGCCCGCAAGCGCACCTACCATATTCGTACCAGTGATTTTACCTTTAGAAGAATTACTCGTAATTGTAATATCCTCTATCACACTATTTTGAATAGTTCCCGCAAGCACACCGACGTGGCTTGCTAGACTCGTAAGTTCTTCCTCCAAAATCAAGGATAGGTTCGTAACGGCAGAATCTTGAATTTCTGCGAAAAGTCCAAAGCTATTAGGTGCTGTAAGTTCGGTAACCGCCTGTGTAACATTTAACCCGCTTATAATGTGACCGTTGCCGTAGAAATGCCCTACAAACCTCATTTTTGAAGTAACTGTTGAAATAGAATTTTCAAAATCAAGGTCAGTAAGTAGCATTACGTATGCTTCAGCATATTCAAAATTTGGCTCTGTAACTGTACTTATGTCCAGAACTTTTAAGTATGATGATTTGTGCGTAGGCGATTGATAATTAAATATCCTATTGTTCCACGAATCAAGGCTAGTAATAATTAGTGGGTTGATTTTTGTTCCACGCAAGTAATTTGCGTTTTCACTACCGCCATTTTGCCTACTAGACACAAATACTTGGTCAGCTAGATATAACTGTGGCCCCAAGTACGAACGCTCGCTGTCGATGTACCAAGTATTCTCGCCGTCCTCCTCTGTAGATATTGCGAAGCCCTCAAAACTTGAACCAGTCGCATCACTCCAACTCTCAAGCATCAAAGGAAGCGCACGTTCCGCCTTGTCTACAATAGCCTCGTCGTCCGTTAGGTAGAAACAGTTTTCAACCACCGAATTTGCATTATCTAGCAAAATTCCCTTGTCATCTACACCGATAAACATACCATTTATCAAATTTTGTGTCTTTACTTGCGACAAAGAGTACGAGTTTGAAATTCTACCGCCTCTTAGGTTTTCGTAAACAAATCCACCAACACCGCTCGCACTTGATAGCGTTATGTTACTATAAGAATTTGAAATAACACCACTATTGGAGTGAACAAGACCGCCGACTGAACCATAAGCAATTACTCCGCCCATTGTTGACCTTGTCATCTCAGGCGTTAACAATCCTCTAGCATACGAGCCGAAGATTCGCCCACCGCTATTTTGCACAGCAACAAGTCCGCCTGTTCTAGCGCCATTTGTGTTTGAACTGCTGTAAATATCCATCAAAGAGTTTACAATATAGCCGTTTGCAAAGTAACTATTACTAATTACACCACTATTTTCGCCGACCAAACCGCCGACCGTACCGCTAGCAAAGAAGTTCAATCCTTGTTGCGCCATAACTGTTGTCGTCCCAAGTGATGTGTTTGTGTCGATTCTACCGATTCTGCTGTTTGTAATCGAACCTGTGCTACTGTTTTCGCCGACCAATCCACCGATTAAGGAGGTCACGTTAGTTGAATCAACAGTTTTGCTAGTCATTACGAAAGTTGATGCATAGGTATCACTTCCGCTATATCCTTCTGCCTCGTTGATAATTTTATCAAAAATATTTTTGCCAAAATCTAAATCAGCATTTGAGCTAACAATTTTTGCTGTGTTGTCGTAAATTTTCTTCCAATCAGTCTTGCCTTGCGTCACAACAATATCACAATTATATATAATTCCGTTATTCACACCAGCAATAAAGCCAAATTTGACAGTCTTGACATTTTGCAAGTCGATAAATATATTGTGACTAACATCGATAATCAAGTTTTTAACAACAGTACCTTTTGCTAAAGTTGAGAATAGCCCGTAAGTTGCCGAAGTTGAATCTGTAGCCTTTGCAAAACTGTTTAAGTAAATAATATGGCCGTTGCCGTCGAGCGAATTAATCTCTACATCAAGAGGACTCCAATTGTCCAACTCAATATCCGCAAGCAACATATAATTCCCGCCTGCAACCATATTACGAAAAGCGTTTGCAGAATCGATACTATATGGCACATCTTCATCCGATTGGTCGGTTAAATCCGCATAAAAGTCTTGCTCAAGTAGGCGCATATATTCATCTAACAACTTACTTGTATCATAGTCCTCAGTACTTATAACAAAACGATAGCAATTCTCTGTCGCATCAAAAACATAAGTTGCCTCAAAAGATAGCCTCAATGGGAAATTCGTCTCAACTTCGCTACCTCTTAACATATAGAAGCCAGTAGTTTCATCAAATATTACCAAGAAATCAAGGTATCCTCTACCGATATTGATTTGCGAATAGCCTGAACCATCATTAAACCACCACACGCCACCTTGTCCATTTCCCAAAGCATTTATGTATTTAGTTTTTGCGCTAATAGATTCCTCTAAAGTTGCACGCAATTTCAAAAATTCCGCCTTAGCATTATCTTCGTCACTGCCATATTCGTACCCTACAAAAGTTTCAAAATCACTAATTTTTGGCAAATCTACCGACATATTAGCAATAAGATTGCTGTAGGTATTAATGCTGATTTCGAGATTGCCCGCTTGTGTACCATTTGTATACACCGTTCTTGGAATATAGTCTACAATGTTTAATGTGCAAGTAATAATTAGTGGGTTAAGTTGTCCGCCAAGTTTTGTCCAGCTGTCAATTGTTACCCTAATAACAATTTTAGCGTTATCAGGTCTTGCTAGCAAACCAACATAGAACGGAATAATCATATCGACTTCCTCTCTCTCGCCCGAGGTGAAAGTATCCTTTTCAAGCGTTCCAAACGAACTTCTTGCAAACTGACTACTATCCCCCAAACCAGTATAACTCGTGTAAAGCGAGAGCCTACTATTGAGCAATGTTCCTTTAAGACGAAGATTTGCGACCGTTCCACGTGCGACAATGTTATTTGTATAATCTGAATCAAGCGTAAGTGTTGCATATGGTGCAAAAGTTGTCACAAGCTTCTTCTCATCGGGATTGAATATAGGAGCCCCGTTTTTCATACAAGTAGTCACCAAGGTGTACTCACTGCCTTCTGGTGTTCCCGCAGTAATAAGCGTCGAAACAAAAATTCTTCCGTCGAAATACTCGTTGCCGTTGCTATCAATCCCTGTTGCTTTCCGCAAAATCAAACTGCCGTAAGCGTCATATTCTGAATTTGTGGTAACACTCTTGTACGAACCACCAACATACAAAAGCTGTTGCATCATCAACGGACTTGTATTTCCTATCGGATTACCATAAACCCCAACATAATCAAAATTAGCATAATATGGTGCAACATCTATACGCAAAATTCCTTTTGTGCCTGGCGAAATGCTCGTGCTTGCCGCTTCGCCCAACGTCATAGATTCAGCGCCATAGGTAAAGTGTGACACAGTTAAATTTTTGACACTAGCAGGTATAAAGGTGATTGTATCGCCTTTTTCCCACCTATCACCACAAGCGGTATCAACAACAGTGTATTGAAGCCCAAACACAACGTTTTGTGTGATAACTCTATCCTCACCCTTGAGAGATAATAAATATGTGTAACTCTTGCAACTGGTAATAAGGAATTCTTGCATTGCCGAAATGTCCGCAGAATCTTTATATTGTTTTCCACCAATTTCAATGTATGCGTCAATATCGTTGTCGTCGATTAAGTCTTGTACAATTTGAGCGATTGTTAATTTGTTTTCAATCTTTTTACCGTCACGATAGCAAGCGAAATTGTTGTCTGTAGCGATTTTCACATCGTCTGAAACAGAAATCAACTCCGCATAGCGCCCAATTTCTCCGACAGTAACTCCGTCTTTAGTTAGAGAAAAGTTTTCAATATCCACAATGTCGGTGTTATCCGTTATCACATTTACGCTTACATAAACGTCCGAACCACTCGGCATATTTGCTTCGATTCCAGTGATAATTTCAACTGCACTTATTCCGTTATAAACTTTTGCTTTAAAACTCTTCTGCAAGTTGTCAAATACATAGCGATACGTGTTATTGTTAAATTGCAATTCAATATAAGGGCGAACAATAAAGTTGATATCGTCCTCGTTTGCTTTTAACCCCGAAATAATTGCTATATCGTCAGCAATATAAACTTCGCCGTTTACAAAATTATATTTAGAGAAACTTACGCAATCAGCGTCCGTTGGATCTGCTGTTGAATAAACCAAACCTTTTTTGGTGACATACTCGCCAGATTGTGTTTGAGTGTATTGCGTGTGTATTGAATAACCTTGTTGCGTACCGACTTTGATATACATTTTGTATTCATCTTTGGTTATATCCTTGCCCTTGCTGTCTTCAAGCGTAAAAGTCTTAAATCCGTCAACAACGTTAATTTCAACAGTACAATATTTATCAATATTCAATAGCGAACGCAAAGTCAAGGTCACCACACCACAACTCTTGAATACCAGTGTTGCGCCATCAAGGTTTTGCTTTGGCTGAACCACTTCCATAATACTATAATCGCTACTTTCTATCGAAATTTTCCACTCTTGCGGGTCGTTAGGTGTAATACTTATATCCAAAAAGTCCTTAAGCAAAATACTGCGCTCGTTATCCTTTAGCGGAATATTGTCAAGCAATACCACAGACCCTAGCACATTGCCGTCGGCACTATAACCGAAATATGTCGGCAAATTTGCACCCGCACTCTTATAAATACGTGGGTTCGCCTTAATATCGGTAATAATTTGACTGTATAGCATTTTACGATTTGCGTCATATAGAATTGGCAAATCTTTATTTATTCCGCTAAGTGTGGACTCCCAAGAAATCCAAGGGTTCTTCTTTTCGCCTGTAGTACCCAAAGCATCGAAGCCCCAACCTGCAGTGGTATATATTGAAGTATTTTTAGATAACTGCATCCTTGACAACTCATAACCGCCGTTCGTTTCCTCGCTAGAATTGTTATCCGCAACCATATAGAAGCAAGCTGAAACTAGAGTATTCTTAAGGTTTTGTGCAATAAAGTTATATGTCTTTTCGCTGTTTGCGTTAATATCCACATTTGCATATGACTGTGTGATTAAATTATCCGAAGCAGCCGAATATTTCCCGACATACTCACCATAAACATTTCCTGCCGAAATAGAATTCGTCAAAATTTCGCCTATGGCAAACGAGTAGTATATATATGATTGTTCTGTCGTAAACTCAATCGCACCTGCAAAACCACCAGTAAACTTCTCCAAATCTTTGATTTGGCTATTGTTAGTTTCGATTTGTTGAATTTTTGCATAAGCGAAACTGTTTAAAATCTTGGAAGTATTGAAACCTACAAAACCACCCGTATTAGCGACCCCCAAGATATCGCCATAGAAATAGTTTTCGCTTGGCGAAGTGCCGTTTGCAATCATTACTCTGTTAACATAACTCATAGCATAAGAGTACGTAATCAACGCACTTTCACCGCTATATCCAGCAAAACCGCCGACATTTTGAAGACCTTGAACCCAAATTAGATCGCTTGCACTCACCTTTGCTACTGTGTCATAATTTTCAGCAATACCGTAGTTAACAGTTCCCAAGTTTGTTCCAACAAAACCACCAACATTAGCTAAACCATTAACACGCACGCTAGCAAGATTCTTGTAAAGAGTATTTCCTGAATCTTTACCTAGTGTAATATTGTTAAGTCCGACTAAGCCACCAACGTTTACCGAGTTTGTTGCCGTAACAGAACCCGACACCTGCATTGAATAAACAACACCGCTTTGCGCCTCTTTGTTTGCGTTTAAATACTTATCCGCTATACCAATTAGCCCACCAATACCCTCTTGAACCACTTCTTTTTTATTGATACTTTCTAATTTGGTTGAAGTGTCGTTTTTATCTTCCACGATGATTTTTACATTACTTACAAGACTTGTTTCCTGCCCGAACGATGTACCCGAAAATCTACCAAAAGCACCGCCGACTGCGAACAGAGTTTTTGCACTGTCACTATCGTTTGATACGTTTGTTAATTTTATAGACACATTTGTGTAGGAGTCAGAAACACTTCCGCCCATCAATTCACCCGCCAGCGCACCAAAATAGAAGTTTGTGACAGTTGCAGGGATATTCATAATATTTATGTAATTTGAACGATATCCCGTATAGCCCACAAAGACACCGCTTAAGCTTGCCTTTATTCTACCAGCTAAAAGTCCTGTATAAACAGTGCTAACCGTACTATCCAAATCCCTCAAATCAGCCGAGCCACGACTAAAATAGAAGTTAATATTTTGTATTGCAGGCTTTTCACTATTATTGATAATTTGCGAGAAAACACCCAAATATGCCGACTTGTCGTTCACAGCCAAATTTTCCGCTACAGGTAACCCGCTAATCGTAAATTTTGTGTCAGTACTTGACGCTTGAATTGTTCCCGTAAACGCTAGATTTCTGCCCAGCGGGAAGCAATTCGCCGAATACCCCGACAAGTCAATACTATTCATCAACAAATAGTGGCTTTGCATTGCTTTTTCATTTTCGCCAATCGCCAAAAATTCCACCGAATCATAGATTGAATATGGTCTATCCTCCGTACCATCTTCAACTACAACCTTAATATCTTTATAAGGAGCGTTTTGAGAATATACACCTTTAGAAGTCAACGCATCTTGCGGATAAATACGCACCCAGCACACACCAGATTTACCCGATATTGCCCCGATAATGTTTTTGTTTTGAGAAACAAACTGAATAATTGCCTCATCTTCTGTAACCACAGCCGTTCTACTTTCGTTTAAAATCACATAATCAACTTGCGAATTGTAAGCATTAGAGGGTTCTACTCGTGGCACAAGTTCAATTTGTGTACGTGTTTTTGCACCAACATCGTTTAACCTAATACCAAAAGTTTCGTCATAACTATTTGCTATGGTAATATTGCTTACTTTGGCAGGGTTTTCAATAACAAAATTACAAGTTAGTACATAAGTCATTGCATAATCTTGAACTTTTGCATAAACTTCAGCAAAATAGTATTGATTTTTATCTTCAGAATTAAGCCTTGCAGTAACCTCGACCGAACCCAACCCCACGTTTTTAGTGTTTATTACCAAACGTTTATCATTTGTGGACCAATCAATAGTCTTGCCGTTTATAAAATATGAAGCACTTTCATCATATTTTACATTTAGCGTGACTGTTCCCTTGCTTTTGTCAAGATAATTTAGATTGTTTTCATTAAGAATATATTGCGTAGCTTTTTGACTACTATTTGTGCCTTCCCAATAAATATAACGTATTGTTTGGTACACGCCAACCCGAATATTTCTTGTTGATTCTTGAAGTTCAATCCCGTCACCTGTGCTGTTTTCTACGTAATGCGAATATTTAATAGTCAGCACAACGTAGGAATTGTTAGCGGTGACATTCAACGCATTTAAACGAAGTTTCCCATTATTAAAATTTTTATCCACAGAGACATACTGCCCTTGCGGGTCATTTGTTGTAACCGATGTTATGGAGAAAGAACTTCTACCAATATTTGCAGGGTTTAAAGAGTATGTCAAATCAACCGAGCCACCTTTAGCTATCAAAAACTCGCTTATGCCCGTATTCACCACTTTTTGCTTGCCATCATCTACTACATCAGTAGTATTTACGACGTTTTTGGTATTTGATAGGGTGATACCGATTTCTTTTAGCACGATACGAGAATTCAGCTCAAATTCCGCCATTGCACCACTTTCAGCGCTTATGTTGACAATTGCATCACCCTCTTTAAGTGATTTAATTGTGTAAGAATAATCGCCATTGTCTGTAATTTCAAAATATTCACTTGTATTAAAAGTAAACTTTGGTGTGCCTGTGCCTTCAATATTATTTCTGTCATAGTATTTTAGAGAAAACATCTTTTCCATACCGACAGCCAACACAACAGAATCTACATCAGTCTCGATTTTGCTGACACCAACTTCAACATTAAAATCTACGTAATTTGACGCAACAGGCAAGTCCTCATCAAAAGTATTTGCTAACAGCGTCAGTCTAAAGCTTTTCTTAACAGCGGTTGAATCACCCAATCTTACGTAAATATCACTGTCATTACTGATCGTCTCGCCCCAAACGTATTTTCGGTCGTTAACATAAATAACTACATCGCTGAAATTTTCTGTTTGCGTGTAGTCCTCCCCATCAATTTGTGTAACAGAAAGCACCACATCCGTATTTATTGCTGGACCGCTATTTTCATCATTGTTCGGTTCGGCTTTAAAGTGAATTCTTTTCCCATACACGCCATCAACATACCAGTCCTGCACAGTGGTTTGAGCATTTTCGTTAGTATAATCAAAATCATCACTAGACACACTAATATAATTGACAATTCTGCTGATTTCCACGTCATAAGTTTTGGTAAATGTTATGTAAACCGTATTAGTTACTGTATCAATTACGCTAGCAGTCACATCAACTTTTGTAAAACCGCTATTTAACACGTTGGCATTGATTTCATTTGATGCATTTGGTGACCCAATTTGCAAAATATCATTGTCATAACTTTTTATGCTTAATTGATATTTTTGCGAAGAATCACTAATTTGCGGTAACAAGCTCATACGGTTGCCATTTTTGTCCATAGGGTTGATTATAGACTTGATTGTATCCTTCACTTCCGTTTCGTTTTGATATAGCGAAATTACAGCATTAGGGTCAATTTCTTTATAAACCATAACATACACAGCAGTGTTCAATTCGCCCATAGTAGCAACCAACTGAACAACACCACAACGGGCATCTTCTGACACATTCAACACATTATCTGCAACGGTTACACCCTCAGGGACAGTAGTCCCGTAAGCATTATTCCAGCGAGAGTCTTCGGGCGTCATAAGAGAAAAAGTCGCTTCGTTAGGGTAAATTTTGACAGCTTCGTTATTAACTGCGAACCGAATTAAATCGTTCGAAACCAAAGTCAAGCTATCACCTAACTTTACTCTAGGCTTTTTGCTACTATCAAAAGTCATCGTTTCTGCGTCACGATAAACGGTCACGCTAATAGGTTCACTTACAACCCGACCAATTTCGTTAGATACTATGTACATTTTTGTAGTACCAGCAGTAGAGGCGGTCAACTGAATCGTATTGGTATCACCAGTATTATTAATGACGCTTGATGTAACTATGCTAGAATCCTCAAAACGAAAACTCATACCTCTAGTCATTTCGGCACTAGCGCCCTTCAGAGTCGCATTAAGCAAAGCGGTGCTAGTTAACCCCTCTTCGTCTGTATCAGCGCCGATTTTCAAGGATATTTCCGTCTTATCAACCTCGATAGCCAACGAACTATACTTGTCGCCACAACCAGCAAGCATTAACCCGCTACACAGCGACAATACGCACAGAAACATTATCGCAAAAGACTTTATTCTCATTTTTTCCCTCGTTATTTTTATTTTGTGTCAATCGTGAATAATTTATTACATTTTGCCCTAATATTCACTAAAAAATTATAGTAAATTTTACCCCCAAAAGTCAAATAAAATAGTGATAAAAACCAAAAATTTTTTAAAATTCGTCAAAATTAAAAAATTTTGAGAAAAATTTTAAATTTTATTGCAAATTACTTGCCAAAAATTTTGATAAAAGTTATACTTTTATATATTATATAAAAATGGAGATATGATATGATAAATGATAAAATACTTTACGAATTAGAAAATAGTTTTGGCGATTGGTGGGAAAAAGGTTTTTCCACACCCAAAATGACTAACAATCTTTACCCTTACACAAGTATGTTTAGCCCGATTGAAATCAACCGCCTTACTATCAAAAACCGTCTTGTAATGGGGCCTATGGGCAACATTGATATGGCAGAGGAAACTGGTAGGCCGAATCAGAAAATGATTAGCTATTTTACCGAACGTGCTAGAGGTGGCGTTGGTCTTATAACTTCAGGGCTGATTCCTGTAAGTTATGGTATTGATTCGACTGTCAAGGAAGTTGGCGATTTAAGTTACTTCCCACGTATTGACCGCAGTCGTACAGTTCTCTCGGGCTGGAGAGAAATTTCTGCGGGCGTCCACGCAAATGGTGCGCACTTCTTTATTCAACTTACAGCAGGGCTTGGGCGAGTTGGTAACCCACAATGTTTACTTACTCAACTAAAGCTCCCTGTTAGTGCGTCGTGGAATCCAAACTTTTACATTCCGCAAATTCCTTGCAAGCGTTTGAGTGGTAGAAAGCTTAAGAAACTTGTCAAAAATTTTGGACAAGCTTCAGCCGACGCAAAAGCGTGTAATATTGACGGTGTTTACTTGCATGGACACGAGGGTTATTTACTTGAGCAACTTACCAACCCCGCTTTTAACCGTCGTGTAATGGGCAAATATAGTGACTGGCAGAGATTCGGTATTGACGTAGTCAAGGAAATTCGTAAACGTGTAGGGCCGAACTATCCGATTATGTACCGCATCGACTTATCCCTTGCTCTGAATTCAACTTATCAAGAAAAAATGGGTATGAAACCGCTCAAAAAATTCCGTAACGAGCGTACTATTCAGCAAACTTTGGAATATATGGTAAACCTTGTGCGTGCGGGCGTAGATGTATTTGATGTTGATTTGGGTTGCTATGACAACTGGTGGTTGCCACACCCTCCTGCTAGCATGCCAAGTGGTTGCTTCCTTGAAATTTCCAAAATTGCAAAAGACTACTTTAGAGCAAATAACGTTGTCTCAAACGTTGGTAAACCTGTGCCTATCGTTGCAGTCGGCAAATTGGGTTATCCCGATTTAGCTGAACAGGCTTTGCGTGATGAAATGTGCGATATGGTTATGCTCGCTCGTCCGTTACTCGCCGACCCTGAATGGCCAAACAAGGCTTACTCTGGTGAATGTGACAAAATTCGTCCATGTATCGGCTGTCATGAGGGTTGTATTCGTGAATTCGTAGAAGGCGGTCATCCACAATGTGCGGTTAACCCACGCACTGCGTTTGAAGAAGTGTTTTCTCGTGAAATCCCTACAGCTCTCGAACCACAAAAAATTGCGGTGGTTGGAGCGGGTCCTGCTGGAATTGTGTCAGCAAAATGTCTATTAGAGCGTGGACACAGTGTAGATTTGTTTGAAGCAACTGACCACGTAGGCGGAACTCTTATCCCAGCTGGCGTTCCTCAAATTAAGTACGAAATCAGAAACTATGTGGAATACCTAAACGGAGTCGTAAGTGACTTAGAAAGAAATTCAAACTTTACACTAAAACTCAACACAAAAGTTGACACCGCTTCACTTAAAGGAAAGTATGACTCCGTAGTTGTGGCAACAGGTAGCAAAATTGTAATTCCTAATATTAAGGGTGCGGATAAAAACAACGTAATTACAGTTACAGAAGCGCTTCTTAATCCTGAAATTGTCAAAAAAGCAAAAGAAATCGTTATCCTTGGCGGTGGCGATTCGGGATGCGAAACTGCTTATTGGGCTGGAGTCGAATTAGGCAAAAAAGTCACAATTATTGAGCAAAAAGCAACTCTTATGACAGATAGTTGTACTGCAAACAGGGGGCATATTCTTCACTATCTTGACAAAGCAAATATAGTCACCCACAACCTTAGCACTCTTTCAGAAATCAAGGCTGACTGCGTAATGGTAGACAAAAATGTAGATCGTTCTGTACCGAATCCGTACAACACTTGGCAACCGATTTTGCCCGAAAATATCTCCAACCCGCTTGCACCAAAAATTAAGACAACTATCCAATCAATCAAAATACCTGCCGACCTTGTAATTATCGCAATCGGCACAAAACCACAAAACGAGCTGTATTTTGACTTGGTAAAGCAAAATGCTGTTCCGCACGTTTATCAAGTCGGTGATGCGTTCCGCCCTGGCAAAGTTTTTGTAGCAGTTAAGGGCGCTTATCGTCGTTGTAGAGAAATATAGGAGGAAATAAATGGAATACAAAATGAAATTGACACCAGAGCAAAAAGCAATCTTGGATGGTGAAAAAGGCGAAGTTATGGCCAAAATGATGCAAACACTCGTTGCAATCGGTGACATCTTCGGCGCAAAACGAATGGTAGAGATTACCCACGAGGGACATATTGTAACCTCTATGGGTATTCCCCTACTCAAACCGCTTTACCGCACAATGCAAGAAATTATTGATGCAGGAATTACTGCAAAATGGAAATTTACTGCTGACCCACGCCCAATTGACTACAAAAATGTAAAATGTAATATTCTAGACAAAATCGTTTTCAGTAAAATTATGTATGGCAAGCAAGAGGAATACGAAAAGCAACTAAATAAGGTCGGCCTACTGTCAGCAGATTCGTTTAGTTGTGCTTGTTATCACAAAGAGATGGGCAATATTCCCAAAAAGGGCGATATTCTTTCTTGGGCGGAAAGTAGTGCTGTTGTTTACGCAAACTCCGTTTTGGGAGCAAGATGCAACCGAAACAGTGGTATGATAGACCTTTTCGGCTGCATTTTGGGAATCGTGCCTGAATTTGGATTGCTTTTGGACGAAAACAGAAAAGCGAACTGGCTTGTTGAAATAAAAACAACAAAAATACCTGAAGCACAAATTTTAGGTAGTGCAATTGGTATTGCTGTTGGCGATGGTGTGCCATATATTAGAGGCTTGGACAAGTGGATTGGCAAAACGTTAGACGACAGCGCTTGCTCTTACTTAAAGGATATGGGCGCTGCAAGTGCTAGTAATGGAGCAGTTGGATTGTATCATGTAGAAAATCTAACCCCCGAAGCAAGAGAGTTAGGCGAAAAACTCATTAGAACAGATGCAAAGAAGTTAGTAATTGACGACGAATACTTACAAAAGACTTACGAATCATACCCAATTTTATGGAAGAATAAGTCCGCAAAACCAAAACTTTGCTTTATCGGTTGCCCACACTTATCTATGGAGCAACTCGTAGACTGGACAAACCGAATTTTTGATTCATTAATCAAAAACGGCAAAACAAAAGTTACTTGCAGAACGATTCTTACCACTTCCCCTGCGGTTGCAAAGGAATTTAGCAAAACGACTGATTACTTAAAACTTATGGCGACAGGCGTGAAATTGTCTAGCATTTGTCCACTAATGTATCTTAATAACCCGCTCACCCACTCCAGAGCAATTATTACCTGCTCAAACAAATTGCGAACATACACAAGAGCGAGATTCTATAGCGAAAATGAATTACTTGATATTATTACAGGCAAGGAGGCAAAAAATGTCTAAGAAAGAATTTAAAGGTAGAGTCATTTGCGGAGGTAAACTTTCAGGCGAGGCGTTAGTTACACACGCAGGACTTAATACTCTGGCAACTTTTCAAAAAAGCGCACTAAAAAACGCTAGCCAAATTATCGGTAGCGACCAAAACAACCCCGATTTATACAATAAAGTCATCACAGGAAAAATCTTGTGTTTGCCCAACACAATCGGTTCAACAACAGGTGGAATGGTATTACAAACGGTTTGCGCTATGCAAATTTGCCCAAAAGCTATGCTATTTTCAAACGAAATAGACTCTCTAGCAGCGAGCGGAGTGATTTTGGCAAAATATTGGGAAAATAGCCCAATAATTGCTATTGACAAACTCGGCGACGAATTCTTAAATTATGTTCAAAACGGCGATAAAATCAAAATCAGCGAGGACGGAACAATTACAATAATTAGATAATTTTGGATTTATCTATTTACATTTTGATTTTTTTGTGATAAAATATAGAAAATTATTATTAGGAGGAAATATGTCTTACGCATCTAAAAAGTATGGTGACGATATCAAGGAATTATGGCACGACCGCAAGCGTTGGTGTGGAATGCCCCTGTCTTTTACTCGTTATAGCATTATCCAGAAACCTGGCAAATGGTGTAAGTTGATTATCGATCGTGGATTTTTTACAAGCAAAATTGACGAGGTAAATGTTTTCCGTATTGACGATACTTCAATCTTTGAATCGTTTACTAATAAGTTTTGGGGTACTGGCACATTAAAAGTGTACTGCAAGGACGCTTCAGACGATACTATGAGCCTTGTTCGTGTGCGCAATCCGTCCCAAGTCCGCAATCTAATTAACGAGCTTATTGAAGAAGACCGTAAAGCTCGTGACCTTAAGTACGGCGAAATGCAAATTTAATTCACTTAAATTCACATATTACTACCCTTTTCTGCATAGAAAAGGGCTTTTTTATGCAGAAAAACGGAATTTTTACCTAATTTTATGCAAAAAAATGCTGATTTTATAAAAAAATTGCAAATTTTTCAAAAAAGGGTATTGACAAGCTACTCGTTGTGTGGTATAATATTAATATAAATAAAGATTAAGGGAGAATTTATTATGGACGAAACAGTTATGGAAGGTACAATTACTGAAGATAAAACTACTGAAGGCAAAGGCAAAGTAGTTAATAATGGTAAGCTTATGACAGCGGCTTCTTGCGTTTTGGCTGTCGCTTGTGGAGGACTTGCTGGTATTGCGTATACTACAAAATGTATTGCATACAAGAAAGCCTTGGCTTCGGCATACTACTACGCACAACTTGCTGAAGCACGCAAGGGTGCTGTTGAGGCAGTTCACCAAAGTGCAATTAATGCATTAAACACAGGTAGCCCACTATTTGACTGCAATGATTACGGGAGCGCAAGATTTCCAAAGATGGATGGTCTGTTTAGCAAATTCGCTGAAGCACATCCAGTATTGTCGCAAAAGATTCTTGACAGAGTTCACTCTCATCAAAATATAGACGTTCTTAACCAATACGCACAAGAGCGTGGTTATAATAACTACAACGAGTTTTTGGAGTCTACTAATGAGATTTTTGCACATTTGTTTAATCCTGACGGCACTTTGAGTCCAAACGCAACAATGCAAGACATTGATTTGTACTACTACACTTTTGCTGATATGTATAACTATTTGGGCAACGAGGCAATTAGTTTCTATGCTGACGACCTTATAAAAGAGGGTATCGATCCAAGTCTTATGGAAGGTATGCAAATCATTACCACTCAAACTACGGACTCAGCAGGAAATGTTATCAATTCATGGACTGTTGACCTTGCACCTGGTGTGGTTAACGAGATTAACTCTTCAGCTGGTTTGGATGCTGGTGAAGTTGCAGGAGCGCTCGCTATTGGAGTATGTGCTTGTGCTGGTGGATACTTCGTTGGTAAAAAGGTTATCGATTATTTTAAGTCTAGATCTGCAGGTGATGATGAATCTATGGATACCATCGATACGGATACAAGTACGGGTGCTTCAAGAAGAGATGTGCCATCAACAGAGGAAAGTAAGGCTAGCAAGAAAGATGCAGAAACAAAAGACAAGAGCGAGAAAAAGAAAGACACAAGTTCAAAGAAAGATGCAGGTTTTGTAAGCACTAGAAGAACTTATTCAGCAAGCTCTTACAAAGATAGTTCGCTTGAACACAAATAATTATAACAAAAGAGGATTTAGGTACACACCCAAATCCTTTTTTCTTCTCTAATTTCCAAAATAGTTTGCCAAAAATTCAGCAATAAGTCGGCTCAACCGCTGAGAGTCTTCAATTTCTTCAGCACGAACAACCACTGCACCCAAAACGTCGCCGTCGCACAAAATCGGCTGAAAAGCACACTCACCCGCTATTTCAATCACAGCAGATAATGTGGTGTTGCTCAACACTTGCGGTTGTCGATTCTCAATTAGCGAACGGATTTCGTCGTAAATGATCCCAAAATCGTCCTGCGTTTCACCGTTGTAGCAGACGACTTTTTCGGTATCAAGAATCGCAATGTCGCAATCGTTGTTGACTTTCGCAATCTTGACAATTTGGCTAGCGAGAGGCACTATTTCACGAATTAGGTGGAACTTGCGCATAACAACTTGCTTATTTGAGCAAGCGCAAAACTCCATCAAATCGCCGTAATTTATTCGAAGTGCTTTACGCACTTCACGAGGTATAACTACCCGCCCCAATACATCAACATGACGCAACATTCCTTTTTTGTCATCAGACATAAATACTTTTTCTCCTATTAAACTTTTGTTATTAGTATTTATATCTTGTTATATTTTATACATAAAAAAGCCTCCAAAATGAGACTTTTTATTTTTATGCTATTAACTCCAACAGTCGTGGCATTACGAGTTTTCTAACCTCGTCCGCCTCGTGACTAAATCTTACAAAGTTGTCGTCCTCAATAAGAGGCTTTTTTGCAATTTCAAGCAATTCCACCCTACCCATTTGGCAAAACAAAATTGCAAAGTTTTGGGCGATAAATTCGGCGATATTGTCAGAATTAAGCTTGTTCTTTTCCACAATGTCGTCAACTTTGTCGCTATTTAAAACGAACTCATACACAGGTTCATAAAACAAGCGCATACGCTCAACGGATAACTTACTTCCATTACTCGTCGCAATCAACCCCCAATAATGCGCACGCACGAGGTTACGGGGCAACACACCAGGAATACCCTTCTTATATGTATAGCACAAGAAATCTTGCGCAGGCACGATTCCACCCGCCGCCATTTCAACAATATCCATAAGCTTGTTTTCATAAAGCTCTTTAAACACATCTTCAGGCAACTGATCTTCCTGCAAATTAAGTGTTGAAACTTCCTCCTTGATAACATTAAAGAACAACACTTGCGTATCGTAATTTACATAACTAATATCCGAAGCCTGAAAGTCTTGTGGATCAAATTTTTCTGACATAAATATTTCCTCCTAAATACCAAAATCTCGTTTTAGCGAACGAATAGAACGCTTGAACCTAAACATAAACATAAGTATAAATTCGCTAGCGGACAACAACACTGCAATTAACGTCGGCCATAGTATATCACATTTTAGGAAAAATAACAACAAAAATGAGGTGACTGAGAGAATCATTATCAAAATTAACGGTTTGAACATTTCAAAATTCACATATCCTTGAATCCAAATCATTAGCCCGAAAATTAGACAAATCGCCACCCACATAAACGGGATTGCGTATTGAACGCCCCACCCCCACGTATGAGTATACAATTCAATGAACACCAAAAAGCCCGTCATCCAAAACGATAGCCTGCTTAACACTTGTGCGACACCGTCATGCTTTAAAATTGCACGCAAAACAACGGACACCGTTAACATAACACCTGCAACAACATACAGCGACCAGCCTAGCGTTTTTGTGATAAACAAGTCAACAATTATGCATATAAACAGCGCCAGCAGTGCCAATTTTTGAAGTATAGACACAATAGGTTCGTGCTTGTCCACAATTGGCTGGTACTGAGGATAATACAGGTTATTACGTACGCAATCTTTATTTACCGCCTTACCACAAAGCGGGCAATTCGACTTTTTGTCGTCAATTTCTACTTTACAATTTTCACAATTATCCATATTCGCTCCTAATAGTTTGAGAAAACCTTTGTATTGATTCCAAATTCGGTTAGCTTTTGGAAAAAGTTGCGCATTATTGACGTTTCTTGCAAGCGTGTGCTAAAAGTAAGCGCACACTCATCACCGAAACTGATAGCAGTCAAATTGATTTTGTTAAGTTTTGTAGCACCAAGAACCATAAAATAATGCTCAATAAATTCGCTCGCTTTGGCGGGCAATTTGATTTGACCTAAGTTAGTTAGTGTCGAAGTAAACTGCCTTTCGCCCACTCTGTTGTAAATTAATTTCAGCGCAAAATTCTTCACAACAAGTGGCATTACTCGAACGAACAAATTGCGTTCGCTCTTGACATTTGCATTAATTGAGCCTTGAAGATATTCCTTATTAAAATTCTTTGATTCCTCTTTAACTCGCCCCAAGATTGTCTCAAAATCACTGTCTTCCATTTTGGTCGGCAATTCCATATTGACAAATTGCGAGAAATTGCGGAGCGTCGCACTAGGGAAAAACTTCCGCATATTCACAGGCACGCTAATTTTAATAGGGAATTTTTGTTGCTTATTGCTGTACTTTTTATCCATTAAAAGCGCTTCAAAATAAATCGTTGTCAAAAATTCGTTGATTGTGGCATTGAATTTGTGTGCAATTTCTTTTAGCGACTTTACGCTCAAAATTCCCGTCACTGTATGCAATTTTTGCATAGGCTCCAAACTACCTTTGACCTGATACGCCACCTTTTCGCTACGAGAACGTGGCTTTTGCTTGGTCGCAACCCGCTTAAACGAATCCTCATTTTCCTCTAGTGACGGCAAATCACGAGTATTGCAGTCAAAACTTGACAAATCTT
Organism: Alistipes finegoldii; assembly: GCA_963614045.1. Taxonomy (GTDB): domain Bacteria; phylum Bacillota; class Clostridia; order Christensenellales; family UBA1242; genus UBA7867. Next base: position 18,093 of record CAVEBU010000010.1, on the reverse strand, counting down.
CAAAATCGGCACCGCATAATTCAAAATAGCGGATAATCAGTGTGTTGAAAAATCTAGTCGCACCGCCTCCGTCCGTAAGCGAGTGAAAAGTCTCAAACGAGATTTTATTGTCCATATACAAAACTCTGAAAACTTGCGTACGATTATTAAAAGCAAACGGCTGACAAGGATAAGTCGTTTCCTTTTCTATCAAAAGTTTTTTGTCCAAAACTTGAAAATAGTGCCAAAACACCCCCTCGCGCAAAGCGACATTAAAGAACGGAAACCGCTTTAATGTGTCATCAAGTGCCATTTGGAGTTTGTCGGGATTTACGGTTTGTTTTGTGATAACCGACACACGAAAAACGCTATTCCAATTTGTTGAACTGATTGCGGGATAAATAAGCGCCGCATTATCGAGTTTAAACCAATTTTCACGAATATCCCTATCGTGCATACGTCGTAATTGCTCCGCCATATGCGCACGCTCTTTAATATCTTTCTTGAGATTTTTCTGCGCAATTTTTGCGTTTTTTCTATTCTTTTTTGATTCAGATTTATCTAGCGATTGACGCATTCTCCCTACCTACTTATTTTTATTTTAGTTTTTCCACAAGCCGAATAGATTGTTATTCCGCTAGTTTGACGCTGTAATATTAAATTGCAACTCTTCGCTAAGCGTGTATTCAAAACTTGCTGATGACAACGTATCATTAAATGCGTCGTCTGTGATGAATCCATTATTATTATCAGCATCGCCTTTAAGTTTTGTCCAACTATCATCAGACATAATCACGAAATAAACTGTTCGTTTCACACTTACCGTTGTAGTTTGGCTCGTATCAAGTTTTTTGCCTATATCGGTAAGCGAGAAATTAATTAACGCTTTCCCGTCCGTACTGCCTAAATTCATTTGAATATAGCTTGCAGACGGCATTGTAATTGAACGAATAGCATCTAGCGTTAACGTATTTTTCCCTGTTTTGTTGTAGAATTCACATTGTACGGTATCAAACGAGTCCATAGCAAACGAAACTGTCGAATCCCCTAAAATGTTATACGATGTGGCAGTTGTCCCGTCGGATAACTTCGCTTGCCCTGTAAATGTCGGCCACGAATAGTCAATATGAATAGCAATTGGCATAAAGTCACCGAACTTTGTTTGATAATTTCCTTTCAAGCCAGACGAATAGAATAAGTACATCGAAGTATCTTTAGGAAGCTCTTTCTTAACATACAAAACAGAGTTTTCAAGCGTTACATAATCGGAAGCATTGTTGCTCCCTGCGTTGTCCATACGTTTTGCTATTTCTTGCCAAAGATTCTTCTTTACTTCTTCCGTTATGTTTGCATTATCAGTAGAATATAGCAACTTCATAGCGTTAGTCAAACTCGTAATAGAGGTAATGCCAGTAATATTTATCGGATTAGTAGAACTTATTATATCGTTTTTGAACAAGTATAACCATGTAATTACATTTCCACTTGATGGTGCTTTAATAAGGTAATTGTCAGCATAGTCTGAACTTACTACGCTTTTATATTTAGGTATTGCTAGATTTGTCGAACCACTCTTTACGTAAGACAATCGATAATAAGTACGATTTTCCTTATCGTCCGAATTTGCTTTAGGATAAGCGTATTTTACACTTTCAGTTGCACTAATATTTGGTTGCAACTTCATACGCAAATAGTTTTCAGTTGTATCAACGCCATATGTATCATATTTATAATCACCTGTTGTATCATTAGCGTCGTAAATCATTATTGACCCAACAGGAACGTTTACCGTCTTAACATAGAATTGTGAATAACGTTCATTATCTCCATTATATGTCCAAGCTAATTTAATACTACGTTTTTCGCTTGTTGTTCCTGCCGAAGCTTTATCAGTTGTCAAATCAAACTGGAACCACCTTGCATATGAATCTGAATATTCCTTATCACTATATTTATAAACACTAGAGTTGTTCGTAAGGATACCATTATACAAATCACTAAATATTTTATCTAGATTATCGATTTCTGTTTCTGATATCTTCACATTTACATTTTGAGATGAAGAATTTTCGGCAATAGCAAGTGAGGAATTCGGCTTTGCATAAATAGTCACTTTATTTGCTACGGTCGTACCCATTACAATGCCGTCACTAATAGATATTTTTGATTCGTCTGAAAAATCTGACGAGGTGTAAAATGTCAGCGATGTTAATTTTTCACTAACAGTCACAGGAAATTCTGAGAGACTTTGTTGAACAATGTATTCCCCCGCATTTGCATCTTTAATGTTTTTTGCCAAACAGTAACCGCTCGCCAAAACGTAGCCATCCTGTTTTGCTAAATCCTCATCAGTTGTAATTATGTTGTAATCTTTATCAATAGGTTTTCCACCACTATCAGTTCGCACAAGATAAGCCTTTATATTAACCTTTCCCGCTCCCAAAGGCTTAACAATGAACGAATTTTCGCCTTGATTATCAACTTGGTTAGTTGTTTTGTTGGCATAAATAATTTGACTACCAACTTCATTTTTGTTTATTGGAGTATCACTACTAGCACTTGAAATCTTTTCGACAAAAGTAACAACTTTTTTAAACGTTGGGTTGTTCGACGTGTTCAAACTGTATGTAATTTCTTTATTACTATCACCGCTTATTTCTGTAGCATTATCACTATTTTTGATTATTGACAATGTTAAGTCTCTAATCTCGTTATCTGAAGAATTTTTGTACGTAAGAGCTTTATCACCATTAACGCCAGTAGTCACTTCGTTGACAGAAATTCCCCTAGTAATCGCAAACTGTTCCGCTTTGTCTAACAAATTTATAGTTAAAAACGCTTCTTCACCCGATTCTAGTAAGCGATTCGGGATAATCTTCCAATAACGCACAGGTTTGTCATTATAATAAACTGGTTCTTGCTCGACAATTTCAACCGCTGTCGGATTAGTAGCTGACGGAATATAGTAATTTTCGTTTGTCTTAATTTCAACACTCATCTGCAATTTGGACAATAAATTAGACATAGGATTAAAATCAGCACTAGAAGTTTCCTTTACGATAGTAGGTTCCAAGAAAATATTCAAATTTATCACACCTTGTCTACCTGTGTCCTCTGCCGAAACAAACAAGTCATTACCGCTAAAGAGATTCGTTTGCAGTTTATCATTTATGTCGTCATACGCTTCATTCCTTATAATAATTTGACTTAATTGCAACGGATACAGTCCCAATTCTACATCTTGAGTTACTACTTTTTGGTAAAGCGGGTCAGGAACACTAAACTTCTGAATCTTTGCTGTTATTGTTGTTGTGGCAAGCGGTTTTTCTAATGGCTCAACAACATTACACTCTGGATTATAATCAATCCTAATCAGCCCATCAGATGCATCATCCACCACATAAACAGCGTCTGGATCGTTTGAAAAATACTTGATTTCCTTTTGTTTAGTTTGGTCACCGAATACATACAAAGCCCTTTTTGGTTCTACATTAACGGACAACTGCACTTCGTCGTTATATATAAATTTTGTGCTTTCGAGCGAAATCTCCTTATTCGTGTTTGCATCAACCCCGCAGATAGAAATTTTGTCAACAGGAACATCCACCTTGATTTCGAGAGGTGTTGCCACACGATAGGTCATATCGCTTGTTTCGGCACTGATATAACAAATTCCACCTTGATTAAAGCCGTCAGACGCAAGTTTAGCCTTAACAGCAAACGGCACACCCTTTTTGACAATACTAGGCACTTCAATAATGGAATTATCAATAACATTTTTTGAATTGCGCACTGTCAATTTAATATTCGCATCCACAGTGTCGTCGGTGAGTACCATACCACTTTCCGAAATTTCGGCTGTGTTTGCAGTGACCGTCAAATAAATGATACCCTCATTTTCCAAAATCACTTGAGATTCCGTCTTGTTAAACTTGAGTCCAGCAAGAGGCTCATAATGTTTGTTAAACGCACCCGCCAAAAGCATTATACCCAAAGCAATGCCTATGACGAGAATTAGACCAACTAGCACTACGCCAATTATAGTCATAGCGTTCAAAAAACTCTCCATTTTTTCTGACATATTTCCCCCATTTTTTATTTAAAAATTTCGCCCTAAAATTTATACTTTAATTATACAAAAAATCTACCTACTTTGTCAAAGAATTTTCGTTATAAATATACACAAGCATTACATCTGAGCAGTAACTCAAATCTTCCGTCCTTAACATAACCTTGTAACACAGCACGTTACTCCCAACATCACGAAAAACTATAGAAAAAGTTTTATCAACTATATCGTAATAATCGACTTGAGGCAAACTCAATTCAACCTCTTTATTGTCAAAATCAAATAACAACAGCACAACTTTGCGATTCGTAACGATATTGCCCGCTTCGTCATGAATTTCAAATTTTGCACCGAAAGTAGCATTTCCATCTTTATCAAAATACAACGTTGTTGTTTGCTTCGCATCTGTAGTAATTGTCAATAAAGTTGTTTGCATAATTGAGTAATCGCAAAATGTTAATTTTAATTTAGCACCACCGCCGTCTTTGGAAATTATTGTAAGCGTACCTACACCACTATTTTCACCGCACGAAACCTTAAGCATTCCGTTTTCCACTTGTTGCACAGTTAAGTTCTCGTACACAATGTTACATTTCGGGTTACAATACTTACTAATTTTTGGGACGACATAAACAACAGAATCGGTTTTCCCACTGTCATCACCTCGATATAGACAATACTGTCCAATTTTATCGATAAGATCGTACTCCTTTTCACAATCGCTGTAATAAACTTTTGCCGAAATATCGCTATCGATTGCTTGTCTATACACACGAATATTCAAACGTTTACTCAAACTAGAGTAATAAAAATTCTGTCCCGACTCAAGTATGCCCTTTTGAATCGCATCAGTCCCACAATCTACCACCTTAAAAGATTGATAGACAGTCCTCTGGTCTTGCGACAAAAGGTAGACACCTTGCACAACAAGGCGATTGTTTGACGAACAACTAATTTCGTTTATGCAATCAGCAACCGTAGTTTTCTCAGTAAACAAGCAGTCTTTGAGGCTTTGGTCACTTGAAATTTTTAGATTGTAAGAAACACTACCATCTTTTGACGAATACAACGTATAAAATTCGTTGCCGTCCTCATCTTCTTCGCTTGTGATTTGCTGAGTCATATCACTATTATAAATCTCAAGTGACAAATCCGCACGACGTTCCATTACTGTAACATTTATCGTAGCCCAAGCAGTATCGTATTTCGTCGGCGAAAGCGGATTCACACCCGAACAGGTCGCCACATAAATTTGTCCATTACCAACAGCATTTGCCGTAACGACACCATCCGAATCAACAGAGAGAATTTGCGGTGTCAAACTTCCAAAAGTGTAGCCCATATTGTAACCCGAATTTACCACAAAAGCCTTGCGAGAACCTGAAATCAATTCTGCGGTTTTGCCATATTCCATAACAAAATCATTGCATTTAAGCGAAGTACAATAAACCGCCTGCTCCACATTTACTTGAACCGATTTTGTCTTATCGTTAATCGTGCTTTTTATACGAGTAGTCCCAGAACGCAAAGCCTCAATTCGACCAGTCGCAATATTGTAATCAATAATTGAACTATCGTAACTTATATTTAAATTTTCAACGAGTGTATTTGTCACGAGCGGAGCATAAGCCACCGCATCACTACTATTTGCTGTACCAATTTTGAGAGTGATCACGCTATCGCAATCAAACTCACACATAGCATTAGCATCTTTATTCCCCGCACATCCGCAAGTCAAAAAAACTACCAAAAATAAGGGGAACATCATCAAATAAATTTTGCGCATATTCTCTCCTAGATAATACTGCTTTTAGTATAAAAAATTTAACGCAAAAAGTCAAGAGAAAAGGCGAATTTTGTATACAAAAAAGCAGGAAATAATGCTCCTGCTTGTATTATTTGACATTTTTGAAAAATTATTTATTATTTGCCCTTGAGTTTTCGCAAAAATGGTGGAATTTCTGAGTCGTCGATATCGATACTCATACGGCTAGTTTTCTCCACAACAGGAGTTGGTTCAGGTTCATCAAACTCACGCATATCTAGTCTGCTGCTCTCAAAATCACTCTCGTCGTCAGCATTGTTTTGTGAATTTGAATAGTCATGCTGAGCGTACTCGCTTTCCTTGTTAATCAAACTTGGTTGCCCACCCTGAAAACCTGTCGCAATTACGGTAATTTCCACTTCGTCATCCAAAGATTCATCAATGCTTGCTCCGAAAATTATGTTACAATTAGGGTCAACAATTTCACGCATAAGGTCGGCAGCTTCATGAACTTGGTCAATCGGCAAACTTGACCCACCTTTAACATTAAAGATAATTCCTGTTGCGCCCTCAATAGTAGTTTCAAGAAGAGGACTTGAAACCGCCTGACTCAACGCCTCAAAAATTCGTCTATCGCCCCTTGCTTTACCAATACCCATATGCGCCAAACCACGATTCTTCATAGTTGTGCGAACGTCTGCAAAGTCAAGATTTATAAGAGAATTTTCAATAATCAAATTAGAAATCCCCTGCACACCTTGACGCAACACATCATCAGCATATCTAAATGTGTCCACAATACTTGTTCCCTTTGGCACGATTTTGAAGAGTTTCTCATTTGGAATAACAACGAGCGAATCAACAGTTTTACGCAAAGCCTCCAAACCCTTTTCAGCATTTTCCATACGTTTGCGTCCCTCGAAATTAAACGGCTTTGTAACAACCGCAATCGTCAAAATCTCTTTTTCACGAGTTAGTGCAGCGATCATTGGCGCAGCGCCTGTACCCGTACCACCACCCATTCCAGCGGTGATAAATACCAAATCAGCGTCGCTCACAGCTTGACTTAATTCCTCATAATTCTCTTCGGCAGCCTTACAACCGATTTCTGGGTCAGCACCCGCACCCCATCCACGAGTCAATTTTGTACCGATTTGAATACGATAATCAGCCTTGCTAATTTGCAAAGCTTGTTTGTCTGTGTTTACGGTGATAAATTCCACCCCGTTAACACCTGCATCAATCATACGGTTTACAGCATTACTACCGCCACCGCCTACACCTATAACCTTAATTTTTACAACAGGATTGCTGTTGTTTTGACCATAACTATTCGTAAAAGTATCCATACTTACCTCCAATTATTTCTTAAAAATTTTATTTAAAAACGAATTATTTGCCTGATTTTGTTTTAGCGCCATATCGAGTAGCCCTAGCACCGCACTCTGCTTTGGCTCGTTCATAAGCGGAATTTTTGGCTCACGAACCGAAACTGCCTTGCCTAAGATTTCAAATAGCTTCTCCCGTATGCCCTTGATATACGAAATGCCTCCGCCAGTGAGATTCAGTCGAATTTTTTCGGGTCGCTCGTAGGTGCATGTGTTTAAGCTCTTCGCTATCATCTTGGCGATTTGACGAATCTTTCGCTCCAGAATTTCATACACCGCAAGCGAATTTACTGTGTATTTTTTGCCCTCGTGTTCCACCGTAATAACCTCTAGTTCGCTAGGTTTCCCTGCCAAGATTGTTTGGTCCTTAATCTTCTGCGCTACGGCAAATGGCACTTTCAACATCCCGCAAATGTCCGCTACGATGTGTCCCCCTCCCAAAGAGAAGCTTCGCATACAAACCAAACCATCACCGACAACCACCGATACTGTCGTGCTTAAGTATCCGCAATCAATTAGCACCGCACTACTATCACGCTCTTCGGGGCTAATTAGGTACATCACCTCCGCTAGCGGTTCGGATAAAAACTCAACAAACGGCAACCGCATAACTTCAACCGCTTGCAAAACCGCCCCGACAAAAGACCGTTCGGCAAGGACGAAAGACAAAGTTGCGCCCAACATCGTCGTCACCAAACCTTTCGGGTCAATTACTCTATCTTTGTTATCCAACTCGAAACACACAGGACTGCGGTTAACTACAACGTGCGTAGGACTACTCCCGAAATCGTCCGCCATCAAAAATAGTTCATCGACATCACGAGAGCAGATTTTTTTAGGCTTTCCGTAGTCTTTGCTAACGCTTTTTACCTCGTTGACACTAAACTCGCCCGGCACTCCAATATACAAGTGCGTAATTTTTGCACGAGCATTATTTTGCGCAGTCTTTATCGCTGTACAAAGGGCTTCGCTAAGTTTTTGCGGTTCCAAAATCTCACCTTCAAGATACCCGGCATACCCTAGACTTGCATAACCACGCACCTCAAAAGTCCCATTTACTCCGCTATCGCCGATTAGAACTGTGATGTGATTTGACCCAAAGTCCATAACAGCGATATTCTTCTTTGCCATACCCCATCACCTCCCATTTTTGATACTCTATGGCATCTTTATACACTAATTATAATAACAAAAAACTTTAAAGTCAAATAAAAAACACAACTTTTTTGAATAATTATAAATAATTTTTTATTTATAAACAGTAAAAACGCTAAATTTTATACGAATAAATGTTATATTTTATGAATTTTGAGTGTATTTTTGGGTACTATGCAAGTACTATGCAACACATTTTACGCATAGTTCTCCTCAAATTACGGCAAAAAGCAAAAAACTGCCACAATAAAAATACTGTGACAGTATACATTTTGCTATACTTTTTCCCAATCTACAATCTTAATTTTACCAACAAGAGGCACTGAATACGCTCGCCCACGCAAAGCGGAACACACACCAGCGATAACCCACAAAATGTGCAACATAATTACAAAGGGAATTGCAACCTTATTCACGCCCGGTATGAACGCAAAACTTAGGTACAAAATAGTTATGATAATCCACATCCAAAGCGCTTGATTTTGATGAAATCTCGCAAAAGGCTCATTTCTGCACGCACAAAACCCGAAGAAAAACACCAAATAATTCATCGCCGACACAAATAAAATTGCCGACCTAGAACTTTGCTTGTGAATTTTTGCGTCATTTTGTTTAGCTTCGGATTTATTTTGAATTTCATCTTCTTGTGGTTGTTCAATAGACACTTGAGCAATTTCCGTTTTCTTTGTTTTTGCTTTTAATTTTACATCTTTAGCGGGTTTTGAAAGATTTTGCGCAGTCTTCTGCTTATTTACCGCATTTTCCTTAGAATCTTGAATTTCATTTTTTGGCATAAACGAATACTCCTATACGGATATTATACTAAATTTTAGCCAATAAATCAATTATTTTACATTAATTTTACAATACTTAATGCAAGATTTGAAATCTCCGCAGGTTTGTCTGTGTTATTTACCAACGAAAGAGTCCCTGTGTTCTCAATATTAATTATTCCACTACCGCAAAGCGAAACGATTTGATTTTGTTCAACCGTCGCAACACTTTGAAAAGCGGTCCGAATTTCTCCTCCCAAAGCAACTGCGAAATTATACGTTTTACTTTCCGTATCGGAATTTGTTGCGCTTAAATTAAACATAACCAAGTAAGTACCGCTAGCCAAAATTACACTAGACTCCCCTACCTCCACACTAATCGCCAACCCGTTTTGCGTAACGATTTGTGCAAAATTCACCGCACCTTGAGACACTACACCGACTTCTTGCGGAGTTGACAAGGTTATATTGTTATCAATAATTCCACTCAATCCTCGAGGACCTTGTGGCCCTTGCGGGCCTGTTTCACCACGTGGCCCACGCACAACATATGCCTGGAGCCTAGGGCAAAAGAAAGGCTCATTTACAGGCACAAGCCCCTTTTTGCAATTACAACTGTTCATTTTTTACTCCTTAAAAAACGAGGGCATTGCCCGATTGCCCTCACATCATTGTATGCAAAATTTCTAATTTTGGATAAAAAAACATCGTCCGCAAATTCTCAATTAGAAAAATCGCCAAACGACATTTTTGTTTTTACAAATTTTTTAAAATTTCTGCTCTTTTTGTGTTATACTCTTCCTCAGTAATCAGCCCATCGTCATACATTTGCTTTAATTTTGCCATACGGTCTTTTTCCGAAGTTGGTTTAGAATCGGAAACTATATTCCCGTTTACGTCTACCGTATTTGCCACCGCATCATGAACACGCTCAACACGATTACGCTCCAAACGTTTTACAATTCCAGCCGAAATTGCGGTAAATACAAGGAACATACAGAACAGCCCAATCATTATTGGCGCACCCAAAATTGACAACAGATCACTGTTCATTTGCAAATCTCTTGCTTCGTTAAAGTACACACTAAATAGGAGTAGCGACACGTACACATCTACAAAAACCGTACTGATATAAGTGATAACTTGGAACGCCAAAAAAGATTTTTTGTAGCGAGTTATAAGAGTTGCAATTGACGAAGCAGTTAAGAACTGAATAGACACGATTATGATTATCTTGATGATTTTAAGAGCTTTCGTCGGGTCGTAGTCCGCCCCATCTCTCGATTTAACATACAAAACATACACCAAAATCACACCAACTATCCACAAAATCGCACAAATTCCGTTAATAATCATAAATGTGATTGATGTCTTGCGAAATTGCCCTTGTTCGTATTTTTTTATCCATGGCAAAGTGGCAATCGCAACAAAACAAATTACCGCCAAAATCGCAAGCACTAATGTGATGGTGGCATTAATGAATTGCATAGTAATTCCCATTACCAACAGTCCCACAGCAACGAACAATCCAACAATTGCGCAAGTCGTCACAATTTTGTAGACTTTTCCGCCATCTTGAAAATCTGCCAAGGTTTTTGACATCCTGGACGAATTTTTGTTAAATAAAGACATAATAACCTCCTATTTCATTATATATTATTATGCCACTACAAATCAAGCAAAATACCCTATTAAACAGAATTTGACATTATGTTCAATTTAGTATTGTAATTTTCGTTTACGCAGTCTTTTCTGACAACAATTCACATAAAAATCAAGCCCAAATGATAGCAAAACGATATTTCGTCTTAATTTTTAGTTAAAACCAACCTGTTTTCTTAATTAAAATTAACAGATTTTTAAAATTCGATATACACTCTACTTAAACTGCAATAAATAAAAAGTTGAAAATAAATTTTAATTTATTAGCAAAAACAGTTGAAAAAATCTTCAACTTGTGATACAATAATGTATGTGCTTTAGTATTTAAGCGCCGATTTCCGCTACGGAAGAGCTTGCTCTAAAACTAAAGTAAGATAATCTAAATTTTTTGTGTGCTGATGTGGCTCAGTTGGCGTGGTAGCCCGAACGCACCCTGCGGGTGATGAAGTGAGGCGGACACGGTGAGGACACAAGCATCGTAGCAATCTTGCGTGTCGATGCGCCGATTTCCGCTACGGAAGAGCTTGCTCTAAAACTAAAGCAAGATAATCTAAATTTTTTTGTGTGCTGATGTGGCTCAGTTGGTAGAGCAGCGCATTCGTAATGCGCGGGTCGTGGGTCCGAGTCCCACCATCAGCTCCATTATAAAAAATGAAGCACTTCCCTATTTTGATTAATAGGACGAGGGCTTCATTTTTTACTTATTTAATTTAATTTCGCCTTGCGACGCTCTTTCTTCTCAATCTTTTTATTAAGACGTTTTTGCTCGTGCTCTTCAATTTTTTTAAGTTTAGAAAGAACTTTAACTTGTTTTTTAGGCGATAATGATTCGATATAGTCCTTGCGAAGATTTTTCATCGCATCTAATACCATATCGGCGATTTCGGTATACACCTCCCTACTAGCTTTTGTATCTTGATATTGCGACAAGTCTATCGGCTCGCCCACAATAAGCTTATTAAAGCGCAACATTTTCGGCTTATACAATAGCGTCATAGGGATTATCGGCGAACCAGATTTCAGGGCAAACATTGCCATACCATTTTTTAGTGCATTTGCGTCATCAATACTCGTTTTGCGAGTTCCTTCGGGGAAAATTAGTATCTGATTATCCTTTTTAAGAAGGTCTAGCACGCTCCGAATTGTACTAACGCTGACCTCCTCACGATTTACGGGAATCCCGCCCAAACCTCTCAAAACACCGCCAACGAATTTATTCTCAAATAAATTATGTTTGGACAAAACATAACGATAAGTATGTTCGTGCGACTTTATAACCACAACATCGACATTTGACATATGATTACAAACCATCACAGCCCGATTCTTGTACTCAAAAACTTTTTTGTTGATAACGGTCGTGGGATACAGCAATCTCACAGGCAAATATACCAACACCCACGCAATAAAATAGCCAAATTTCATTTTTTATCTCCCAATTTCAATAAGTAATTGATTTCTTCTTGTGTTAAATTCCTATAACACCCCACTTGCAACGCCCCTAATTTAATCTTGCCGATGGCGATACGATGAAGCCGAATCACGCCACTTCCAACCGCAGTAAACATCTTGCGAATTTGTCGATTTTTGCCCTCATGAATAGTGATTTCATAGACAAAGCCACCATTTTTGCTCCTCTTACAAATTACTTTAGCGGGCGAAGTCACAAAACCACCAATATCCACGCCGTTAGTAAGCAGTGTGATTTGTTGTTCATTTAACCTATGCGCAACCGTCACCAAATAGACTTTATCAATAGCAAATCTCGGATGAATCACACGCTGAGCAATTTCGCCATCGTTCGTAAACAATAAAAGTCCGCTCGTATTGTAATCAAGTCTACCGATAGGAAAAATTCGTTGCTTAGTTTTCGGCAAAATATCCAAAACCGTCTCTCTACCGAACTGGTCGCTAACTGTTGTCACGACACCAGTGGGTTTGTTTAACATAATATACACGAAATCGTTCCGCAATCTAATCGGCTTGTTGTCCACTGAAACCAAATCTTTTTCGGGGTCGACTTGGACACCCAACTTCTTGACAACTTGCGCATTAACACGCACCCGCCCCGATTCAATAATTTCATCACATTTTCGTCTGCTCGCCACACCTGCAGCAGACATAAATTTGTTTAGTCTCATTTGTATTCACTACCTTTTTAGTTCAGCACGCTCCACCTTTTCAAAATGTCTTTCATTTTGTCTTTGAGGAGTTTCGAACCTACTTCATCTATTGTATATATTTTTTCACTAAAAATCAAGTGTTTACCATAATAAACTTGCACTTTTCCTATTGGATCGTCAATTTTTGTGGGAGCAGTGAGAAATTCTGGCAAATCATACTCAACGCTCACATTAGAATATTCCTCATCGCTTAATGCCAATTTTAAACCGTTGCGAGAATAAACTTGAATGCTCGGAACTTCGCCATTAACGAGCGGGATGGTCGTCACAACATTATAAGGCTTCAAAATCTCAAAACTGCTATATTTTTGATAAATCGCCTCAAAAATGCTTGCGCTTTCCTCAAACATCGGGCCACAATTCAACACAACACACACAACTCGCAACCCGTTTCGTTCGCACGCACTTACCAAACACCGCCCCGCCTTGCTAGTGTAACCTGTTTTTACCCCAATACAGCCTTCCAAACTTCCTAAAAGCCGATTCTTGTTTGACAAAAATCTATATGCTTCCTCGTTGTTGCCTTTGATTTTGATGTTTTTTGTGCTAACAATTTGCCGAAAATCCTCATTTTGAAGTGCAAAAGCGCTAATCTTTGCCAAATCTTTTGCAGTTGTGTAGTGATTCGGGTCATCAAGCCCATGCGGGTTAGTAAAATTCGTATCATTTGCACCGACCAACTTGGCTGTTTCGTTCATCATTTGAGCAAATTCTTCAATTCCGCCCGCACAATGATAAGCAAGAGCAGTCGCAGAATCGTTACCACTTCGCAACATTAAACCATAGAGCAGTTCACGAACAGTCAAGACTTCACCCACACGCAAATATATGCTCGTCCCCTCGATTCCTACCGATTCAGCACCAATCGTAACTTCTTCATCAAGGTTTTCGCAATTTCTGATAACGGTAATCGCAGTTGCAATTTTGGTCGTACTCGCCATCGCACGCTTTTCCGTTGCATTTTTTTGATAAAAAATTCGTCCAGTATCAACGTCAAAAGCAAAAGCACTTTGCCCACTACAAGTCGCCGAAATATTTGCGGTTGGTAGTTTAAAATCTGTATCCGCATACACGAACCCGCCACAAAAATTTACTGAAGTGACACACAAAATAGCAAAAAACATCGCAAAAAACACTAATTTTCTCATATATTTATTCCTTTTTGTCCTTGTTTTGTTTTTTTACGACATTTTTTAGGTATGCCGACAACCCGTCACCGACCTTGCTAATCGCTTCCGCCCAAGCATTTTCGTTTTGGATCGTAATAAGTTCCTGCTTGCCTTTGTTTACGACCAAAAAGCCAACAGGTTCAGCACTGAACCCCGCACCTGTTCCACCAACAAACGGGTACATTTGCCTACCACGTTTTATAATTAGTTTGTTTGAATACTGACCACCACCAGCGACTATGCCCACAGACACTTTTATAATCGGATACGCCATAACCCCCTCACCCATAGCAAGCGGTTCACCAATCAAAGTATCCATATCCACATAATTTTTTATGCTATGCAAAGCATCTTGAAGTAAATTTTTAATTTGATTTTCATTTCGTCCCTGCGAATTTTCCATATTTTTCTATCCCCTTTTTCGTTCTCAAAAGCGCCCGCACCACACAAATTAGTAATATCATCGGAGCGAGCATCACGCTTGTATAGTTTGATAAACTGCACTTGTTTTCTTGAAAATCGTTACCTACACTACAAAAAGCCCTGAAATCCCCTTTCAAGCCGTACAACACCGCATAAATTTCATACATAAACTGTAATACGACACCGCTGATTAAACAAGTCGCCATTGCGTCGTCTTTTTTGCTAGTGTCTACAAAGGTGCTGATTTCCAAAATTATAAGATATCGGAACACCGCTTGCAAAAAATGATGCATAAAAATTGCCCCAAAAGTCAGCGCTTCAAACTGAATTTGTCGCTCTTTGCGTTTCGCTTTGATGATATTAATTGCAGTTTTAGTGATTTCAATCTGCACACAACTTATTGTTACACCCCAAATTGCAAAAGATACTACGCCCATATTTTTGCCGATATTCCAATAAGATCTTAACGAAATTTTAAACGGCAAAAAGCTTATTAAAAGTAACGACGCTAGCACAGTCAAAACTATACAATACCATTCCATACGCAATTAATATTTGTAAAATATGCCAAAAAATACCCACAAAAACAAAAAAAGAGAGAAATTTCCTCACTTTTTAAACAAAAAAGCCTGCAAAAGCAGACTTTTGATATTAGTTGTTATTTGCATTAATCTTGATACCAGGCCCCATAGTTACAGACATTACAACACTCTTTAGGTATGTTCCCTTGCTAGCAGCAGGTTTTGCTCTAACAATTGCATCCATAAGAGCGGTGTAGTTCTCTTGCAACTTTTCAGCACCGAAACTTACCTTGCCCATTGGACAGTGGATAATGTTCTCTTTGTCAAGACGATACTCAACTTTACCAGCCTTAACATCGTTAATTGCTTTGACAACGTCAGTAGTTACAGTACCACTCTTAGGATTAGGCATCAAGCCCTTTGGACCCAAGATTTTGGCAACTCTACCTACCACACCCATCATATCAGGAGTAGTAATACATACATCAAAGTCCAACCAACCTTGACCAGCAATTTTTGCTACGATTTCTTCAGCACCAACATAGTCAGCGCCAGCTTTTGTAGCTGCGTCAGCATTGTCACCCTTAGCAATAACCAAAACACGCAATTTCTTACCAGTACCAGCAGGAAGTACAACAGTACCACGCACTTGTTGGTCAGCTTGCTGTCCGTCAACACCAAGTTTAATGTGCAATTCTACAGTTTCGTCAAATTTAGCGGTAGCAGTCTTGATTGCCAAGTCAATAGCCTCGGCAGGACTGTACATTTTGGTTGAATCAACCAATGCAAGAGCAGATTTATACTTTTTACCTTGTTTCATAATAAACCTCCAAACACAGCGAAATTACGCTGTTTGCTCCTCATCGTCAACGACCTTTACACCCATACTACGAGCGCTACCAGCGATCATAGACATTGCAGCTTCAATAGAAGCAGCGTTCAAATCTTTCATCTTTGTCTCTGCAATTTGACGAACTTGAGACTTTTTGATTTCCCCTGCGCAAATTTTAGGTGTCTTTGCGCTACCTTTGTCAATGCCGATTGCCTTTTTAATTAGGACGGCTGCAGGCGGAGTTTTGTAAATAATGTCAAAACTACGATCTGCAAAAATGTTGATTATTACAGGAATAATCAATCCTGCTTGGCTAGCGGTGGCATCGTTAAATTGCTTAATAAAAGCACCGATGTTTACACCATGAGGACCAAGCGCACCACCAAGTTGCTGACCTGGAGTGGCTTTACCAGCAGGCAATTGAGCTTTTACAACAGCTACAGGCTTTCTTTCTGCCATAATAATTTCCTCCAATGTGGTTTTAACGAAAGTGCCAGTGCAAATATTTAGCACCCTCTCCCACAATTACCCCCAATCTCTAATCTATTGGGAGTTACTATCGTGCCTAACAAACATAAGATTAGTTTACGCCACAACGAATTCGGATTTCTCCAAACTTTGCTAAGCACCAAAATGCGTTAAACTAAATTTTGCTCACTTCTGCATAAGCGAGTTCCAACGGTGTTTCTCTACCAAACATACTCACCAAAACGCTACATCTCTGCGCATCTGGGTCAACTTTGGTCACCTTGCAAACAATATCACGCAAAGCACCACTCACGATACGAACTTCGTCGCCAACTTCTAGCGAAAAATCAACCTTGACTTGTTCTAACCGCATCTTGCGAATTTCCTCGTCAGTTAATGGCAAAGGACGCCCCTTTGGACCAACAAACCCAGTAATTCCACGTGTGTGAGTGATTGTATGCCAAATGTCATCACCATATATCATCTTAATAAATATATAGCATGGCATTGACTTGCGTGTAACAATCTTGCGCTTGCCATCGTTTTCTTCAATGACATCTTCAGTCGGAATAATAATATCAAAAATTCTACTCTGCAAATTACCATTTTCTACAACTTGTTCCAAGTTTTGCTTGGCAACAGCCTCATAACCCGAAAACGTGTGCAGTACATACCATTTCGGCTCTGTGCTAATATAATTGGACATACTTACTTACCCCACCATTAACTAATAAACAACTTGTATAGTAGTGACATCAAGAAGTCAAACGCAAGCAAAATTACACCGAAGAAAATAACTACCGCAAATACCACACCAGTTTTCTTGACAACCTCTTTAAAACTTGGCCAAGTAACCTTTTTAAGCTCACTCGCAGTGTCTTTTACCTTCTTGCCAATACTCTCTCTAGGCTTTTTCGCCTTCTTGCTTTTCTTTGATTTGCTGTCTTTTTTGTCGTCTTTTTTACTTTCCGACTTCTTCTCAGTGTCTTCTACCTTGTCAGCAACAGTCTCATCAACAATTACCTCGTCAGCGGTTGCAGAAACCAACTCTTCTTGCTTCTCCACCGCCTCCGCTTCAGCTTGTTGTTTAATCTTCTCTTCTTTTTCCGCCTCACGAGCCAATTTCTTTCTCTCAGCTTCACGAGCAGCCTCAGCATTCTGATTCTCAATCATCTTGTTTTGAGCAATTAACGCCTTGATATTCTTTGCGCTAGAACTATTACTATTCCCATTCTTTTTTGACTTTGATTTTGATTTAGCCATTTTGCCTCCTGACTGTTATAAAATGAATGATTATTTACTCTCTTTGTGAACTGTGTGCTTTTTGCAGAAAGGACAGTACAACTTCATTTCCATACGATCAGGATTGTTCTTTTTGTTCTTCTCAGAAGTGTGAGTGTATCTCTTGCACTCAGTACAAGCAAACTTTACATTAATACGCATTTTCTTACCTCAAAAATTTAATAAAAAACTACACTACTTACGCAGTGTGTCAATTATTATATCACAACTATCCCCAAATTGCAAGGGTTTTTTGCAAATTTCCTTGCGAATTTTATACATTTTGCATTTTTTGTCACTTATTTGCGATTTCACCTCCACACAAAGCCAAATTCCCCCTCCTCCCCGCCACCCATTAAATTCACCCTTTTCTCACGAATTCGACACAGTTAACCCCCAACTCCCCGCCTCGAACCCAGATAAAA
>CAVEBU010000009.1:0-46504 GCA_963614045.1 Alistipes finegoldii | reverse complement strand
TTCGCTCACAGATCCTTCGAATATAGGCTTGCGCAGGTCGACGCTCAGGATGACGCAAGGGGGTGTACCCCTTGCGTGTTAAAGGATAGAATCATTTTACCTTTGCAAGTCTTCGACTTGCTTTAATCTGGGTTCGGGCGGTTGCCCTCACAGATCCTTCGAATATAGGCTTGCGCGGGTCGGCGCTCAGGATGACGAAGAGGATGTAATTTTTACTATTTTATCTGGGTTCGGGCGATGCCCTCACAGATTCTTCCACCGACAAACGAAGTGAGGAGTGGGGTGACTGTAAATTTTTGACTGTAAATTTCAACCAAGAATTTTCGGTAGGAATTTCAATTAGGAATTTTCACGTCAAAAATCGTGCCGTTTTGCTGAGTGGAGGTTACCGAAATTGTGGCGCCGTTTAGTTGCGTGATATTTTTTGCGATTGCTAGCCCCAGCCCGAAGCCCTTGCTCCCTCGTGATTCGTCCACTTTGTAAAATCTCTCAAAAAGATGCGGAAGTTTTTCTTGCGGGATTAAAGTTTTCACATTTTGCACCCTCAAATTCACGAAATTTGCAGTTTTTTCTATAATTAGATTAACCTTTCCGCCACTTTGCTCGTGTTTGATTGCGTTGTCAAGCAAAATCATAAGCAGTTGCCGAAGCATTTTCTCATCAAAATTAACGCTGATATTTTCGGCAATTTCGTGTGTGAGGGAAAGGCTTTTTTCGTAGGCGATTGGTTCAAATTGCAGGCAAACTTTCGTCGCAAGTTTTGTTAAGTCGACTTTAATTTTGTTGACGGTGGTCATCGATTCGGTTTGCGCAAGGGTCAGCATTTCGCTGATAATTTCGCTCATGTATTGAATTTCGTCGTTGTTGCTAATTAGCCATTCTTTTTGCTTCGGATTTGCGGTTTTTTCTATGATTTTATTGTTGGCGAGGATGACTGCGAGAGGTGTTTTAAGTTCGTGCGAAGCGTCGGCGACGAAGCGTTTTTGTTCCAGCAAAGATTTTTCAACGGGTTTGGAAACAACGCTTGCGACCCATAGACTGATGAGAAAAATTATTGCCAAAAACACAAGAGTTACGGTTAGGGCGGTAATGCAAACGCTCAAAATTTCGTTCGTTAGGTACGATTTGCTGACAAAAATAATTTTGCTCTCCGTTTGAACTCTGTCGGTAGAAAAAAGCATATTTTCGCTACTTAATAGCCCGTCTTTTTTGTTGCTTGCTAGTACCTGTTTAACCAAAGTATCAATTTTTTCGTCACTTAATGTGAGGTCGTTTTTTAGTATAGTCAATTGTCCGTTTTCGCTAACAGAGACAATGCAACAATTCATTTGCAATATTGGGCCCTTGTCGTTATTCGTTTCTGTGACGCTTTCAGTTGTTGGGCGGTCGTTTTTTAGTTGCGATTCCATAGACACAAACAAGTCTTGCTTATATTTGTTGATAAGATAGTATGAAATTCCGCCCGCAAACAACACCGAAAAACTGCTGATTACTATCATTATATATAAAATAATTTTGCGTTTTAGTTGCTTAATCACAATTTTCCTCCAATTTATACCCGATTTTTTGATAATTTTTAATCGTCACTTGCGAATCTAAAAATTTGAGTTTTTTCCGTAAAAATGACATATATGCTTCAATACTACTATCGGTCGCCGAACTTTCCCAGCCCCAAACTTTGCTAAACAAAATCTCTTTCGTTACGATTTTGTCGGGCGAGGACAATAGCAGTTTCATTATTTCAAATTCCTTGAAATTGAGTTTAATTTCTTCGTCGTGCGATGTTAGTTTGCTTGTGGAAAGATTTAGCACCAAGTCGCCGAAAGTTAGCGTTTCGGCAGTAAAAGTCTTGCCATTGCGTCTTGCAAGCGCTTTAATTCGTGCGATAAGTTCTGTGGAGTCAAAAGGCTTGGTAAGATAATCATCAGCGCCGAGATTCAGCCCCTTAACTTTATCTTCCGTCATATTTTTCGCAGTCAACATAATAATGGGTGTCTCGCACTTGCTAGCTCGCAGTTCCTTTAGAATTTCAAAGCCGTTCATTTCGGGGAGCATAACATCCAAAATTATCACGTCATACGAATTTTCGTAAGCTAAATCAAGCCCGTCTTTGCCGTTTGCTACTGTTTCGCAAGTGATATTCTGCTCTTTAAGTAGGAACTTCACCGCTTTGGCAAGTTTGATTTCGTCTTCAACCATTAAAACTTTCATAAAAATCCCTCTTTTTGCATATAAAAATGCAGTTTTTTGCGAAAATTCCACTTGTTTATATAAAGCAAAGGATTTTTCAAGACTAATAATAACATAAAAAGTTTAAAAATTGCTTAAAATATCAAAATATTTTTAAAAATTAATAAAAAAATTTTGATTTTTTGCTTTTGCGGGGTGAAAATTCTAAAAAAATGCAAAAAAATCTAAAAATATTATAAAAAACGGTGTATTTTTAAGAAATTTTTAAGTTTAATGTGATAATATTGTTGCTGTTAAAAGGAGAAAAGAAAATGAAAAGATTTAAAAGCAAGGAAATTAATTTATTAATTATTTTGGTGGCGATGGTGCTGTTTTGCTGTTTCGTTTTTATGGGTTGCGCCTCAGACGGCACGAATAACGGCGGGAATTCGACCCCACAAGATACAGGAAGAATGGATAATCTTGGCGGTGGCGGAACGGGTACTACGCCAACTGAGGTTGATTACTCAACGACGACCAGTAGCGTTTTGTCATCGGCTAGTATTAATTTGAGTGGATACAAAACGAACACGACTTATTCTGAGGGCGAAATCACAACTTTAGGAAGCGACGGAAAAATCTCGTCTGCAGGGAATTATCTGCTTACGGGAACTTACTCAAACGGAATTGAAATCAGTGTGGACAAAGGCGCAACGGTGCATTTGTTCCTAGATGGTGCAACGATTTCTAGTACCGAAACGGCTGGTATAATCAAGAGCGACAAGGCAATTACTGTAATAATTACGGCATTGGACGGCACAACAAACACGATTTCGACAACTTGTGACGGCGAAAACGCTTTGCATGTAAAAGGCACTTTGGTGATAAACGGAAGAGGTACGCTTAATGTAGTGGGTGCAAGTTCGGACAGCAGTGCGATTAAGGTTAGCAAAACTTGTATAATCGTGGACGCAACAGTAAAGCTCACAGCCTCTAAACATGGCATTTCAGCGGAGACGATTGAGTGCGAGGATGCAAAAATTAACGTTTCGTCGGCAGAAAAAGACGGCTTGCACAGTGAATGCGATTACGATAACAAAAAGGGTGAAACTTACGAGTTCACGTATTCAAGCGGTTTCGTTTATCTAAAAAATACCGCTTACACGTGTTCGGTTAGTGGGGACGGAATTCAAGCGGATACATTTGTTTATATCGACGGCGGAACGACAAATATTACCACAACGGGCAATTTTGTGAAGTATTCCAGCAACAATTTAACGACTTACGGGCTGATAACCGACGATTTTAGATACATTAAAAACGGCAATTCTTACCAAAAAGTTGCGAGCGATTACTCGGGTTCTTTAACAAATCGCTATGCTTTAACGCAAAGTTCCAAAGGTATTAAAGTGGGCGAAATCGAGTACGACACCGACGGCGACGACGAAGATGATGCTACGATTACCGAAGGCGGTTACACGATTTATATCAATAGCGGTGATTTTGTGATTACGTCTAGCGATGATGCAATTCACACGAACAGCGGTAACGTTGTTATCAAAGGTGGCACGTTCAAAATCAACACAAACGACGACGGAATTACTGCTGATTTGCTGACCCAAATTGACGGCGGAACGATTGAAATTCAATCAAGTTACGAGGGAATTGAGGGCGCTTACGTAAAAATTACTGGTGGCGACATTACGATTTTTGCGAGCGATGACGGTATAAATTCTGCGAGCGACGACACTTCAATTACTGAATACATTATCATTTCGGGCGGTAAAATCAAGGTTGATGCAAATGGCGACGGGCTTGATTCCAACGGCAGTATTTTGATGACGGGCGGGGAAGTGACTGTTTGCGGGCCGACTAGCAACGCTGACGGCGCTCTTGATGCTGAGAACGGAATTTTGGTAAATGGTGGCACGCTAATTGCGTATTCCTCGCTTGGTATGGTTGAAACCCCTGCGACAAATTCCGAGCAGTACGTAATTTCTTACGGACAAAATTCGTCAATCGCTAGCGGAACGACAATCGCAATCAAGAATAGCGACGGCGAAACTATCCTTTCTTTTACGACCGAAAAGGCGTGCGGTTCGGTGATTTTGAGCTGTCCTGCGTTGACGAGCGGGGAAACATATAACCTATATATCGGGTCAACCCTGACATCGACTTTTACGATTTCGAGCAAGATTACCACGCTTGGCGCTTCCGCAAATTTCGGCGGTGGCGGTAATATGGGCGGTGGCGGTTTTAACCCAGGTCAAAACGGTGGCACACCTCCAGCAAAGCCAGGCAACTAAAAATTAATTTAAAAAAACGAAAAATTCATAAAATAAAAAAGCAAGGATTTACGCTTCTTTTATTAGTGGAAAATCCTTGTTTTTTATTTTAATTTATATTGTTAGTCGGGTACTATGCATACTATTCAAATTGAATTTTACGCATAGTTTTGCTGTAAAAATAAGGCTTTGCTTTGGTTTGGGTACTATGCATTGCGATACAAGAAGCAATCTTTTTCGTGCGAATAAATAACGCCAATCGATTGTAAATATGAGTAAATTATCGTGCTTCCCACGAAACGCATACCACGTTTTTTTAGTTCAGTTGAAATTTTATCTGATAGGGGCGAGGTGGTTAAACCAACTTCGTAATAAGTTTTTTCGCAACCAAAAATTTGCAGAAAATTTGCAAACGAACCGAATTCTGTCTGAATTTCCTTAAAAATTTTTGCATTATTTATGACGGCAAGAATTTTCAGTTTATTGCGAATAATACTTGAATCTCGATAAAGTTCGGCGATTTTTTGCTCACCATACGAACGAATTTTGTCAGGGTTAAAATTATCAAAAGCCCGCCGAAAATTCTCCCGTTTATTCAGTACGCACTCCCAACTCAAACCCGCCTGAAAACTTTCCAAAACAAGCATTTCAAACAAATACGACTCAGTAAAATTTCGCCGACCCCATTCCTCGTCGTGATATTTTTTATAAAGCGAATTGCTCTCATTACACCATTTGCACCGAGTACCCATTAATTTCTCCTTTTAAAATTCACCCAAATTATATCACAAAATTGCGTTTTTTCACACAAAAAAATAAAAATTATTATAAAAACGAGGGAATTTCATCAAGAATCATTTTTATTTGACTTTTGACTGCTTGCTTGGTATACTTTATGTGAAATTCAAAACGAAATTATTAGGGGAGAATTATGCGTAAGATTACGATTGTTTGCGTCGGAACGATAAAGGAAAAGTACTTTTCTGACGCCATAAATGAATATAAAAAACGGCTAAGCAGGTTTTGTGAATTTTCTATTTTGGAGTTGGGCGAGAGTAGACTTTTTAAGGAGAATCAAAGCGAAATTTCTGCGGTTATCCAAGACGAAGGCGACAGGATTTTGGAAAAACTGAAAGGCAAACGGGTGATTTCGCTTGCTGTTGAGGGCGAAACTATTTCGAGCGAGCAGTTTGCCGACCTTGTGGCGCAGGAGAGTGATTTGGGCGAACTGTATTTGGTTGTTGGCGGAAGTTATGGGCTGGATAATCGGGTCAAAAATCTTGGCAAAAAGATTAGTTTTGGGCGAATGACCTTACCGCATCAGCTTATGCGTGTCGTTCTAACTGAGCAAATTTATCGTGCTATGACGATACTAAATAATGTCACTTATCACAAGTGATGTTTTTGATAAACAAAAAAACGCTTCCAAAAACGGAGGCGCTTTTTGTTTGGTTTTGCGGATTATTTTCCCAAAGCAAGTGGAAGAATAATACCAAGCAAAACTACAAGCAACAATACAAAGTACAAAACTTTCCAAACGGCTGGTTTGTGTCTAACGTATTTCCAAGCAAGGTAAGCAGTAATGCTAATAAGGATTGCAGTTGCAATACCTTGCAAAATGCCAACGACTTGGAGGCTTAAACCACAAAGTGAAAGAATCATACCTACTAAGTAAAGGATAGCTACTGCACCAATTGTGTAGAAACTAATCTTGTTCAAACTCCAACCAAAGATGGTGTTTGAAGAACTTGTTGTCTTTGTTGTACTAGTTGATTGAGTTGTTTTTTTCTCTGCCATTTTTTCTCTCCTTTTATACGATAATAATTATACCACATTGATTTTCAAAAATTAATAATTTTTATTATTTTCATTAAATTAGACACTTGACCTGATTTTGTCAAATCGTGTTTTTGGGTTGTCATTTCGTTTGATTGCTGGAGGCGAATTCCTGCAAAGCACAAGTATTATGCAGTGCATAGTATATGCATAGTACTGATTTTTGAGCGAAAAACACACAAAAAACGTAAAATTTAAACAAAAATTTGGCAAAATGGAGAAAATTCAAGAAAAGAAAATATAAAAATTTTCAACGTGATAGATTAAATTAACAATAATTATTTATGCAATTTATAAAAAATTTGTGTACGGAAAGCAAAATTTTTTGTGTGAAAATATAAGTTTTATATGAGTAAACTATGTTGATTTTTTGGAATTTTGAGGCACGCAAATTATATTAGCGCGAAAGTAATTTTGGGCAGTCGGTGGATCCAAAATCGTCAAAATTAGTTCGTTGCTATTAAAAATAAAACACTCATTATTGTTGCGATAAATGATTTTTGATTGGAATTTCATTTGCTTCATAGAATTTTTACCTCGTACTCGATTATCATAGTTTCGCCCGAATTAAGTTGGGGAATTTCGAAGCCTTTTGTTAGGTCTAAATTATCGTATTTTTGCTGATTTATCGTCAAACTATTGCGCACAATTTCGGTGTTTGGTGGTATTGGGTCGCTAAAAATTGCATTATGCTGAATATCGGTTCCATAATTTGTTATTTTATTGGTGAATTTAATTATATCGTTGTGATTTACTACGGTTTTGCTCGCAGTTTTGATGATTTCTAGTGTGTTTTCAATCGCTTTTACGCAAATTTTATTAGAAAATTCGGTCACCCCTCGCATTTTATCTACGGAAAATGTAATCATTGATTGCGATTCTGTTTCGCCACTTTGTGGCATTGTGGCTAATTTTGCTAAATAGGTGATTACAACTTTGCTAAATGGTGGAAGCGGGGCGGGGAGAATAAAACTTTTTTCGGGGTGAAGTTGATGGTATGATTTGCCGTCGATATTGACTGAGCCTGATACAAAAACCATTTCAGTTGGCAAAATATCGTGAATTCTTATATCGAAAATACTGAATTCGCTTTGGTTGTCAAGAGTGATTGTAAAGGTGATTTCTTGATTTTTGGTGGCGGTTGGCGAGGAACTTGTTCGCACTTTATGAAAAGAATTTGAAATATTTTCAACAGCATTTTCGTTACTAAATATTTTTAAAATTTCCGTTTCGCCACTAGGGGTAGGAAATGTTGTTTGTACAATTGCCTGATTGCGAATTTTGCCCATTTTATTCCCCCTAACAATAATATATATTAAATTAATTTATGCAAAAAATGTGGGTATGTTGCAAAAAATTGCGGGAAAGTGACATTTTTTAGCAGGAAAGTGATGTTTTTCACAATTTATAATTATTTTTTATATAATACTTAAAAAGCGAATTAGGAGTAGAAAATGTTTGGAAATTTTAACGGGGGCAATTCTTCTGGTAAGAAATTTTGCGGAATAATTGATTCAAAAATCATCACGCCACGAGGTGCAACAGGACCGCAAGGACCTCAAGGGTTGCGTGGGGAAATCGGTCCGACGGGGGAAGTTGGCCCGATAGGTCCAACAGGTCCGACGGGTGCAAGAGGGCCCACGGGAGCAACGGGGGCTACGGGCGGTGAAGTTGTGGTGCGTACTACTACAACTATGGATGCGGGGCATACTGCAAAAGTCGAGTCCTCCTTTATGGACGGCAAAAATATGCTTGATTTTTTTATTCCAAAGGGCGAAACGGGTGATATGGAAGTAGTTCGTGCTGGGTTTGTAACAACTTTAGAACCCGAGAATTCCGCAAGCGTCGCTGATAGGTTTTTGGATAGCGTGCATTATCTTGATTTTGGAATACCACGAGGTGTGACGGGTGCTATTGGTCCGAGAGGTCCAACTGGGCTACCTGGTGAAATGGGGCAACAAGGTGATATTGGCCCTAAGGGAGATACAGGTCCGCAAGGCGAAAAAGGTGATACAGGCCCTGCGGGTACGCTAGATATTCCCAGCGCTTACATAATTTCATATAATGACGACCCAACTCAATTCCCTGTTAGCGGAGAGGAAATTGTATCAAACGGACGTCTTCCACTAATGCGCCTAGAATTACACAGCGGGAGCATTATAACGCTAGATTCAACAGATAATACAATTCAGTTCAATAAAACAGGAATATACTACATAATTTTTACAACAAATGCGTATGTAAAAAGAACGCAAACCGAATTTGACCCAAAAACCGATTTTGTGTCGGTCGCTTTTCGTGAGGTAGATAGCGAGAAAATTCTAGTTGCTTCAAATTCGTGGTCCTATGATGAATGCGCTACTAATATGACCGGCTCAGGCGTGTTTGTTGTTGATAATGTTTCAACGCCATATGAATTAATAAATATTCAAAAAAAGAGTATATTTATAAATGGTTGTGACGTCGACCAAACAACCTCAAAATCGTACTTCGGTGTACCAATGGTTACTATAACTATCATAAAATTGATGTAAAACATACAAAAAACTAAAAAAATCAGCAATTCTGCATCCAAGTCGCTGATTTTTTTGTTGTGCTAACAAGACATAAAAAAGCAAAAGCTTATGCATAATTATGCATTAATTGACTGATACATCAAACATAACTACGGTCTTTTCTGTAGGGTTTAAGTCGGGCAAACTGAATCCAGAGCTTGGGTTATATCCCTCTTTGGTTACCTCATTTATTTTCACTGAATCTTGAACGAACGTAACATCGCTAGACAATGGGTCGGTAAGTGTGATATCGGTGTTCTTTATATTGCCTTCGTTGGTGACTGTGATTTGATAGGTTAATGTTTGACCTTTTATTACTGCTGATTTTGTAGAGGTTTTTGTCACAGAAAGCTTTTGCAAAACGATTGTTGTGGTTAGCGTGTTTGAAGTAGTGTCAAGCGACGCTCTATCGTCCAAATCGTAAGTAACTTGTGAAGTTGAAGTGAATTCATTTACTTTTGGTTCTGCATCAACGGTTATAACATAGGAAATCACAACCGACGAACCGTTTGGGATAGACGACTCAAGAACGAGCGCGATTGTTGGGTCGGCGTCGGGCATACTTTCGCTATCAACAGTTACCGAACCCGCTTTAAAGGTCGCTCCTGCGCTAATTGTGTCTGTGACAATTACGTTTTTAACCTCTTCGCCACTATTGTTGGTCAAAGTTAGCGTTTGAGTAACTTCTTGTGATGGTATTGCGTAAGTTTTTTCGCTCGTTCTTATTGCTTTAAATCCACTCATATTCTCTACAATCACCTCGTTGCTTTTTGTTTCTATACTTTTTTTGGTGCTGTCAGGCAAATCTATACTGGAATTTACGGTTGAAACATTTATTATTTTTGACATAAATTTATTCCTTTTGTCATCTTTGTTTATAATCATATTATGCATAAAATAAATAAATGTGAAAACCTGCAATTTCTCATAACGCACAGAAATTTGGCAAAAAACACAAAAAAACTATAAAAAAACAACATTTTTTGTGATTTTTTCGTACTTTTAGAACCCTCAAGAATTTTATCCCCAAAATCGAAATTTTATATTATGCATAAATTTGAAAATTATTCAAATCAAGCTTGTCCGATTTTAATATTAATCACAAAAGTGAATTTAAGGGAATATAACCTATATATGAAAAATCTTATAAACAAAAATAAAAAAACCGCCCCACGAATTCACTTTGTCGGAATCGGGGGAGTTAGTATGAGCGCTTTGGCTATGTTGGTGCAAAGTCGGGGGTGCGTTGTGACTGGGGTTGATGATGTAGATTCGCCAGTTTTAAAAAAATTAAATTCGCATAAAATCAAAACGACAATCAAGCATAACCCTGAGTTTGTAAAATCGGCAGATGTGATTGTTTATACGGTCGCCGTCAAAAATCACCCTGACTTAAGCCTTGCAAAATCTCTCAACAAGTTGATTGTAGAGCGTGCGGAATTTTTGGGACAGGTTGCAAAAAGTTACCAAAATGCGATTGCAATAAGCGGAACTCATGGGAAAACCACTACGACGGCAATGCTAGGGTACATTTTCGAACTCGCAAAATTCAACCCGACCGTCCACATCGGCGGGGTTAGTCAAAACTGGAATAGTAATTTGCGTGTCGGGGGAAATGAATATTTTATCACGGAAGCGTGCGAATTCAACCGTAGTTTTTTGCATTTAAAACCCGATTGCGTGTGCATAACAAATATTGAGTGCGATCATATGGACACTTACAAAGATTTGGACGACATAAAAAAGACGTTTCAAAAGCTGATTGCAAAAACCCGCAAGTTTGTAGTGTTTTGCGGTGATGAGCTGAATTTTGAGCAAAAAAAGTCCAAAAATTACCTCTCATTTGGATTTAAACCGCAAAATCGTTTCGTTGCAAAAAATTTATGCTCGGACGAAAAGGGCAGATTTTCGTTTGATTGCTTTCTTGACGGGAAATTTTATCTTCGGGCGAAACTTTTGCTGAGTGGGAAGCATAACGTCTTAAACGCACTTGGCTGTATTGCTATCGGTTATGCCTACCACGTTCCTTATATATATATTATAGAGGGGTTGCAAAATTTTATCGGTGTGGAGCGACGGCAAACATTTTTAGGCGAAATTGCTGGCGTAAAACATTTCACTGACTACGCACATCATCCAACGGAAATCACAGCTCTACTAGAAACTGCGAAACTGCTTGCCGTAAAAGGTAAAATTGTTACGATTTTTCAACCACATACATACACACGCACGCTAAAACTTATGCCACAATTCGTGACCGCTCTAAAAAACTGCGCTGACTTAATTTTGTTACCTACATACCGAGCGAGAGAGAAGCTGATTGCTGGCGGTGATAGTACTGACTTATTTTTTGCGCTCCCGCCAACGCAAAACAGAATCTACTGCTCCAATTTTCAAAACTTGCGTTTTACGTTGGAACACAGTTTAAAAGCTGGTGATATTTGCTTGTGGGTCGGGGCGGGCGATATCAACAAAATCGCCGAGAAATTTGTGGAAACGCAAACGAATTCAACCCCAAAAACAACAAAAAATAAAATTTTGTAAGAAATTTGCGTAAAACTATTGCTTTTTTTGAAATTTTGATATATAATAACGCTACTATATTTTGTAACGAGGTAATTATTATGAAAAGTGAAATACATCCAAACTATCACGAAGTTAAAGTTGAATGTGCGTGTGGCGAGAGTTTTACAACTCATTCAACATACAAAGCAGACGTTATGAAAGTTGACATTTGCAACAAGTGCCATCCTTTCTTTACAGGCAATCAAAAGATTGTTGACGCTGCTGGTCGTGTTGAGAAGTTTAACAAAAAACACAACATTGCAGATTAATTTTGTGATAGGTGCTTTTAAAAAGCATCTATTTTTAGTTTACGAGGTGATTATGAATATAAAGGAATACTATATGGAACTTTGCGACGGGCTGAAAAGAAAAAGTTATATTCAGGACTTGTGCTGGCTTTTTAAAAGTAGGTTCAGTGACATCGATATAAACGAATGGACGATGCACACAGTTACTACTGTTGACGCAAACGAGCTTGCTCTGGGATTACAAAGAATTATCAACGAAGAACCGCTGTCGTATATCATCGGCAAATCAGATTTTTTTTGGTGCGAAATCGGTGTA
Source organism: Alistipes finegoldii (assembly GCA_963614045.1). Classification (GTDB taxonomy): domain Bacteria; phylum Bacillota; class Clostridia; order Christensenellales; family UBA1242; genus UBA7867. The sequence continues at coordinate 34,530 of CAVEBU010000009.1, read as the reverse complement.
AATAAATCTGTGCTGATTCCAAGACCCGAAACGGAGCAGTTGTGCGATATTGTGGTACGAGAAATTCCAAAAGACGCAAAAGTTCTTGATTTGTGTACTGGGAGCGGTTGTATTGCAATTGCTCTTAAGAAATCAAAACAAGACTTGCAAATCGATGCGGTAGATGTTAGCCCTGAGGCGATACAAGTCGCAAAAGATAATGCAAAGCGCAATTCGGTTGACATAAATTTTATTGAAAGCGATATGTGGCAAAATATTAAAAATAAGTATGACGTGATTGTTAGTAATCCGCCATATTTGGATAGTAACGAAATGGCGAATCTGCCCAAGAGTGTGGGTGAGTACGAGCCACATTTGGCGCTTTTTGGCGGTGAGGACGGGTTAGATTTTTATAGAAGTATTGCCGAAGTTTCTCCGCAGTACTTAAACCCGAACGGGCGCTTGTTTTTGGAAGTTGGCGACAAACAAGCAAAGCAGGTTGCAAAGCTTTTACGCAAGAATTTTACCGAAATTAAGATAATAAAAGATTTGTTTGGGAAGAAACGTTATGTTTTTGCAAGGAGAAAATAATGATTGAAAAATTAAAGCCATTTGTGGACAAATACAACGAATTGAGCGAATTGATGTGTTCGCCGAAGATTTTGGAGGATATGAACGAGTATCGCAAAATTGCCAAGCAACACGCATCTTTGAGCGAATTCGTGGAAGTTTATAATAGATATAATGCGGTTTTGGAGCAGATTAAAAACGCTGATGAAGTTTTGTCCGAAACGCAGGACGCCGAACTTGTAGCGCTTGCGACGGCGGAAAAATCGGAAGCGGAGAGCAAAATTGCGGGACTTGATAGCGAAATTCAAATTTTGCTTTTGCCAAAAGACGCAAACGATGAAAATAACGTTTTTATCGAAGTTCGCCCAGCAGCAGGCGGTGACGAAGCGTCGCTTTTTGGTGCTGAGCTTTTTGGAATGTACAAAAAATATGCCGAAAAGCAAGGGTGGACGACGGAGATTATTGAGTATAACGAAACCGAAGTCGGCGGGCTTAAGGAAGGTGTTATGCGTGTGGACGGCGTGGGTGTTTATCGTGCGCTCAAGTGGGAAAGCGGTGTTCATCGTGTGCAACGTGTCCCCGAAACCGAATCGCAAGGCAGGGTGCATACGAGTACGGTTACTGTGGCGATTTTGCCTGAAGTTGAAGAGGTTAATTTCCAAATTGACGAAAAAGACTTGCGAATTGATACCTATCGCGCAGGCGGTCATGGTGGGCAAGGGGTCAACACGACTGACTCCGCTATCCGTATTACGCACTTGCCAACGGGGTTGGTTGTCGCTTGCCAAGATGAACGCAGTCAAATAAAAAACAAGGAGCGTGCGATGGGTGTTTTGCGTGCGAAATTGCAAGACTTGTACACGCAAAAAGCTATCGCCGAAAACGCTCAACAGCGCAAAACTCAAGTTGGAACAGGTGACCGCAGTGAGCGAATTAGAACTTACAACTTCCCGCAAGGCAGGGTGACCGACCACCGAATCGGACTGAGTTTGCACAACATTAACGAATTTATGCAAGGCGATATTGACGAAATGCTTATCGCTCTTCACAACGAAGAAATTAGACTAAAACTCGAAAATCTGTAAAAAACTATAATTTATGGGCAAGAAAACTCATCAAATTAAAGTGGAGTGAACCTTTGAAAGTTGTTTAACTTTGTAGGTTCACTTTTTTACTTAAGAAGTGTCTTGCTTTGCTTGTGGGGGAGGTGCTATTTTTGTTGAGAAAATCAACAAAAGTTATAGACAGAGCAAAATATTTATGATATAATTGGCGACAACGATAAGGAGATCGATATTTATGAAGAAAATAGAATCAATTGCCAAAACCGTTCTTAGTGTTTTTGGGAAAAATACAGAATCGCAAAAACAAGCAAAATTCGAACAAGAACAAAGAGAGATTTTTGAAAAAGAAAAACTCTTGGAGCGAGAAGCAAAATTGGAGAGCTTAAGAGAAGAGGCGTTAAAAAAGTGGCAGTCAACCCCCGATAGCGACAAAGCTTACAATATTTTTAAGTTATACTATTATGAAAAGCAAGACGGGAATAATCTTCCGCAGATTTGTATTGCCTATGAAAATTTGGGAGAATTTAGAGACTGCGCAACTAACGAAAAACTTGCGGAGGGTGTTAAAACCAACAAGTGTTTCGAAGTGATAGACACAGAAGACCCAAAATGTGTAAAGTTTGCGATTAAAGATTACAGTATGGAATATGCTAGCGACAAATTTTTCTATTCATATTTAATGCCCTCTAAAGACTTTTATGAAACCATAGATAACACAAATACTCTACAACAACTGGGAGTCAAGCTAAAAAATATTGAAAGTTATGATAAGCGTATTTCAAGATTCTGTGTCGTTGGCAGTGATGCTATTTATTGTACGTGTCATGGTAAGTGGTGTAAAAATTGTAACAGTGCAATTTACGGAATTTGCGCATATCATTATAATACTAGACAAGAGGGGGATACAAGTTCTCCTAAATTGTGCGTATCTTTAGAAAACTTAAACAGCACAATGACGGCAATAAACGACTTTGTATCCGCACAAGATGAAGCGTTAAGCCTAATCAAACAAGATAAAACAAAGTATGAAGTTCGTTGCGAAGAGCTTCAAGAAAAAGTATTAAATTAACGGTTATGCTAAATTGGTCAAGTTAAATAAGCAAGCTTGATAAATTGATTTAAAATATCTTATAGGTGGGCGAACAGTGTAAACTGTCCGCCGTTTTTTGTTTGAGTAACTAAAAAGGCTGTAAACATTGCGTTTACAACCAATCTAACAATAATGCCATTTTTTGCTCAACGGAGCGTTTATTCTTGGTACCTCCAAGGGGATTCGAACCCCTATGTCCAACGTGAGAGGCTGGTGTACTAACCCTTATACTATGAAGGCGTAAAGTACGATTAAGAGAGTTTCAAATAACCATACTCGCATAGTATATCACAAAATTCACAAAAATTCAAGACTTTTTTGCAAATTTCTTAAAAAATTTTGCTTCGGCATTTTGTGTACTTAAAGCAAAGAAAGGGAATTTCGTCCGCTATCGACAAATTCATACATAAAAACGGCGATTTTTCGCAAAATAGAGGTATGAAAAAGCAAAAAGTAGGCGTAAAATCGGCAATTTTAAAAAAGCAATCTTTCGTGTCGGGGGTTATGATTTTGTTTGTGGCGGGTGTGGTCGCAAAAATTCTCGGCGCAATTTATCGTATTCCACTTACGTGGCTTTTGGGGGCGGAGGGGCTAGGTATGTACCAGTTAGTTTATCCGTTATTTTCCTTGATTTTGGTGCTGTCAAGTACAGGGATGCCGACTGCGATTAGTCGTGTCACTGCCAAATATTTGGAAAGTGGCGAAGTGCGTTTTGCCAAAATCGTACTAAAAGAAAGCCTAAAATTGCTTTTGCTAATCGGCACAATTTTTGCTGTGCTTTTGGCGGGGTGTTCAACTTTAATCGCCTCGCTTCAAGGTAATATAAATCTCTACATTTGCTACTTGGGGTTAGTGCCTGCTGTCATTTTGGTAAGCGTGTTGAGTGCGTTGCGTGGGTATTTTCAAGGGTGTAGCAATATGCTTCCGACTGCCACAAGCCAAATTATTGAGCAGGGCGGAAAACTTATTTTCGGGTTGCTGTGTGGGTATTTTTTTCTCCCGCTCGGAGTGGAATTCGGCACATTTGGAGCGTTGGTCGGGGTAGGTGTGAGTGAATTGCTTGCGGTGGTCGTTATGCTCGTGTTTTTCAAAATTTCCGCAGTTTCGGGGTACAACTCTGCGCAAAATGAGTTGCATAGTACTATGCATAGTACTGACTCAAGTGAATCGCTAACAAATATGCTCGCCCCAAATTTCACTGTATCAACCTCAAGTAAAGAGGCGGGAATTAAAAAGGAAATTGAGCGCAACATTAAAAAGCAAATTATCAAAAACGTGATTCCGATTACGCTAACTAATGCAATTTTGCCGTCGGTGTTGTTTGTAGAAAGTTTATTTGTCGTAATGCTATTGAGCGTGTCAGGGCTTGGCACAACCACGGCCACGACTCTTTGGGGGATAAATTCTGGGGTTGTGGGAAGTCTTGTTAATATGCCGATTGTACTGACTCAGGCGGTGGCAATAGCGATTGTGCCGTTCGTGGCGACTCTGCACGAAACAAGTAAGATTCAAGCTAGATACAATCAAGCGACGGGAATTGCTCTAGCGTTGTGCGTGCCGATTTTTGTGGTGTTTGTTTTGCTTGGCGAGGCGATTATTTCGTTACTTTATCAAAACAGCTTGAACGCAAGCGAAATTTTACTAGCAAGCAAAATACTACTTGTGATGAGTGCTAGTGTGATTTTTGGCTCGTTACTACAAACGCAAAACAATATGCTTCAAGGACTTGGCTACGGCAAAATCACCGCCCGAAATATGCTGATTTCCGCCGTAATTCAAGTCGCTTTGTTCGTGTTGCTTACTTTATCGAGTTTAAATATTTGGGGCTATGTGATTTCTTGCGTGGCTTTTTATATGACGGCGTATGTCCTAAATTACATATTCATACGCAACAAACTTCGTGTAAAACTAAATTTGGGGTCGTGCTTGCCGTCTTTTTGGGGCGGGTTGCTTCTAGCGTTATATATAATAAATATAAAATTGCTTATCTCAAACGAAATTATGTTGCTGTTGTTTGCTTCTTTGGGTGGCGGGGTGTTGTATCTATTTAGTTTTTGGGTATGGGGCGGTGCGGAAAAGTTGGGGCTGTTTATTAGGCGTAAAAATAAGGTTTAAAATTCATAACTAAGGCAAAAATTGGTTGTATGAATAGGCAAGATTTGGTTAAGATTTTGGCAAAGAAAAGTTCGCTGTCGATAAAAAAGGCTAATGAGGTTGTCGTAAATTTGCTAACAATAATTTGCACGGGGCTATTTTGTGGCGAGGAAATTCGTCTATCGGGCTTTGGAACGTTCTGGACAAAATTCCTCCACGAACGCAGAAATTTCACTCAAAACGGGGATGAATTCACGCAAATTCCCTCACGATTTGTACCGAAGTTTCGTTGCAGTAAAATCTTAAAAAAGCAATTTTTGTTGCCAAAATGCTAAAAAAATGGCAAAAAATGGCTGTTTTTCGCAAAAATTTCAAGAAAATATGCTAAAATCGTTTGTGTTATCGGCTTTTTTATGCTATACTAAGGGCAGTTCATAAAAGGAGTTTTACAATGAACAAACAAGAATTTATTGCTGCAGTTGCAGAAAAAGCAGGCCTTACTTTGGCTGATGGCGCTAGGGCGGTTAATGCCGTTTTGAGCGTTATTGAAGAAACTATGCGTAATGGGGACAAGGTTGTTTTGACTGGTTTTGGTCAATTCGAAGCTCGTCAACGTGCTGCTCGTACGGGTATCAACCCAGCTACAAAGCAAACCATTTCTATCCCTGCTTGCAAAGTTCCTGCATTCAAGGCTGGTAAAGGTTTGAAGGACGCAGTTAATGCGTAATTGATTTCACTTTTAATGGAGCAAATTTGCTCCATTTTTTATTGGAGAAAATATGAAAGAGAATTTCTTGAAAAATCCGTTCTTGCTTGGGCCTATGGCTGGTTTTACTGATGCGGGGTTTCGCTCTATTTGTTTAGATTGTGGAGCGGGATTGGTGGAAACGGAAATGGTTTCGACCAAAGGTCTAGTTTATGGCAGTGAAAATACTCGGGAATTGCTGTTTTCTTTTGGCGAATATGACCGCACCGCCGTTCAGCTTTTTGGTAGCGAACCTGATTTTTTTGCTCGTGCGTTGGAAATGCCTTGCTTGTCGCAATTCAAGGCGATTGGAATAAATATGGGTTGTCCTATGCAAAAGGTGGTTAAAACAGGGGCGGGCAGTGCTTTACTTAATAATCCTAAACTTGCTAGCGAGATAATCAAGACAGTTGTAAAACACTCAAATAATCGTCCTGTTATGGTTAAATTCCGTATCGGTTGGGACGAGGGGAATATTGTTGCTTGCGATTTTGCGAAAATGTGTGAGGATAGCGGTGCGAGTTTAATTACTGTGCATGGTCGGACAAGGGAGCAAATGTATTTGGGCAAGGCGAATTGGGATGTGATTAATGACGTCGCAAAAGCGGTAAGTATAGATGTTATCGGCAACGGCGATATTCGTAGCGCAAGCGAAGCTTCGTTTAGGTTAAACAATACGGCGGTATCGGGCGTGGCGATTGCTCGAGGGGCTTTGGGAAATCCTTGGATTTTCGCCGACTGCACAAATACAGACTATAAACTAACCCCGCTAGAAACGATTGAGAAGCATTATAACTTGCTCCTAGAAATCTTGCCCGAGAGCAGAGTTGTTCCGCTTATGCGGGGGCATTTAAACTTCTATTTGAAGCATTTAAAACTTGGAGCAAAGTTGCGTGACCAGTTAAATCGTGAGAACGATTTGCAAAATTTGATAAAAATTTTAAAAAATTGCATAAACTAACTAAAATTATTTGCTTTTTTGGTATAAAATCTTGTATTATTATAGTACAACAAAAAATAGGGAATTGTTATGGATATAGTTAGTATTATTGTATTAATGCTAGCGGGGTTAGGCTTGCTACTTTACGGTATGTCAATGTTTAGCCGAGCGCTAGAAACGTGTATGGGGCATAGTTTGGGTAACAAATTTATGAAAGTCTCAAACAGTCCGATTAAGAGTTATTTTTTCAGTGCGATAATGACCTTCGCTACGCAGAAATCTACTCTAGTTAGCGGAATGGTTATGAACTATGTAAACTACGGCACAATCAGTTTGCGAAAAAGCTTGCCGTTTGTGTTGGGGTTGAGTTTTGGTAACACGCTTTCAATCATTTTGCTTGTTTTTCAAGGGCTGAATCTCACAAGGTTTCTAACGCTGCTTTGCTTTGTTGGTGCGGTAATCAACTTGTTGTTTAGACAAGAGAAAATGCACAATATTGCAAAAGCGCTTGTGGGTTTTGGAATGCTGTTTTTGGGGCTTGATTTGGTTGGACAATATGCTACACAACTTTTTGAAACACAAGGCATGCACTCGTTCTTCCAGTCAATCAATTTCCCGATTATGATTATGCTAATCGCCTTTGTGTTCAGCTTCTTGACTACAAGTAATTTCGCAAGTCTTACAATTTTAGCGTCCTTTGTTGAGGCAAGCATTTTCTCGCCCGAATCGGCGGTTTTGGGTATGCTAACTGTCGCTGTCGGTACGGCGCTTGCTAGTTATCTATACACCGTTTCTGGTCAGGGTAGGGAAGCAAAAATGGTGGCGGTCGGGCATATTGTGGCGCACTTATTCGGTTTTGTTGTAATGGTTCCGCTCTATTTTACAGGAGTTTATACATGGCTCTATTCCGCTTTGGGCGAAAATATCTTTATGACCTTAATCGTTGTGCATATGGTTCAAATGACCTTGCCAATTGTTCTGTTGCCGTTTTGTAGTGCGTTGGAAAAATTCTTGCGTTTGCTTGTTCGCCCAAAGAAAAACGACCCCGACCCAAGCAAAGAATTCATCTTACCAGACACGACTTTGGATACTTTTAGTACGGGCTACATAGCGTTGCTAAATTCTACCAAGAAACTCTTGCAAAAGAATTTGGCGTTACAAGATGATATTTTGGACAGAATGGGACAGGGCAAGGATATGCGTGGGCTAAACGGCTCAATTCAAGGCTTAAATAAGGCGATAAAAATCAGCAATAACGCAGTGCTTAGGATGACCTCAAAAGTCGGCGACGGCGAAATACATAAAACCAACGTGCTTGTAAATATCTTTAGTGATATTCAGTATCTTGTGGACCGTTCAAAAAAGCTTGCGGAGATTGCTAACGAAGTAGCGAAAAAACCTCGTGGCATTTCGGCGGAGCAGGTGGCGAAATTGCAAGGCTTAATCGTACAGTTAGACAGTTTAACGAAACTTGTTATTGCGATAATTGACGATATAATCGCTGGAAAAACCGTTGACAGCGAGGCGCTTAAAATCGTACTGGATAACAATAAGCTGATTTATAGCAATCTTCAAAAACAGCGCAGAGAAGTTTACTTAGATTACAAAAATCGTGGTGCTTATCCCGATAGTAATGCGTACTTTAATGCGTTGGGAATATTCGAAAATGTCAATACTTCACTAGAAAATATATCAATAAAATTGGGAATTTTGTCAGGATAGGAGGATAAAATTATGTTTAACAAAGTAACTTTAAAAGATATGGTACTAAAAGGCAAAAGAGTGCTTTTGCGTGTGGATTTCAATGTCCCACTTAATTCAAACTTGCAAATCACGAACGACAAGCGAATTCGTGAAACCTTGCCCACAATTAAGTATCTTATTGAGAGGGAAGCAAAAATTATCATCGTCAGCCATTTGGGTAGACCAGACGGCAAAGTCGTGCCAGAATTTTCTCTGAAGCCCGTTGCTGAGTATTTGCGTTTGGCTCTCAAAAGACCTATTTTGCTCGCAAACGATGTCGCTGGTACGGAAACATACAAGTATGTTCGCTCTATGAAAGAGGGGGATATTGTGATGATGGAAAATGTCCGATTTGACCCACGAGAAATGATTAACGACCTTGAGTTTGCCAAGGAATTGGCGGGCGTTGCCGATTTATATTGTAACGACGCTTTTGGCACAATGCACCGAGAACATGCGAGTACATGTAGAATTGCCGAACTGCTCCCAAGTTGCGTGGGGTTGCTAGCGGAACGTGAATTGCAGGTGCTAGGACACGCAATAGACGACCCAAAACGACCTTTTGTCGTGATAATCGGCGGTGCGAAAATCAAGGACAAAATCACCCTAATTAGCCGTATGATTGACGTCGCTGATGTTGTGCTAATCGGTGGCGCAATGGCATATACTTTCTTGCGTGCGCAAGGGTACAATATGGGACGCTGTATCGTTGAAAAGGATAAAATTCAGCTTGCGAGGGTTTTGCTTGAAAAAGCCAAGACGCAAGGCACAAAAATCGTGCTTCCAACCGACCATGTAGCGACAGGCGAATTTAGTTTTTCTGCCGAAGCGGAGACTGTTTCGACCAAAAAATTCCCTCGCACTGCAATGGGTATGGATATAGGGCCAAGTACGGTGCGTGCATTTAAGCATTATATAAACAAGGCGTCCACTGTGCTTTGGAACGGCCCTTTGGGTGTTGCTGAATTCCAGCGCTTTGCAAAAGGCACAAACGAAATAGCGGAGGCGCTTGCTAATGCGAAAGCGTTTACAATCGTTGGAGGTGGTGACAGCGCAAAGGTGATTGAGCAACTGAATTTGCAAGACAAAATCAACCACGTTTCAACAGGTGGCGGTGCAATGCTCAAACTTTTGGAGGGTACACAATTGCCTGGTTTAAAAAACATCGGGGACAAATAGGAGGAAAATATGAAATATTTGTTGGGTAATTGGAAAATGAATATGTCATATCGTGAAATCGAGCAGTTTGCAAAAGATTTTAGCACGACGGGACTAAGTAATGTTTACGTCGGTATCGCTGTGCCGAGCGTGTATTTTGGTGCGTGTTTCGGGATGAAGAACGGGATGAATATCGGCTTGCAAAACTGTAGCGAACACGACGACGGCGCTTATACGGGCGAAATCTCTGCGAAAATGGTGGCAGACGTGCTAGCTGATTTTTGCCTTGTCGGTCATAGCGAACGCAGGCAGTATTTCGGAGAAACCGACGAGATTGTCAACGAAAAAATCAAAAAATTGCAAAAATTTATGGTAACGACCGTTCTTTGTGTCGGTGAAACTTTGGAGCAATACGAGGCGGGGAAAACCAAAGAAATTTTGGCAAGTCAAGTGGAAAAAGCACTTGTCGACGCACATTGTCTAAACCAGATTATTGTAGCGTACGAACCCGTTTGGGCAATCGGTACGGGCAAAACTCCTACAACAGCGGAAATCGAGGACTGTATTCAGTTTCTGCAAGATAAGTTGTACGAGATAAAAGGGAAGAAAATCCCTGTCGTGTATGGCGGAAGCGTAAAGCCTAGCAATATTGATGAAATTCTGGCAATTGACTGCGTAGACGGTGTGCTTGTTGGTGGCGCTAGTCAAAAGGCGGAGGATTTTACGGCACTAAAAAATGCGTTTATTAGGAGGCAAAATTGAAGACAAATAGACCAGTTTTAGGGATAATTTTGGACGGGTTTGGATACCGCAAAGAAAAGGACGGCAACCCCGTTTTTGAGGCGAATATGCCGTTTTATGACCAGCTTCTTGCGAATTTCCCGCATACATATATTTACGCTAGTGAGGAGTATGTTGGCCTACCAAAAGGACAAATGGGTAACAGCGAAGTCGGTCACATAAATTTGGGCGCAGGTAGAGTAGTTTTTCAAGACTATATGCGCATAAACAAAGCGATTGAGGACGGCAGTTTTATAAAAAATGCTGTGTTAGACAAAATGCTTGAGCGTGTAATTACAAACGACAAAACCTTGCATTTAGCGGGGCTTGTGTCCTCGGGCGGAATTCACAGTAGCATAGAGCATTTAAAATTCTTAATCAACTATTGCGTGCAGAGAGGAGTGAAAAAACTCAAAATTCACTGCTTCACTGATGGACGGGACACACCTACTGACAGTGGCGCAAGATTCGTGCAGGAGATAGAAAACCTATTGGGCAAGTTGGGTGTGGGTGAAATCGCAACAATTGTAGGTAGATTTTACGCAATGGATAGGGAAGACCGCTGGAATAGGACGCAAATAGCTTTTAACCTCATCGTGTCCGCCGAGGGAACTCGCACAAATGCAATTTACGAGGCATTTAACAAGACTTATAGCGAGAAAATTAGTGACGAATTTATGCCACCTTTTGCAATTGGTGGTTATCAAGGAATGGAGGCGGGCGACGAAATCTTTTTCTTCAACTTCCGTCCCGACCGTATGCGTCAATTGAGTAATGCTTTCGTGACACGCAATTTCTCTTGCTTCCCGAATCGCAAAATGCCCAAAATTCACGCAACTGCTATGTGTATGTATGACGAAAACCAAAGCAATTTGCCGTATTTGTTTGGCCCGAACGTGCCAAGCAACACACTTTCTGAGAAGTTAAGCAAAATCGGGTTCAAGCAACTCAAAATCGCCGAAACAACCAAGTATGCCCATGTGACATATTACTTTAATGGCGGAGTAGAAAAGCCTTTTAAGAACGAAAAGCGGATTTTGGTTGAGAGTAAATTTGTGGATAATTTCGCAAATTACCCTACAATGCGTGCGCCTGAAATTGCAAATATCGCCGTTGAGGAGCTAAAGAAGAATTTGTACGATTTTGTGCTAATCAACTTCAGCAACTGTGATATGATTGGGCATACGGGAGATTTCGATGCGTGCGTTGAAACACTTGAAGTCGTTGACAAGGCGCTTGAAAAAGTCGTCACAACCGCAATTAGAGAGGGTTACACGTGTATAATCACTGCCGACCATGGAAATATCGAGGATATGCGCACATCAAACGGTCGTAGAACGACTCACACGCTTAACCCAGTACCGCTAATTATTACCGATAAAACAATAAAAATAAAAGAAAACGATTTTGCTCTTGACACATTTGCCCCAACTGTGTTACAATTAATGCAAGTCTACCAGCCTGCTGAAATGACTGGTGAAAGTGTAATAGCGGAGGAAAAAGAGTGAATTTTGGATTGTTGATGGGAATTTTCGACCCTTTGTTTAACTGGATAAGGGAAATCGACCCTTGGTTAAAGGGCGTTATCATCTTTGTTGCTGTTATGATGAGTTTCTTGTGTTTGGCAAAATGCATCAATGTCGGCAAAAACCACACCGAGCGCCCTGTAAAATGGGTTATGCTGGGGATGTGTGTGTTGTTTATGGCTATCGCAATTTTATTTGGAATGGTATAAAAAGAAAAAATTTTTTGATTTTACTTGAAAAATAATAAATATTGTGATATAATGAACTCACTAAATTTATATTTGGCTATAATTTGGAGGACATTTTTATGTTTTTATTTGGTATGTTGGGTGCAGGTTTGCCTGAATGGGTTACAACTTTAGTGCCTATTCTTAAGATTATTTTTGTGTCATACATCGGACTTTCAGCGATTGCTATGATTGTTTTGATTTTGATGCAACCTAGTAATTCGCAGGGTGGTATTACAGGTATTACTGGTACTACTGAGACGTATTACTCACACAACAAGGGTGCGACCAAGGAAGGTCGTATGAAGAGAGCGACTACATATTTGGCAATTTCGATGCTAATTGTTGTGGTATTGTTCTTCGTGTTTGATATGCTCGTTTACACAGCATAGTTTTAGTTTGGGAGAGGGAGGGACGTTCTCCCTTTTTTGTTGTATAAATTATTTATGGGGGTCTTATGCAAGAGATAATTGATTTTATAAGAGAAAATCAACTGAATTTTAAAACAAAAACTGAATTGGCTCGTAATATTTCTGAGGGGTTAGGGCTAGAATTTACTGAAGCGTATGTCCAAATCGGCGATATGATAAACGACGGCGAATTAATAATTGAGGGCAATGGGAAATTGGCGCTTCCTGAGGTTTTGGGGCTGAGAAAAGGCGTGCTTATGGGCAATGCGAAAGGTTTTGCGTTTTGTAAATTTATTGACAACGAGGACGATTTGCCCGATGTTTTTATTCCGCCTACTAAACTAAAAAACGCCTTGCATAAGGACACTGTTTTGGTAAAAGTTCGCCACGTTGGTGATAAAACTGAAGGCGAAGTTGTTAAAATTGTAGAGCGGAACAACCGCAATATTGTGGGAACTTTGGATGTGGTTAACGACAAATTAGCGTTTGTAAAACCTGATGATACTCGAATTAGCAAGGATATTTTGGTTCGCAATCACAAGAAATTCAAAATCGGCCCTAATGATAAAATCGTTTGCCGAATTACTAGATTTAATAACGGCGACAAGAATCCTCAAGGGCAAATCACTGAGGTGTTGGGGCTTAACGGCAATCCTAATGTTGAAATGCTTGCAATTATTCGTGAAAACGAACTTTACGCAGAGTTTGAGCCTGAAGTTTTGGCAGAAGCTCGCACTTTGCCACAGAAGATTACGGAAGAATCAAAACGGGGTAGGCGGGACTTTACCGACCTTGATATTGTGACGATTGACGGTGACGACACAAGGGATATCGATGACGCAGTAAGTATAGAAGAACATCCCGACGGACACTTTACTTTGGGTGTGCATATTGCCGACGTCAGCCACTACGTCCGCCCACATTCTCCGCTTGACGAAGAGGCTTATAAACGTGGCACAAGTGTGTATTTCCCGAACGAAGTTTATCCAATGTTACCCAAAGAATTGAGCAACGGCATCTGTTCGCTTAACCCAAAAGTTGAGAGGCTTACGCTATCTGTAATTATGGAAATTGACGAAAAAGGCAAGGTATACGACTACGAAATTTGTGAGGGTGTGATTCGTTCTCGTGAGCAAATGACCTACAAAAACGTTTTTGCAATTCTAAACGACGACCCCGAAGTATGCGCAAAATACGACTATCTTGTGGATAAATTCAAATCAATGCAAAAATTACACAGGTTGCTTTTTGCTAATCGCAAAAAACGTGGTGCGCTAGAGTTTGACTTGCCAGAATGCGAATTTGTAATGGACGAAACGGGTCACGTTTTGGATGTAAAATTGTACGAAAGAAACGAGGCACACCTATTAATTGAGTCCTTTATGCTTATTGCGAACGAAACGGTTGCGCACGCTTGCGACAAGGAGAAAATCCCGTTTTTGTATCGTGTACACGAGCAACCCGACAGCGAGAAGATGTTTGATTTCTTCCGCTTTGCTGGGCAGTTTGGCTACAAGGTTGCCGACAATCCCGAGAAAGTTACGCCAAAGCAGTTGCAAAATCTGTTGCGTGAGGTTGAAGGGAAGCCTTGCGAATCGCTTATAAATTCGGTTATGCTTCGTAGTTTGCAAAAAGCACGTTATGCTACCAAGAATTTGGGTCACTTCGGTATTGCTGCGGTGGATTATTGCCACTTTACATCACCAATTAGGCGTTATCCCGACTTGTTTATTCATCGTATGATTAAGAAATTTTACCTTAGGAATAAAGACAAGAAAGAAATGGAGCGCTGGCAAGAATTCGCTGAAGATGCGGCACTTCTTACGAGCGAAAGGGAAAGACTCGCCGAATCCGCTGAAAGACAGGTTGATGACCTCAAAAAAGCAGACTTTATGCAAGACAAAATTGGCGAAATTTACGAGGGTGTTGTCACAGGTTGCACAAATTTTGGTGTGTTTGTGGGATTGCCAAATACTGTCGAGGGTATGTGTCCGCTCGAAGATTTACCGCCAGACAATTATATCCTTATGGAGAAGCTGTTTAAACTCGCAGGAACAAAGCACGATTACCAGTTAGGGCAGAAAGTTATGGTGCAAGTTGAGAGTGTAAACTTGCGTCGAAGACAGATAAATTTCAAAATTTTGGACAAAAAACCGACCAAAGAGTACTAAAATGCTAGTTTTTTTGCCAAAATCTTAAAAAAATTACAACTTTTTTGCAAAAAGGTATTGAAAAATTTTTAAATTGTGATATAATTGGAGGTGTAGGAATGAAAGTCGTTGCTACCAACAAACGAGCAAACTATGAGTATTTCATCTTGGAGAAATTTGTCGCAGGTGTCGTTTTGGTTGGTTCGGAGGTCAAATCTATCCGTTCAAACCATACGAGTATCTCTGATGCGTTTGTTACAATTCGTGAGGGCGAGGCGTATGTTGTGAATATGTATGTCAAGACTTACGAGGCTTCAGGAAACTTTGCTCCTGAGGAGCGAAGGTCACGTAAGTTATTGCTTAACAAATCAGAGATTGATACGATATCTACCGCTACACAGCAGAAGGGATTGACGGTAGTACCTATCAAATTGTTTTTTGACGGGTCGTTAGTGAAACTAGAAATTGCTGTTTGTCGTGGTAAGAAATTGTATGATAAAAGGCGAAGCATCAAAGAGAGAGATATAAGTAGGGATGTTGCTCGTGATGTAAAATCTGCGAGGATTTAAGCATCCCATATTTATGGGAGCGTACTGGTTTTGACAAGTGGACTGGCAGTTTCTATCTAGCATGTCGCAGGCTCGTCTGCGTTAAGAACGGAATTAAAATTAAATGCTAATAAGCAAAATCCTAGCGTAATTATGCCAACAAACTATGGCGTATCTTACGCATACTAAAACCTTCCTTTTTTAAGGCTGTTCTCGTCCCACTGTATGGCTTTGTGGGTCGGACGAGGGCATTATCGACACAGTTAGCCACTCTTTACTCTGGAGACTATCCCACAGTTTAGAGTCATTTGGATAGTCCTAGCGACTCGGTTCTGTATGGTCTCCGTTTCGCTACGACCCCCCCAAAAGATCAGACTAAGCATGTAGAAAGATAGTTGATGCACCATTTGGACATGGGTTCGATTCCCATCGCTTCCACCAGTATCAAAAGTACAAAAATTTTAGGAGAAAGGAAAATGGAACCATTTGTAGAAGCAATTTTAAATGTTTTGACGATTGTTGCCTTGATTTCAGCTACCGCATTTATTATCATCTTTTTGGTTGACTTGTTTATGTCAATTACTAACAGAAACGGAGCAATCTTCTTCCGTAACAGGAAGGAAGGGGGCGACGCTAGACCAAAAATCAACAAAGAGCAACAGGAGTCGCTTGAGCGTCAGCAAGTATTTAACGAAGAATACGGACGCCCAGAAGTAGTTGTGCAACAACAGTTACCGCCAGCGCAATCGTGGGATGAGGAGGCTGCAAGGCGTGAACAAGATGCAATTGCCAATAGACCTCAAGAGCAGGTTATTATTGAATCACCTTTTGAGGAAAAGGAGAAGAAGCAACAGCAGTTTGTTAGCGACTTTGACGATTTTGATTCGTTGTTTGACGATGACGAGGAGGAAGAGGTTAAGACTACAACTACAACCGAGACCAAATCTGAGGAAGTTGATGACTTTGACGCAATGATTGATGAAATTAACAAGGAGTGCGTAACAAAGTACGAAGCAAACAGCAAGGTTGAGATTGTTGAGCCTGTTCAAGAGGCTTTGGAAAAAGTTGCAACCCCAGAAGACGAGGATTTTGGCATAAAAGAAACCGCTGAGGACAAAGTTGAGGCAATTGTTGAGGAGCAGAAGGCAGTTGAGCCAGTTGAGGCAAAAATTGTCAACGTTTACGAGTTCTTCCCTCTAGATGCATTAAACGACCGTTTGGCTAAACTTCAAGAGAGATTGAAAGTTAACGAGCGTGACCTTAAGGCAAACAGAAAGGAATACACACCGCTTGCGAGAGTTAACCGCAGTCTAAAGCGTGACCAAGAAAAGTTGCGTCGTAAAGAGGCTGTTGTTGCTCGTAAGAAAGTTTTGCTGTACGGTGTTAACAACTATGTTGACATTGACGAGGAAAAGGCCAAGAAATTGAGCGAGGACTTGGACTTGTTGGACGGGTTGAGATTGTCTGTTCAACACTGTGAAGAAGTTATGGAGCAAAACAAGGATCGCTTCCCAATTTTAGAGAGTACGAATCGTATTTTGGTTGAACAAAACAAGCAGATTAAGGACGACATCGCTGAAGTTAAGGCAGCTATCGAAAAGCTTAATAACGAAAGCAAATAATTAAACAATTAAAAATTGAAGGGACAAATTCAAATTAACATCTTTTGTGATATTACTTTGATTTTGTTCTTTTTTATTCAAATAAAAAATAAAGGACTAAAATGTTAAAGGTTTTTGGTATAGAGCATATAATTTGTTTAGTGGTATGTGTCATCATAGTGATATTATCAATGGTTTTGTCCAAGAAATACCTCAAAACAGATAAGCAAAAAACAATTTATTTAAAGATAATCGCAGGGCTGTTGCTAGTGGGCATCATCTTGAATAGATTATCGATAGCACTTGCGGAGGGGTGGATATATCTTATTCCACTTTCAATTTGCGGGCTTACAAGTTTTATATTCTCGCTACTGGTGTTGTTTGGCAAACCCAATATGAGAGCATATCAATGCTTTTGGTTTATGGCAGTCGGTGGAGGAATTATCACGTTAATTTATCCTGATTTTCTCAATACGGCATCAAGTTTGTTTGAATTTAATATTATTACAGGGATTATACACCACTTTTTGTGCGTATTGTTAGCACTACAAATGTATATGTTCGGATGGTTTCGCCCTAATTTACGCAAAATCTATTTTTTCCCAATGCTTTTTTGCGTGTACATTGTAGTGGGGGCTTTCGAGTGGCATGTGTTAAATTTGCATGTTGCGATGAATTTTACCTCTCCGCTTTTGACTGGAACGATTCTCAACATTTGGTTTATTTGGGTAGTAGGCACCGCAATAGTAACCTGCGTTGCTCTTCTATATGAGGGTATTATTAAACTAAAAAATCGCACCGCTACGCCGATTGTCAAAAACGGTGACAATAAAGGTGATGAGTTACCAAAACACAAAAGTTTATGTGCTACTGGTTTTGTGGATAATGGTGCAGAATCTGATTTAACTACAAAAAATTCAAAATGACTTTTCAAAAACAAGTTGAATAGTAAAATTCGGCTTGTTTTTGTCTTTATATGTTGACAAAACAATTCGTGTATGCAATAACTGTAAATAATAAAAAGAGAAAAATACGATAATGCTTTGATTTTGGTTGTAGGGATTGTGTGCCTTATGTTTTTTCATCGTGGAAATGTTAAATATAAGTATGTTAAACCGACTTTGTGTGTTTTGCGTTAATGGGTAAAAAATGTAAAATTGCCCACAATTTACGGCAATGTTGAAAATTTGTAATAGATGAAATTGTTTTTCTAGAGAATATTGCGCTTACAACGGCAGTAAATTCCACTCCGCAACCACAAAAATAGGTGCAAAAAGTAGCAATTTTACTATTTTTTCTTTTTATTTGGTTGCAGTTGTAGAGTTTTTTTGATAAAATATAGCATATATTAAATGAGGAGTAATTATGAGATTTTCGGCTTGGCTAAAAAATATTTTCAAGAAACCGACGACTCGAGCGATAGAAAAATCTGCGCCAGGTGAAGTCTTGCACACGCTTAAACTTGGGCTTGCGCTGAGTGGAGGCGGTACATACGGCGCTGCGTATATTGGCGTATTTCGTGCTTTTGAGGAGGCGGGGCTTAAATTTGACTATGTCGCAGGGACTTCGGCGGGTTCGCTTTTCGGCGCTGCCTATTGTGCGGGACTAACTGCAAAGCAAATGGAAGATATCGCCCTTAATATGCGAGCAAAGGACGTATTGAGTAGCAAATTCATTTTCGTGCCGAACAAGACGAGCAAAATCGAGAGCTTTGTTGAGACAATTTTGGACGGCAGGAGTTTCGAGGATCTAAAAACGCCGTTTTGCGCGGTTGCTGTTGATGTAATTTCGGGTGAAGAATTGCACTTGCGAACGGGCAGTTTATGTAAATCTATTGCGGGGTCGTGTGCGTATCCTGGCGTGTTTACTTCAGTTGATTATCCGCCTTTTAGACTTGTTGACGGCGGGATTATGAATAATATTCCTAGCGATGTCGTGCGTGAAATGGGCGCTGATGTCGTGCTTGCGGTGGATTTGAATCCTAGTCGTGGTTCGGGAACGGACAGCCCGAAATACTTTGATATTCTCAAAGCGTCGCTCCGCATTATGTCCAAGGCGAATTCGTATAGGGGCTACGTTTATGCCGACCATTTGTTGAAGTTGGACTTGTCTGAATATCGGCAATTTAAGTTGGAAGGGCTGAAGGAAATGATTGAAATTGGCTACGAAACCGCTCAAGCGGATATGCCAAACATCCTCAAAACTTTGGGGATGCGTGTGCCTAACGAGAGTATTAAGGAAACCGCTACCCGTATTGCTGAAATGCAACGCAAGGCAAAGCAAATTGCTAAAGCGAATAAAAAACGTGCAAAACAGGAAAAAGCGGAGAAGTACGAGGAAGTGATTCAGCAAGAGAATCTTGAGGAACAGGAAAATACAAAAATCGAAGAAGAAATAGGAGAGTAAAATATGTCTTGGGACAAATATAACGAGGCGAGGAAAAAGGCGAAAGAAGCCGAGAAAAAGATTAATGCAATAAGCAAATCTGTCAGCGCTGGAAATAAAACTACAACAAAGAAATCTACTAGCAGTTCAGGAACGAAAAAATCTACAAACGCAACGAAAAAATCTACGAGCAGTTCAGGAACGAAGAAAACAACTTCAAGTAGCAGTAAAACCAATATTAGCGTGACGAGTTCTAGCTCAATGTCCAAAAGCGATATGAAAACCGCTTACAAAAACGCAAAATCATACCGCTGGCTTTTTGTGATTTTCGCAATTTTGGCGATTGGAATGCTTGCAACGTTGCCATTTAGTGAGTATTTTGAAACCAAAATAAATAACACTTTTGAACGTGACGGGATAATTGTAGGTTCCGACCTTGCGAGAAAATACAGCACAATGAACATCAATTATGTTGACGTTATGCAGGGCGACTGTATCCTAATCAATTTGCCCGACGGTAAAAATATGATTATTGATGCAGGAAGTTCATTTAGTTACTATAACAAATACAGCACTGAAATCAAACAGCGAATTTTTGACTACATAGATAACAATCTGTTGACGGGCGAGGGCGATAGCGGTGTGATTGATTATATGATTATGACACACCCCGATTATGACCACTTGTCCTATATGAAAGATATTTTGGAAAGATACGACGTCATAACTATGTACCGCCCGAATACTTATTTTGGATATAATGCGGATGAATCTAGCAAAACCAATGTGGACGAGCAGAAGGCTTTTGAAGAGCAAGAAAAAGATCGTGCGACAGAAAATGGCGCTCCTTATGTGACTGAAGAGATGTATAAGAACAACAAAAAAGTCTATTCTGGTTATAATGTAAAATGCAACTCCGCTCTATACACTACTTACAAAGCTATGTACGCCGAAGCCTACAAAAGTGGCGGTAAGCTTATAAATTCTACAGTTAAATTTTCAAAAGCTGGTGAAAAAATCACCAATAAAGACACAACTACTGACACGACAAAGCAATACACATTTACTTTTTATGCACCAACTGATATGACAAAACTTTACGCCGATTGGAACAACTACTCTTGTATGTTGATTTTGGAGTACAACGGGCTTAAATATTGTTTCACAGGTGACACTGAAAAAGAGGGTGAAGCGGATATTCTCGCTAAATACGGCGACGTTTTGCCAAAAGTCGACATTATGGACGCAGGGCATCACGGCAGTAAAACGAGTAGTTCTCAGGCATTTATCGGTATACTTAAGCCAGATGTGGTGATTTGTTCTTGTGATGATGGTTCGGAATATGGCCATCCAGCTCAAAGTACGCTAGATAGATTTGTTGCTAACGGAGTGGCGAAAAACTGCATCTTTACCACGCACCTAAACAGCAATATTTGTGTTGCGCTAGATTATTCCGACCCTAATGCTGTTATAGAAGAAGGGGAAGTGGTTCGTCCGTACGTTGTCGGAATTACAAAGCAAGGTGAAGTCACAATCACCGAAGTTAGATGGTGGTATTACGTGCTAGGCGGAATTGTAATTTCAGCACTAATTTTGCTTGTCATTATTCCAAAAATCATCACAAAAGTCAAAAAAGCGACAAAAAATATCAAAAATTAATCAATGTGGATAAAATGTGGAAAACTGTAATTGCCAAAAATTACAGTTTTTTTGTTTATAAATATAAAAATTTTTACCCTATTTTTAGGCAAAAATCCGATAAGTTCGTGCATAATTAAGTTGATTTTTGCATTTTTATAAAACGCACTTTTTTACTAAAGTTTGTGCAAAGTGTACAAATAAAAACACAATATATAGTTATGCGTTATTTTACTTGACACAACATATTGTGTTTTATTATAATTATTGTGTAAATTAAAAAACAAGGAGCGAAGACAAAAATGATTGTAAAAGTACTCAAAAGAGATGGAACTTATCAAGAATTCAATATTTCAAAAATTGCTGATGCGATTTACAAGGCTGCCGTTGCTTGCAACGGAAGTGATTACGACACAGCGATGGAATTGGCACAAAAGGTTGTGGACCTTATAGAAAAGCGCAATGGCGACCATGTGCCGACAGTGGAGCAAATTCAAGATGCGGTTGAGTACACTTTGATTGAGAACCGCCACTCACAGACAGCAAAGGCGTTTATTCTGTATCGTGAGAAGCGTAAAAGCGCTCGTGAGAAAAACGCTTTGGTTGGCGCTACGATTGACCTTTTTGACAAATACATTGACGAAACCGACTGGGCGACCAAAGAAAACGCTAATATGCAACGCAGTGTTGCGGGGTTAAATAACTATGTGCGTGAGGAATTTACCAAGAATTACTGGCTCAACGAGGTTTATCCTGTAAACGTGCGTGAAGCTCATCTTAGCGGGGATATCCACTTGCACGATTTGGGCTTTTTTGGAAGCTACTGCGTCGGCTGGGATTTGGCACAATTGCTGAGTTTAGGTTTTACGGGTGTAGAAGGCAAAATTGCGTCTAGTCCAGCAAAACACCTCCGCAGTTTCTTGGGGCAAGTGACAAATGCGACTTTTACTTTGCAAGGGGAGAGTGCGGGAGCGCAAGCGTGGAGCAGTTTTGATACCTATTGTGCGCCATTTATCGCTTATGACAACTTAAGCTATGAGGAAGTTGTGCAGATTTTACAAGGCTTTATATTCAATATGAACGTCGCAACTCGTGTAGGTTTTCAGTGTCCGTTTAGCAACATTACTTTGGATATCAAGGTTCATCCTTTACTAAAGGATCGCCCTGTAATTATCGGCGGACAACCGCAAGACCGCACTTATGGTGAATTCCAAAAGGAAATGGATATGTTTAACCTTGCTCTTTGCGAAGTCCTTTCGCAAGGTGATGCAAACGGAAGAATTTTCACTTTCCCGATTCCGACTATAAATGTCACAAAGGATCTTGATTGGGATAGTCCTGTAGTAAATGCGATTATGGATATCACTTGTAAATACGGGATTCCGTACTTTGCAAACTACATAAATTCCACGCTAAGCCCCGAAGATGCGCTGTCAATGTGTTGTCGTTTGCGTCTTGATTTGAGCGAATTGCGTAAGCGTGGTGGCGGATTGTTCGGCTCGAATCCGCTTACGGGGTCAATCGGTGTTGTGACTATCAATTTGCCTCGTATTGGATATCTTTCCAAGGACAAGGAGGAGTTTAAAAAGCGTGTAGTCGAACTCGCCGAAATCGCCAAAACCAGTCTAGAAATCAAGCGAAAAGTGATTGAAAAGCAAACAGAAAATGGACTTTACCCATACTCAGCCTTTTATTTAAAGGGCGTCAAAGAGCGTTCAGGCGCTTATTGGGCGAACCACTTTGCCACAATCGGCGTAAACGGTATGAACGAAGCGCTATTAAACCTTTTGGGTAAAGACATTACGACCCCTGAAGGACAGGAATTTGCGATTGAGGTTATGAACCTTTTGCGTGAAAAAATGGTGGAATTCCAAAACGAAACAGGCAACCAATACAACCTTGAGGCAACTCCTGCTGAGGGTGTGTCCGCTAGACTTGCAAGGCTTGATAAGGCTCGTTTCCCTGACATAATTACAAACGGCACGACTGAGCCTTATTACACGAATTCAACACAAATTCCTGTTGGCTATACGGACGACATTTTTGAAGTGGTACGTTTGCAAGACGAATTGCAATCGCTCTACACGGGTGGAACCGTTCTGCACTTGTATTTGGGTGAAAAAATCAGCGATCGTGAAGTTTGCAAGAATTTAATTAAGAAGATTTTCTCAACAAGCAAAATGCCGTATATCAGCATTACGCCGACATTTAGCATTTGCCCAACGCATGGTTATATCGCTGGCGAGCATTTTGAATGCCCTCATTGTCATCAGTCTAGCGAGGTTTGGTCACGAGTTGTGGGATATTTTAGGTGCGTAAAGGACTTTAACAAGTCAAAACAAGCGGAGTATATGGACAGGAAAAAGTTCGTAATTCGCCCTGAAGAAGTTATGGATACGGAGGAATTGGCGCAATTTAATCGTGAAAAAGCGGGTTTGAGCGCAAACGCAAGTTAGTATGAAAATTGTAAAATTTATCAAAAATTCGCTGATTGATTTTCCTGGCAAAATCGCTACAGTGCTGTTTACTAACGGCTGTAATTGGAATTGCTGGTACTGTCAAAACAAGACGATTTTGAACGATACGGCGGATCTGACAGAAGAATTTTTTGAGTATTTAGCGAGCAGAAAAGGGTGGCTTGACGGTGTTGTGATTTGTGGGGGAGAGCCGACAATTCACAGCGATTTACCGCAATTTTGCAGAAAAATCAAGGATTTGGGTTTTGCGGTCAAACTTGATACCAACGGCACGAATCCCGAAATGATAGCAAAGCTAATCGGTTATGGGGTAGTTGATTATATCGCAATGGACATAAAAGCCCCACCACACAAATTGCCAAAGATGGTTGATTCAAATGAGCGTATTGAAAAACTTGGCGAATCGATTCGCTTGCTTATAAATTCAAGAGTCGATTACGAATTTCGCACGACCGTTTGCCCTGAACTTGATTTGGACGATATTTTTCAAATGGCAAGTATGATTCGTGGTGCTAAGCGTTACTATTTACAGCAGTATCACAAGCCGAATCTTCTGCCAAACGAAGCCGAACCGCACAAAATTGAGATGCTTTACGCTATGCAAAAAATTGCAAATGAAATCGTCCCGACTGTTATTAGATAATGAAAAGACCTCTTTTTATGAGGTTTTTTCTGTTTTTTGGTAGAAAAAGTGGATAAAAATGTAAATTTTAGTATTTTTTGTTATTTTTATTTGCAAATTTTAATAAAATTTGATATATTAGAATTACTAATAAACTTTGTGAGGTCAGGATGAAATCAAATATTGCATTAATTTGTATGTTGCCGAATTACGCTAGCGAGGTTGCTGAGATGTTGAGCGAAAAACTTGAGATGTTTTTTGTCAATATTGATGATATGGTCAAGTTTGAATTGGGTGATATTGAGCATATTAATGCAACGTTAGGGGAGCAAGAGGCGAAAGAATTCGTGGAGAAATGCGAGGCTAAAGTTGTCAAAAATGTCGCAGGTTTTGAAAACACGATAATTTGCCTTAGTCCCAAAACTATGTTTAGCAATCAAAATTATGAGATTTTAAGCAACACGAGCTATACGGTATACTTGCAAATTTCTCCAAAATTTTTTGAGAAGCGTGCCAAGTTTTCCGCCGATGTAATAGGCAAAGACTTGATTGATATGAATTTTACCGATTGCGACAAGCTGTATGTTGAAAAGAGTGAAATGTTGCTGAATTGTAGCACTTATCGTGAGAATAAAGCGGTAAAAAAGTTAAGTAAAGTCATCAAAAAGTTTTTTAAGAAAAAACGCAAAGCGGAGAAGAAAGCGTCCGCAAACAAATAAATTAGATATGCTCCTCTTCGATAGAGGGGTTTATTTTTGCGCAAAGCTGAATAAAAAGCAAATTTTACGGGTAAAATCATCAAAAAGTAGGTGAATATGCGTAAAATTACAAAAAGTTTGGATTTAGTTAAGCAAGAAATTGAAAAGTTAAAAGGTCAAAATATCAAGATGCAAGTCAATCTTGGTCGCAAAAAAATGGTCAATTACGAGGGCGTGGTGGAGGATATTTATAATAGTGTTTTTGTTGTAAGTATTACTTGCGAACAAAAATTGACGACTATTCCCGCAGTGCTTCAACGTAGCAAAAGCGATGCCTATAAAAACAAGATATCCTCAGCAAAGGAAGTTTATTTGCAACCCAAAAAGCATAGTTATAGTTTTTGTGATGTGCTTTGCGGTGATGTAAAAATCGCAGTAAAAAAATAATTTTTTGCATATTTTTCACTTTCCAATAATAAATTATAGCAATATTATTTGGGAGGAATTTATGCCATTTGAACCAACAAAAAAGGATTTGCAAGTTAATTATTCGGTCGATTTACGGGAAGAAACCACGCCCGTCGTTGTTAATTTGTCAGCGGTAAACGGAACGATTTCACGTGTAATTTTTATTTCAAACAAAGCCCATATCGATTCGGTCATTACAAATACAGGGAGCGCACAAATTGAAGGGAAGATTCGGTCGAATGTCCTTGTGCAGAATACTGACGGGAGCTTCGTGAACTTGTCCGCAACGACGCCGTTTAGCGTTCCTATTATTAACCCCGACTTAAACACAGATAGCCAATTACTTGCGACGGCAAAAATTTTGAATATAAATAGCGTGCAAGCGTCAGAAAATATGGTGAGTTTTACGGCAAATGTATGCGTAAAACCCATATTAATCGTCGCAAAATGTACACAAATTTTGGAAAATGTGGATTCGATTGCGGAGCAAAAGCGGGATACGATTAATTATGTTGACATAATTTCAGCAACGGCGCAAGAATTCGATTTATCAGTTGAACTCGATTTACCACAGTCAATTTCTAGTATCTTGAATATCGATACAACCACTGTTTTAAACGAAGTTGAGGCGGGGAATGACCTAGTTGCTTTGCATGGCGAAATTTACTGCAATATGATTTATCTAACCAACGACGATGAGCCGAAGCTCAAAAATCACCACTATATCCAAGAATTTACACACGAAATTTTGGCGACGGGCGTGCTAATTAGCGATTTTGCAAATGCCAACTTGGAAAATATTGATTCTCATTATGAGTTGACGGGCGAAATCAACAGCGCAAAAGGTACAATCGTGCTTGACAATCGAATCAAAGCAAACCTCATCATCGGGCAAGCAAAATCAAGCGAGGCGGTCGTTGATGCGTTTTGTCCAAATTACAAGCTTGAAACGGATTTTACTGAATTTTCGCAACAATCAGCTTTAAATGTGTGCAATAGTGAGAAAATTGACGGCAGTATTAATTTAGGCGAAGACTCGACTAGGATTGACAAAGTGCTTTGCGTGAGTGAAGGGAATATTGTCGTGAAGTCAGTTGCTCAAAACGAGGGGAATTTTACTGTTAGCGGTACGCTTATGTGTGACGTTGTTTACAAACTTGACAACGACGAGGGGAGTATTGAGTCAGTGCTGGCGGAAATTCCTTTTGAACTAAATATTAAGAACGAAAATGTCCACGAGAATTCTGTTTTGCGTGTGGATATAAATCCTCGTGAAATTGACGCTCGCAATAAAAGAGCGAAAGAGATTGAACTCCTTGCCGAAGTCAACGTTTTCACAACTATTATAAACACTCAAAGCGAGCAAGTATTAAGTGATATTTCGTTAGGGGAAAAACGAACTCAAAACACTTCCGCATTAGGATATTATGTAATTCCGCAAGCGAACTCGCTTTGGGATGTGAGCAAAATGTTACTTGTGTCAGGGGATGTGATTATGCAACAAAATCCCGATTTGCAGTTCCCGTTTTCTACTCCGCAAAAAGTTATAGTTTATCGTCAAAAAATCGTTAATTAACAGTACTATGCATGTACTATGCAAGTGCATAGTACATGCATAGTACCTAAAAAACCTAGCAAAAACTAGGTTTTTTTGTTATTTTTATATAATTTTGTTTAAAAATCGTTTTGTAGTCTATAATTCTTTGCGAGGTGAAAAAATGAATATTAAGCAAATTATTTGTGTGGTTGTAACGATTTTTGTGTTAGCGATTGGCTTTTTGTTTTTGCCTACACAAGCAAGTAGTACAGAACTTAAAGCGGATAATTTCTTGCGAATACATATTAGAGCGAACAGCAACGACAATATCGACCAGCGTATTAAGTATGTTGTAAAGGATGAATTAGTAAATTATCTTACTCCGATTTTGGCGGAAGCAAATTCCAAAACGGACGCTATGCGATTAGTGAAAGACAACTTGACGGAAATTAGCAAAGTCGCTAGTTTAGTTTTAAATGAAAATGGCTATAATTACGATGCTAACGCAAAATTGGTGAGCGAGTATTTCCCGACAAGGTGCTATGATGAAGTCGTGCTTGAAAGTGGCGAATACGATAGTTTAATCGTAAATTTGGGTTCGGGTGCGGGCAATAATTGGTGGTGCGTGGTTTATCCGCCGTTATGTTTTGTCGCAACTTCGGATACAGAAGATGGGATAACTTACCGCTCAAAAATTTTGGAAATTATAAAAAACTTCTTTGGAGGGTGAAATGAGTAAAAAATTGATTAAAAGTTTGGCGCTTGCGTTTTGCTTGTTCGCAATTGTTAGCGTTGGAATTTTGGGGTTGTGCCTTACTAGACAAGATTTTTTAAGCGAAACAGTAATTGGAACAGGGCTAACCACCACACAAATCAAATCAGTGCAAACAAAACTCAAAAATTGGGGTTATTATACGGGTTCGGTGGACGGGATTTATGGCGCAAAAACAAAGTCGGCAGTAATCAAATTCCAAAAAAAGAACGGCTTAACTGCGGACGGAATTGTGGGCAGTCAAACCGCAAAGGCAATGGGGTTGAGTCTAACAAGTCAGTCAAGTAACGACTTGTATCTTTTGGCAAAATGTATTCATGCCGAAGCGAGAGGCGAGCCGTATTCGGGGCAAGTAGCAGTCGGGGCGGTTATTCTAAATCGTGTCAAAAGCAGTAAATTCCCGAACACGATTTATGGGGTAATTTATCAGCCTTACGCTTTTACGGCAGTTTCGGACGGGCAAATAAATTTGGAGCCGAACAGTACTGCATACAAGGCGGCTCGTGATGCCTTGAACGGTTGGGACCCGACTTATGGTTGCATTTATTACTATAACCCTAGCACTGCGACGAGTAGTTGGATATGGTCACGAAAAGTCGTCGTGTCAATCGGCAAGCATAATTTCGCAGTTTAATTGAAAAAAGGAGCAAAAATGAGTAAAAAAGTATGGAAAATAGTCACTTTATCGCTTTGCGGAGTTATTCTTGCGGGCGCAACAATTTGGACAGGTGTGAGTTTAGGGGTGACTACTAACGCTCTGGGGCAGTACAAAAATCAGCTTGAATATGTCTATGAACGGAATTTGTACGAATTGACGGACAATATAAACAATATCGAATCCGACCTCGCAAAACTCAAAAACAGTACCGACGCCGAAGTTCAAGAACGGTATTTAGGAAGCCTTGTGGCGCTTAGTAACACCGCTCAAGATAATATCGCAACCCTCCCGATTGAGCATAACGCTATCAACAGCACGATTAAATTTGTCAATCAGTTGAGTGGTTACGCACTTATTATGCAACGTAATTTGGCAAAGAGTCAGGCGCTTACTTTGGACGATTTTGAGCAAATCGAATGTCTGCACACGTCAAGCCAAAATATAAAATACGAGTTAAATCGCTTGTCGGTGATGATTTCGGGCGGATATTCGATTGTTGACAATATTAGCGACCCAAACACGACAAATAGCAAATTTAATAGTGAATTTAGTGGGTTAAACAATGAAATCGTGGATTATCCGCAACTAATTTACGACGGACCTTTTAGCGAATCTACTACGAATAAGGAAATAAAAGGCTTGCCGACGACCGAAATCAATAGCGAAGAGGCACTGAACAAGATTAAGGAGTGGTTTCCTGATTTTTCGGTTGAAGCTACAGGCAAAACTTCGGGCGGAAATTTCGATACTTTCAATTTTACTTTGACTAAAGGAAGGGCTGAATTTTATGCGCAAGTGTCTGTTCGGGGTGGAATTTTGTTGCAATTAAACGGCGCTTACGAAACGACAGGCGAAAATGTTAAAACTGAAGACGAATGCAACACAATTGCCGAAAATTTCGCAAAAAATCTAGGTTTTGATGGTGTAAAAGCGGTTTGGAGTGCCACAAGTCAAGGTTTTGCGTACGTAAACTTGACCCCCGTTGTCAACAACGTGATTGTCTATCCCGACTTAATTAAAGTCAAAATTGCGCTCGATTCGGGCGAAATTGTGGGGTGGGAGGCGAAAAGTTGGGCATATAACCACACGACCCGCCCTGATTTGACGCCGACAATCACCGAAGCGACTGCGCAAAAGTCGATTTCTAGCGATATGGATATTCGCACAACCAAACTTTGTATCGCACCGAACGAGTTTATCGGCGAAACGCTTTGTTATGAATTTATGTGCGTGCAGGACGGCGCAACCTATTATATCTATGTTGACGCAAAATCCGGCAAGCAAATCAACATCCTTAAAGTTATTGAAACCGATGACGGAAACTTGCTAATGTAGTCGACGAACATTGTATAATTATGCAAATTTAATTTAACCACGAAGTGTTCTTGTGTGAAAACTGCGAAATCTAAATAAATGGATTAAAATCTTAAGTTTGTACAAAATTTATTATAAAAACAATAAAAAACACTGATTTTTGATAAAATTCAGTGTTCTTCATATAACTTTTATTACAAATGATAAAAATTGATAACAAAATTTATACCAAAAATCTTGTAAAAAATAGTGGATAAAATCATAAATATATTGTATAATATAAACATATCAATTAAAGGAGAAATAGTATGAGTAAGACTGTTGAAGAATATTTAGGAGCGAAAGGTCGCCTGTATTAGTAAGTATTTATAGAGATTTGGAAAAAGCTGTATGCAATTTGGATTTTAATTATGATATTGAATGTCTTGCAACTAATAGTTTATCATATATTAAATGGCAAGTTGCTAACGGTAATTTATTTGCAGAGGTGCATATTCAACCTAGAATGAATAGAATAGATATTCATATCAAGAAGCCACCGCAAGCCTATATGCATTTAATAGGTCGTATTGATAAAGATTCACATGGTTGGACATTAAATCATCATGTTTATGTTACCAGTAAAGAAGATGAAAGATATAGTGAAATAATCGAATTACTAAAGGTTATGATAAAATAACCATACAAAAAAACACCCGCTCGGGTGTTTTTTGCATCACATTTGGTGTAATTTTATAAAATTCTTCGTTTTTTTGCGGTTTTTTGTTAAAAAAGCCGTTTTTTTTTTGAATTTTATCGTAAAATTTCGTTTATTTCGCCACCGCCAAGACAGTTCTCTTGACTGTCATAAAGTACAGCAAATTGACCTTGCGTGATTGCTTTCTGGGGTTCTGCAAAAGTTAGTTGGACGTTATCGCCCATAACAGTAGCGGTGACTTTTTGGTCAGCTTGACGATAGCGGAATTTCGCAAAGCACTCAAAAGTTTTGTTTTGTGGGGGAGTTGGTATCCAATTAAAACCCGCCGTCACAAGTCCGCTCGAGTAGAGTGCGTCGTCCCGCCCTTGATCAACATAAAGAGTGTTGGTGGTCAAATCTTTCTTCGCTACGAACCACGCACCTTGTTCTTCGCCTCTTTGCCCACCGATACCCAAGCCTTTGTGCTGTCCGATAGTGTAGTACATTAGCCCTTGGTGTGTGCCGATCGTTTTTCCGTTCATCGTCTTAATTTCACCTGGTTGAGCGGGTAGATATTTGGATAAAAATTCCCGAAAATTGCGTTCACCAATGAAGCAAATCCCTGTGCTGTCACGCTTTTCTGCGGTAATTAGCCCGTTTTCGCTCGCAATTTTGCGAACTTCGGGTTTGGTAATATCGCTCAACGGAAACAAAACCCACCGCAGTTGCTCTTGACTGAGTTGGTTGAGAAAATACGACTGATCTTTGTTTTTGTCAAACGCTTTTTTAAGGAAATGCAAGCCGTTTTCCGTAACTTTTTTTGCGTAATGTCCCGTTGCAATAAAGTCCGCACCGAGCGTTTGCGCCCGTTGTAAAAACGGCCCGAATTTTATCTCACGATTGCACAAAACATCGGGATTCGGCGTCCGCCCCTCACGATAACTTTTCAAAAAGTACTCAAAAACTCGCTCGTAATACTCTTTGCTAAAATTTACAGAGTAGTAGGGAATACCGATTTTATCACAAACCTTTCGGGCATCATCATAATCTTTCGTGCTTGTGCAACGGCCGAGCGCATCTTTTTCTTCCCAATTTTTCATAAAAAGGCCAATAACAGAATAGCCCTGATTTTTTAACATTAAGGCGGTAACGCTACTATCCACGCCACCGCTCATTCCAACAACAACAGTTTTCATAAATCACTTTTCCTTTAAAACTACTGGCACTTTAAACCGTTTAAATATAATGGACAATATATCACGCAACCAAAGAGCGACTATAATAATTCCATACATACACGAAATTATGAAAATCGTTTCAAGAAAAGGATTGCTATAGACGGTCGGGATTGCGACAGTAAAATCAGTATCGAACCCGCAAATCGCTCCAGGTAGAATGGAGCAAATCAAAAAATACACACTGCCAATCAGATAAAAAATCGCCATAGGGTATCGCTGTGTGTAAAAATAATGCCCTCCAAACATTCCTAAAAATATGCACATAAACAAAGTTTTCACATAACTTAAATCTTTCGGGAAAACTGTACTGTATACGATTTTTTCGGGCTGATAAGTGCGTTTCGCCTCACGAACAGCCAAAAAAGACGCCTCACGAATTTGTTTAAGTCGTGTGCCACAATGAAAGCAAATTGGACTTTCGTGCGGAATTCTCGCACCACATTTTGGACAACGCAATTTTGTTTCTCCTTAATTAATAATTTGTGTAATTTTGTGTTTTTTAATAAAATTATCGCCTTTTGGGGTTGTTGTTCCCAAAATTCACTTCGGGATACAATTCTTTAATTAGTTGTAGAGAATTTCCCAGCTGGCTTATTTTCTAAGTAAGTTTTGTCGACTTCAAAACTTGCACCGCAAAGTACATTTTGCACTTTTCATTTAGCACGTTCCTTTTATATATAATATATATGTATAACACAAAAACCCAAAATTGTCAAAGAAAATTCCGCTATTATTTACTTTTGGTTAATTGTGATAATTTTTGAGGTGTTATTAAACATAGGGGGGCGCAAACCTTATTAAACCTGATATAAAATAAAAAATGCATAACATTTAGTTACGCAAATTTATTTAGTCCAAAGTTTTAATCAATTTTATTAGGTCGATAACACGATTTGAATAACCCCACTCGTTATCGTACCAAGCAACAACCTTGACAAACTGGTCGTTTAGCATAATTCCCGCCGTTGCGTCGAAAATACTACTGTGGTAATCGCCGTTAAAATCACTTGAAACAACTGCTCTGTCCTCGTAACCCAAAATTCCGTCCAATTCGTGTTCGCTGGCACGTTTCATCGCCTTACAAATTTGCTCATAAGAGGTAGGCTTCTTGAGTTTTACGGTCAAATCAACGCAAGAAACGTTGATTGTCGGCACTCTGAAGGACATTCCTGTTAGTTTGCCTTTAAGTTCGGGAATAACCACACCAATAAGTTTTGCAGCACCTGTGCTACTTGGGATAATGTTAAAACCTGCCGCACGTCCGCCACGCCAATCTTTTTTGGAAGTGCCGTCAACAGTAAGTTGCGTCGCAGTCATTGCGTGAATCGTACTCATCAAACCTTCTTCCACTCCAAAACTATCGTTCAAAACTTTTACGATAGGGGCGAGGCAGTTTGTCGTGCAACTTGCGTTAGAAATGATTTTCATATCTTTGGTCAAAGTGTCGTCGTTGACCCCCATGACAATAGTTGGAATATTGTCGCTTTTTGCTGGGGCGGAAATAATAACCCGTTTTGCACCCGCTTTAATGTGTTGCTCTGCCAATTCGTACGTCGTGAATTTCCCACTGCATTCCACAACAACATCAATACCAAGTTTGCCCCAAGGAATGTTTTGAGGCTCTTTTTCGCTATAGAAAGCGATTTTGTGCTTGTCCACAACCAAATTGCCGTCCTTGTGCGAAACTTTGCCGTCATATTCGCCATGCGTTGTGTCAAAATTAAACATATAACTTGCGTATTCGTCGTCCATAAATGGATCGTTAATCGCTATCAAATCCACGTCTTTAGTCTGCATGGCGATACGAGCCACCAAACGCCCAATTCGCCCGAACCCGTTAATTCCAATCTTAATAGTCTTCATAATTACTCCCTTTGTTTAGTTTTTTGACTTACTTTTGCTTTTGCCCGAAACCTTGCTTTTTTCTACCGAAGTGCCTTTCTCAGCTTTTTTAGAGGTTTTGCTTGATTCCGCCTTGCTTTTTTCTTTAGAATCTTTTGTTGCCGTCTTGCTAGAAGTTGCTTTTTCTGAATTTTTGGCAGTTTTATTTGACTTGTCTTTTGCGGACTGAACTTTTTTCGCTCTGCTTTTTTCAGCAGGGGTGGTGACCTCATCCGCTTTTTGCTTTAGTTTGTTGATTGTAGAGGAAGCTTCTTCCTCCTCGTCTTGATAGAACTGCTTTGCCAATTCGTAATTGTAACTAATATAGTCCTCAACGTTTAACACAGGTTCATTTTGTAAATCTATCGCCACAGGATAACCCAACCTTGCCCGATAAATCACACGCCCGCTAAGTACACTTGCAAAAATTCCCGCAAGCACCCACAACACAATCAAAATCAGTATCCAGCCCGAGTACACTCCACCGTTGCAAAGCGGATAAACAAGCGCCATACCAAGTAGGGCAAGGATGTAAACAAACGTAACAATACCCAGCGTAAAAATTGATTTGTTAATCTGTTTCTGCTCGTAAGACGGGTTGCCATAAACGTCTTTTTCCGTTACAACCCGCAAAGTTTTTTCTGGGTCGGCACTAACCAAACGCAAAGCCTTGCTAAGTGTCGGATTCATAATTATTGTGTTGATTGAGCGTGAGTTTAAATAAATCACCCTTGCGTCACAGCACAAATCTTGACCATGCCCCAAAATTCGAAGTCCAAGTTGATATGTCGTCTTTCCTAAAGTGGTGAAAATCGACTTGAACCAGTTTTCTTTATGACGTACAAAAACCAAATCTGCGCCGTCGAAATGCTTGTTAAGTATATCAAGCATAACTTTTGGATTGGTGTCAATCGTGCATAGCAAAACATCCCCGTTGTCCGAAACATCCATCGCAGAGTAAATTTGCGTGTTGATATTCGTAGATGGGGCAGAAATAATCAAATGCCTATTTTTCTTTTGGCGAACAATACGGCTCAATTCGTCCTTAAAACCATAATCCGAGCAAATCGTGTAGATTATCTCGTACGGTTCAGCAAATTGCTCCATAACCTTGCCAAATTCTTCATCCCTTTCCTCAAGATTGTAATTTGTATCTCCGTCAGTGGTAACAATTAGAGAAATCATAACTTACCTCTCATATTTTTTTCAAACTATATATGTCACACATAAAGATAGTTTAATCATATTATATATTTTTATTAAGAATTTTTCAAATAAAATTAAGCACATTTTTAAATATTTTCGAAATTTGTCGTTTTTTTGCCCAAAACCTCACTTTTTTTATTAAAATTGACGGATTTTTGTATCTTTATTGTTATATGTGAGTGTTTCAACCCCAACAATCTTAGACAACGGGGTGGGGGCTTGGTGCATACGCTTTCAGCGTATTTTGCCCCGCTTCGCAGGGCAGTGTGCGTTCGTGCCGAACGCACACACCAAGCCCCTCTGTTCTTAAGAGGATGAATTATTTTATCCTTTTG
>CAVEBU010000008.1:0-51646 GCA_963614045.1 Alistipes finegoldii | reverse complement strand
AAAAAGCCCGTAACAAACTTTCCACAAAAAAATTACTCAAAACTCCTTGCCTTTTTATAAAAACTGTGCTATAGTATGGATTGAAATTCGCCAAAATCATAAAAATCGGCGAAATATTACTACATTTGAAGCAGAAGGAGATAAAATTATGCAAGAAAACAAAACAATTATCGAAAAAGACAAAAAGCGACAATTCCCTATCAACGTATTGTCCAAAAAAGGATTGGCATGCATTGCCTTAACTGGTGTATTGGCCACCACTCCTCTAGTTTTTGCTGGTTGCTCTAGTGATGAAAATAACCTAAATGTCGGCACTCGTTGGGAAACTGGTACAAATTGCGACTCTTTTACTGACGCAAGAAAAGGCGACTTCTTTATCGACACTGACGACTATATCCTTTACAAAAAGACCGCTGACGGCTGGGAAGTCGTATTCCGTGACTACGGCAAACCCGCAGAATCCGCTGGCGAGATTCAACTCCAAGTTGGCAGTGAAAATATTCAGTGGAAATACAGCACAAGTTCTACTTGGAATAACCTTATTTCTATTGCAAGCTTAAAGGGTGCAAACGGAAACAACGGCTACACTCCTTATATAGAAAACGGCTACTGGTATATTAACAGCCGTAACACTGGCGTAAAAGCAACCGCAACCGACGCAAGAGAAATCGATATTCGTGTGACCGATACCGCTATTCAATGGCAACGTGTGGGCGATTCGACTTGGACTGACCTTGTTCAAGTTTCCGCTCTCAAAGGGCTAGACGGCGCTAACGGAACTAACGGCGTGGACGGTGAAAACGGCACAAAATGGTACAGCGGAACATCAAATCCTTCTTCTTCAAACACCGCAAATGACGGTGACTTCTATCTAAATACTGAGAACTTTAACCTGTTCAAAATGACTAACGGCACGTGGGTTTCAGTTGGTAATATGAAAGCTAAAGACGGCGCAAATTGGTATAATGGCGCAAAAGTGCCTGATTCTAGTTTGGGTACAGACGGCGACTACTATCTTAACACCTCAAGCTTCGTTCTTTATCAAAAAGCTAACGGTACTTGGGGAAAACTTGGCAGTATAAAAGCACAGAACGGTACTGACGGCGCTGACGGAACGGACGGCACAACTTGGGCTACTGGTGAAGCGACTTTGGACATTTTAAACAACCTCACCGATTCCACTTACAAAGCAGGTGACTTCTACCTCAACACCCAAAATTACGACATTTATCAATTATCCGCTGACGGTTGGACAAGAATCGGCAATATCAAGGCGCAAGACGGTAAAGACGGTAAGGACGGCGCTGACGGTGTAACTTGGTACAGCGGGACTCTTAACCCTAATTCTTCGGAGTTCACTATCTCAGGGAAAGTTAACGATTTTTACCTAGATACCTCAAATTATGACCTTTATCAAAAAACCGCTAACGGCTGGCTTTATAAAGGAAATATCACTGGCGCTGGTGTTGAGCTTCGCAAAGGCGCAACCCATATTCAATGGAAATCAACTACTAGCGAACAATGGACTAACCTAATCGCTATCGCCGACCTTAAAGGTGCGGACGGCGTTCACGCTCCATATGTTGGTAACGACGGAATGTGGTATATCGACGGGGAAAGCACTAATGTAAAGGCTGCAGGTACTGATGGCAAACAGATTAAACTACAATCTGCTGACGGCTATATTCAATGGCAATACGAGGGCGACACGACTTGGAACTATTTGATTGCCACCTCCACCCTCAAAGGTGCGGACGGGGCGACATGGTTTGACGGCGAGGGCGCACCTAACGATACAACTACAGGAAAAGACGGCGACTTCTATCTTGACACCAAAAGTTACGACATTTACAAGAAATCTAGCGGAAAATGGAGCAAGATTTGTAATATCAAAGGTGCCGACGGTAAAGACGGCACGACTTGGCACATAAGCTCAGGCGAACCAAAAGTACAAGATTCTGACGTTGTCGGTGACTTCTATGTTGACCAGGACACATTTACGATTTACGTTAGAGGCACAAACAGTTGGACTTCTCAAGGTTCTATCAAAGGTAAAGACGGAGAGAACGGCACAAACGTGTGTGTGGGCTACGACGGATACATTTGGCAAGGCTCGACCCGTACCGAATTCAAGGCTGTTATTGACGAAACAGGCAACGAGGACGTTTGGGAAGACACTCTCGGCACTTACAAGTATATGAGAGGCAATTTCACTGGCAAATATCTTGACCTAAGCACAAACACCGTTGCTCTAATGCAATATTATACAGCGGTTGAAGACAATACTTCTAGCGGAATAACAGGCTCTTATTGGACTATTTACGGCGGTACAACGGTGAAAGAAATTTCTGTTGTAAGCGAAAATGGTGGAACTTTGCGTATCGGTAAAGCGGAAGTTAGCGACGTTGTAAGCGCTAGAAGATTTGGCGCAAGCAACGAGCTGAGCGTTACTGAATTTCAAACGGTTACTCTCGGCGGTAAAGATGGTATACCCGGTAAAAACGGCGTTTACACGATTACATTTGACACCCCACTCGTGCTTGCTGATAACGAAACAATCGTTTTGGGTGGCGCCAACTCAACTGCAAAAATTTATATGGTGCAAGGCATCCCTGTTGATGACGAAGTTGGTAACTTCTCCCTCATCGACAGCGGAAAGAATTTAAACATAATCTCTAAAGACAGCAATAACTACGCCGACACCTTAGCAATAAAGGTTAAAGCGTATAAAGAAGTTGCGGTGTTCCCTGAGATGACAACAGACATTCCCGAATCAAACATATCTAGTATACCAGCTGTTCTGACAACAGGCTCACCTTACACCTATTTAAACTTAGACATTGGTGGAAAAACGATCACGAAAATTGGTGTTACAGTAAAACAACTTAATAACACAAACGGCAACGCACCAACTATCACTGTGTACAAGTACAAATCATCAGTAAAATATGCATATGATACAAATTATGTGGATAAATATACGTTAACATTCCCTACAGACACCGTAGTCAACACATGGGCATATGGCACACCAGATAAAGAAATTGTGCTTGCTGAAGATGAAGCACTTGCGTTTGGAGCGCCAGGTTCTACTGATACATTAGTGTGGGGATGGTATAGAGACAAAGCTAGTACAACTTATGACTATGGTTTTAAGAACAATGCCCAAAACAATAATTGTTCTAATTATTCACTTCTCTTTGATATCTATGTTCAAGAGAACAAAGCCGAAGCGATTGAATCTCTAAAAGCGACTGAAACAGAAGCTGTAAAAAAAAACAACTAACTGAATTACAGAATGCTTTATCAACGAAGAATATTAGAAATCTTTCAATCTTGGGCGACAGCATTTCAACATTTCAAGGCTACTCAAATGATGCCACCAACACAAATTCTACTATAGGCAAAAATGCAGTATATTATCATGGCAGTGATCACGGGTTGACCAGTGTTGATCAAACTTGGTGGAAACAAACAGCAAACTTAACAGGTATGAATATTTTGGTTAATAACTCCTACTCTGGCGATCGAGTTACAAACTTAGGTCAAACTCGTTGCGAACAACTTCATGACGATACTGGTGTTAATACTGGAACGAATCCTGATATAATCGCTGTTTATTTGGGCATTAATGACTTTGACAACGGAGTCGAAACAACAACTTTCGCAACACAATATGAAGCGATGATTAAAAAGATTGTTGAAAAATACAACAATAGTAGCATTGAAACGACTAGCACTGACACCGCAAACAGTGATGACACCACTACTAAAACAACTGCCGATATTTACTTGTTTACCCTATTGCCCAATGCTGTAAAAGTTGACGAAACTAGACTTCTCGCTTACAACGAAGCAATAAGATCCGTTGCAAGTAAATATGGTTGTCATATTGTTGACCTTTATGCTGACAGTGGAATAACTAGAGTAAATATGGCTAGTTACACTGGCGACACAGATTGCTTGCACCCAAATCCTGCAGGTATGACCCTTATGGCAGAATGCTTTGTAGACGCCCTCTACACCAATTACGTTACCGACAAAAGCTAAACCAACGAGTTCCCCCCCCCGTCCTCTTCTTCCCCAACAGGTTACACCTGTTGTGGACGGGGTATCCCCCGTCCGTCTGTATATAAAGGGCAAAATGTGCCAAACTAAAAAAAAAGAGACGAAAAAGTAAGAAAATTGTCACTTTATGCGTGATTTTATTTGTGTTTTTGTATGAAATTTGTTAAAATATATATGTTAAATCTAACTTTTGTTTTTTCGGGCTAAAAAAAGGGAGGAATTTTTTATGCAAAGCAAAAGACTGACTAAATATTTGGGAGTTTTGTTGGGAGTTATGATTTTGTGTGCGCTTATGCTGACGGGTTTAAGCTTTTTCCCACGCAATTCGCAATCAGCTAGCGGGGCGACAAAATATTTGACGGTACAAAAAGTGTTTGTGCCTGATAAATTCTCGACTGACACAATTAACACTCAAGAATTTTGGCATTTGGAGGAAACTGCTGAAAGTATAAGCGACGGCGATTTTGTTGTACTTGACACCACTCAACGCACTTATACAAGAGAAAACACATCAGAGCGGTACCAAGGTCGTGAAGCGGTTGCGATTAGTTTCGTTGGCCCGTCTACTATAGCAAACATTAGTAACATTTCAATTTGGCTAAACGATGAACTTATCTGCCGAAACGACCACACTGAAGACAGCGGGACACCTTCATTTTCGCAATATTATTTTGCACTCACCAATAAGGAAGTTAGATATCAAGGCTTAAATAATTACTACTACACCAAATATTCAAAAAACGGCACAATAGTTGATTTTGAAGAAAATGAATTACCTGAAGGCAAATACACCATTTCTTTGACGTATTTTGATACATATAGCGGTGAGCAAAAGGAGACCATAACTTTCTATGTGGTTACGCAAAAGACTTACAATCAAGTCAACGAAAACCCGACGCTTAACGACACCGAAAAACTTGATGCGACCGCTGACACCAACCAAGTTGTTGACACGCACAATCAAATGACGGCGATGCAGAATTACTTCAACTTTAACAACTCACAAACAACGTATTATGACACAAATACAAGTAAGTTCTCGGCAAGGGAATTTACTGGTCAACTGTATTATCCTACCCTAATTTACAACCCTGAAAAATTCGATATATCATACACACGCACTTTATACAACTATCGTGAAACGGTCGAGACATCTTTTAGTGTCCTACGCACAAACGAAAAAATCGGGTATTTGGACGTTTACACAACGACTTCGGAAGACCCGAACAACAGAATTAAGCATACTTACGAACTTGAAGCGAACGCAGACGGCGCTTTTACCGTCAAAATGCAATTCGACAAGGTCGGCGAATATGTGTTTACCAAATTGCCTAAATTAAAGTGCGGTTTTAGTGGACAAAATGTCAATTACATTTCGCTTTCGCAAAACAACAAAATCGTGACGACGAATCAAGAATATATGAGTCAAATCAGCCTGACAATTAACGGCTATTCTGCTTATTATTCGAACACGACTACAACCACTGCCCCACTTTATAACGACACTTTTAGTTACAACACTATGGAAAACGTCAACGCAACTAACAGCATAATATACGCACACGACTTTTTGACCAAAAGCGACGGCGACAAAGTTGGAACTGCAGAGCGCACCCGTGCTGAGACGGTTTACACTGCTGATATGACTTTTGCGAACCTGACCTTCATAAGTAATAACGGCGGTCAATCGGTGTCAATGTCCGCTATTGAAGGAAGGGTCGAAAATGTAGAGCAATTCTTTAACTACATAACGACAAGAGCTTATATTCAGCAGTCAGCTACTTACACAAAAGACGGTGTCACCTACTACACAAAACGGGCTAGCACGAACCTTGCGCCTGTAAAATTCGAATTTTACGGAAAACTCTACACAGGGACGAATTCGCAGTACTTGTGTTGGTATGCACACAAAGATTCTTCGGGTAACGTCACTTTGAATAGATACACTCGTGGAATGTCTTTTGATGACGCTGGCGAATATGTGGTTTATCTTACCTACGAGAACCCTGTTTACAGTCTAAACAATCAAACAGGCAGTCGCAAGTATCAATATATGCATCAGATTTTCTGTTTTGAAATCACCAACAACACCCCGACAATCAGTGTTTTTGCGCAAGACACTTCGGCTCAGCCTAGCATATATTCAAGCGATACGGCGGACGTTATAAGCATTGATGGTTACACAAACAAGTATGTTTACGCTACTTGGGAGACTGCGGGACCTTTTGACGCAACAATTTACTGCAAGTATAACGTGTACAAGTGGGACGGCACGCAAGTTGTAAAGGACGAGAATTTGGAGGGACTTGTATATCAAAACACAACTGGTGGCGGACGGGTTGCGGTTAGCAATAATGCTACGATTCTTTGTGGCGATCTGAAAAAAGTTAACAGAAAATCGGGCTTGGACGGGCATTATCAAATTCAGGTTTTCAGGTCCAACAACCCTAAAGCGTGGGTAAACTACACTTTTAACATTGATACGGCGCCAATTAGTGAAATTAAGGCGTTGCAAGTTGTCGGCAGTTCAATCGGCACGAAAATCGACGATCCGAATAGTCCGATCGTGCTTTCCGAACTTGATTACAACGACCCTACGAAATTCAACTTGAACACAGGCTTTTCGTTCGGCTTTACTTGGTCGGAAAAAACGAGTGGCGCTACGATTTCCGCTCAATACCTTTACGCTAGAATTAACAAAACCACAAATTTTGACCTAATTGAAGCGATTACGGGCAACAAATCTTCGTCTGAGCAAGTGGCGGTTAACACGTTGCTTGAAAAACTTCAGAGTTCTGGGGCGATTTATATGCCGACTAACGCAAGCATTGGCGACTTCTCCCCTGCTATGTCTTATACAAAAGTCGAGTTCGGTAGCAGTCTAACCTCCTCGCAAATTATCAACACACCGCAATTGGCGTTCCTTTTGCTTCGTGATCTTGCGGGCAACACTGCAATTTTTATGACGATGCTTGACACGTCAAACACTCAAGTTTTGCAAGTGAAGAAGCAGTCAAGTTTTGTAAATGTCATCACTGAGGACACTCAATTCTACTGGGGTACGCACAAGTCGATTACCGCTATTCAATCTTCTCAAGAGGATACCGGGATCGTGCGTGACGTTTACGACCTTGCTAATCAGTACGACGACGAAAATGAAAATTTTGCGTGGAAACTCAACAACAAGACTTACACGTCATCTAAGATAATTACCGATGCTATTCTCGATCTCAATGTAAAAACCACGCAATCAATTAATATTCCTTTAAACGAGGTGACGATTAGCTTTGGCGGTGGCGAACAGGTGTTTAAGCCTACTACCAAATCGGGATCTGCTTCAAACTATTACGCAACGATTTTGGTTCGTCCTGGCGAAACGAAAACCGACGAATATCGCACTGCTATTGTGATTGACGGAAATACACCTGACGACTCAACAAAATTCTATACTCTTGAAGACGGCGAATTTGTTTATCAAATCACTGTTGCCGACGTTGCGGGAAACGACAATGCGGGCGGGCTAAGAGTTGAAGTCAATATGGACAAGTCGCTTGGTTCAATGCGTAGCTATTGGGATTGCGACGACAATGTGCGCCAAGACTTGTCTTACAGCCGTAATCCTGACAGCGAATCTGGAGTTACTGACAGACAATATGTAGCGAACACGTATTCGACTAATCGGCGTTATGTGACATTTAGTTGGACAAACCCTGGCGACCCGTTTGAAATCGAGAGCATTACGCTTGATTTCTATGCTTTTTCGGGCAATAACACCGAATCAGACAACTACCCTTACAGCGATTCGCCATCACGAACTATCACCCTTTACAGTAGCGATTTGGGTGAAAACGGCGATTATCCTAGCGGGAAATTAATGAAAGTGCCTTACGGGGACGGCGACGTAATTTTCTATCAAACTGGAATTTTGCTAAAACTAGCGTATTCGGTTGATTTCGGTAATGATGGCGCAAGTGAATCAGGCAAGTATGTTATTACAAGAAAGTACAAATCGGCAACAACTGATACCGAGATAAAAGAACAAGAAGAGCAGTTGAAGGGCGACAAAATGGAAAAAACGTACACCTATTACATCGACAGGAATACGATTTTGCCAACAAGTACTTATTCGTACGGCGATGAGACGCTTCAATTCGGTTACAAAAAAGGTCAATACTCAAAATATCCTAACTATCCTGAAAACGACGGTATAACTTTCAACAATTACGGGCTTTTGACCAACACAGAGAAGTTTGATAAATTGAGCTTTGCGACGGAGAACCAAACCACTTCCACCCCAACGAATATTATCGTAAAAAGCAACGTTCTGCCCGCAAGTGTGCGTATGACAACGTGGAAATGGACAAATAGCGACGGCAACGAATACACTGTTTACGACAAATATTACA
This sequence comes from Alistipes finegoldii, assembly GCA_963614045.1. Taxonomy (GTDB): domain Bacteria; phylum Bacillota; class Clostridia; order Christensenellales; family UBA1242; genus UBA7867. Next base: position 43,172 of record CAVEBU010000008.1, on the reverse strand, counting down.
CTGCGCCAACGGACGCTCAACTGACAAATTCCGCAACGGCGATTGCGCAAATTCAATCAGTGTTGGACAATTACAAAAATTCATCAAGGCTACAAATTGCTGTGCAGTTCTTCCCTCAAGCTCAGCAATACAGCTTGCAAAAGCAGACTTTCTACTCGACTAAGACCAAATCAAACTCGGACGACTCATCGGCTTACAGCGAATTGCGGAATTCCCTACCGCTAAACAAATTGCAGTATGCGTTCACTGGCATCGGTAGATATCGTGTAATTATGTTTGACCTTGCGAATTTCGACGGAATTCTTACGGGAGACGCTTACACCGACTTCACTAAACTTTCCTACTCCATTACCTCGGGCAGTACGGGTTCAAGCAAAAACAACCTCAATCCGAACTGTTCAGTCGTTAATTTTGAGTTGACGGGAGTTGCGCCAACATTTAGTTACAAGGCAAGTAATGAAAATGATTACGGCCCTCTAGGTAACCCTACTTATGACACTAACGAAATCATTACAAATTACACCAAATCTCTGGTTACTTGGTCAGATTCTAGTGATTATTACTCCGCACGCAACGGCTACAACGAAGTATCAATTACCAAAACCAGCATTCCAAAGGGCTTGAGTTTGTACAAATCGTCTAGCGACAATTACTTGAATTACTTCTCGGGCAATACGATAACAACTGAAGTTAGTACGGAAACTAAAAACCCTGTGGAAATCACTTATAGCGACACTGTTGCCACCTCTTTGAAAGCTGACGGGTTAAAAGAAATTACAATTACGAGCGAATTGCTTCAGAAAATCTTAGGCGAGGGCTTAAGTTCAATTACAAGCGAGTATGATGTTAGTACTGCATACGAGCTACCATACTTCTTGAAAGTCGCCGACAAGGAGGCGCTAGACAAGATCTTAAATCACGCAGTTATGGGTACAAGCTTAAAATCTGCCGAATACTACAAAGTTCGCAAAACGGATAGCGAAAAATTATACACCTACTACCTACTTTTGCCGAGAGCGAACATAGAAAATGCAGAAAAATCGGAAAACAAACTTGTAGACACGAAATATTCTGTGACGATTCATTATATTGCAAAGGATAGTAAAGATTACCTTGTCGTTGACAACAAGAGTATTACTAAATCAGACGTTTATTACTCAATGACTAGCGACCTTTATCTTGACTACACCGCCCCATACTACAACCTTGTTGATTTGATTAAAAATGATAGATTCCTAAATTCTCTTGACAGTTCGGGGACTTTCCAAAAGAATTTAATTGCAAATATTGACAACCCTGATTCAACTTTCTTGAAATCATATGCGTTCGCAGTTAACAAGGGATTCACCTTAAAATATCGCAACCCGTATGAGTCAGGCTCGTGCTACTACTATTACAAGCGCACGCAAAACACCGACACTGCATACACAGGCGACAAAAACAGTCAAGTCATCATTGAAAATGTCAGTGATTCATCCGCGCCAAGATTTGACAAAAATAGCGCTAAATTCACTCTAGCAAGATATTCGGGAACGACTTACAAAGCAACAGTGTTTAACGAAGTCGGTTATTATGACATTATTGAGCAAGATTATGCTGGTAATTTGCGAGTTTATACAATTTATGTGGCGGACAATGACTTTACAATTAAGGCAACTAACGGAAAAGATAGCGCAACCTCAAGCATCTCCGCTTCCAACAATGGCGACGTAATCAACAGTTACAAGTTTACTGCAACACAAAATTACGGGTTTACAATCCAGAGTTTTGAATACACTGATATGTGGCAACACTTTAAATTGAAAAACACTATGGGTGACGAAACGTTGAATTGCTACCTTATCCCTGCGGGTGCGGTTGACGATATTAAAGAACTTGTGGGCAAAGACAACGAAACTGTTGAGATATACAGCGATGTTAATGCATTTATTGGACGGATTAACGGATTCATTAGCACTGTAGCGCTCGCCCATGACGATACACACGACGACGGATATGGAAGTAATATTCAAGTGAATATCGAAATGAGAGCGCCAAACGAGGATATGACTTCTTGCATATTCTATATCAACACACAAGGCCACTTGATTATCAACAGTGAACAAGACTTTCTAAATTTAATCACTATCGACTCAACTTCTCACAGATTTATAATCAAAATGCCAAACACGTCAGGAAATACATCGACATTTATTACATATCTTGAAGTCTACTTAATATCCAACAACAACACGTCCACAAGGCTTACATTAGACGACATTTTGGTAGAACTTCCAAAATCTACTGAAGACTTTATGACTGATTATGCATTAAACACAGGTTATATTTTCTCGCTTAGTAACGACTGCAGGTACAAATTCACCTTTATGGACAACTTCGGCAGAACAATGACCTACTCCTACCCTACCGACTCAAGTCTTGTAAAGAAGTTGCAATTCTCGGGCAACACGCTTGACTCGATTTGGACAGATGGAAACACTTATACATACACCGCAAACGATGTTGATTTCATTTATCAATCGGCGGGGCTAAACGTGTCACTTTATATTGAAGATATGGATACAAAAAAAGTCCTTTATCAAAAAGATTTTAATTCAGCGCTAGATATGGAAAACAAGTACTTTACTTATATTCGTGATGATTTGTCAAGCAATCTTATTACTCTTAGATTTAATGCTATAAGAGGATTGCACAACCTTGTAAGAATTCAAGTTGACAACGGTTCAGGCACTATAACTGAATTCAAATTCGTAATGTACACCGTATTCCCGCAAATTATAATCAGTGATACAAATAGCTCGCCTATTCAAAATGCCATTACATCCAAAAATGTAATGATTACGTGGGCTGATGTGAATTCGCTATTCGATTATCATATAGAAGTTATCTACCCTAGCGGTATACACGAAACAATTACTTCGGGTTTTGTAGTCAAAGACGAGGGAACTTACACTGTGCGCTGTGTATTTGACAACAATTTGGGTGCATGTACCTCTAGTCAAGCGATATTCACTATTCAAGAATATTTGATATCAATTTACGGCGTGTACCAAATCTTGAGTACGGGCGAAACGGTTCAATTGCAAGCGTTTACTGACAGTTATTTGTACACAACTAAGGACAATCGCCAACTAGCAATTTCGCAATATTTGTTCTTAAGTAACGACTCAAATTGGGACAGGAATATCCAGATTTTGTGTAACGAAGACAAAGATTTGGAAATCGAACTTAATGTAGAAACTATAGGTAACACTAGAATTAGTCGGGTTTATGGCAAGGATAAGGGCTTATATCAACTTGAATTATACTTCGCTGTGACGAGAATTCCTTCGCTTAATGTCGCAAACTTTACGAATTTTAGAATTGACGGTGAAACTACCAACAGAACAGCAACCTTTAAGCAAGACGCTACAACAGTTACTTGGACAACTTCTTATAAAGATAGCACAGCAACTGGTTATCAAGTAACTTATTCAAACTTCTTCTCACTGATTCTTGAATATAATGGTACTTATGTTGGCACTTATACAACAGGTTCGCTACGACTCGTTAATTCGGGTGTATATACGATTTCAATCGTTGACCCTGTAGGACAAAAGCATTATTTCGGCTCAAATTCAACTACTTTTAACTTGACCATACTTACAAACGTGATTTACTATGTAAACAACAACGCAGGTATCCCTTATGCGACCTACTCAGATGCGGTTGACTTCTATGTTCCGCAACTAACCTACTTAGACAACAAGTCAATTTACGACTATACTCCTGTAGTGACGATTTACAGAAATAATGTGGAATACTCCATCTCGCCAAATGCAAACGGGCATTACATAATTTCAACTCCAGGTTCGTATAAAATCGTAATGCGATCTTCAATTGAAGGGTTTGTAGGACAAGGCGAAAAAGCACAACTTAAAGCGATATATCAATTCGTTATTGTATCCCCTAACGAAGCAATTCGTTCATACGACTTTACCGCTATTGCGGGATATGAAATTATAGACGTCGTTCGTCTCGACAGTGACGCAAACATTACTAGCGAAATTAAGGGCGAAAATGCCAAAATTACCAGCTTGCACTTGGATTCGGAAAACTTCGGCGTCGGCAAATATCAAATTACTGTACGCACAGAAGCAAGCGGTTACAACCCAAGCCAAACTTACACATTTAAGATTTGGATTAATGACGAGGACATTATTATGACACCTTCTCGTGATTGGGGTTCAAGTAGCAGAAAAGGTTTTAGCATAACTCTTAACACCGCAAGTGTTTACGAAAGAATCGGCGAATGTCAAGTTATGGTTAACGGCACAGTTTATCTTGCTGTAAATTCTAGCAACAGCAACAAAATTGACCCTACAACAATCAAAGAGTTTACGCAACAAGGCGATTACATTGTGCAATTAGTGTCCGCAAGTGGCACAGTTTTGCAAAGTTATCGTATGACTATCCAAGAACCACTGAACACTGCAGCAATTATTCTAATTATTGTCGGAATTCTTGTAGTAGTTGTACTAACAATCGTATTCGTGATTATGAGAAGAAAAGTGCGTGTTCGCTAAAAGAAAAAGAGCTTTTACTTCCCAATCGGGTTCTCCCCCGCATTTGAGAAAAAGGCTCTTTTCTTTGTTTTGTCTAAAAAAATTCGATACTTTTGAAAAAAATTTAAAATAAACTATTTACAAAATTGCAAAAATGTGTTAGACTATGTACAAATCAATATAAAGAGAGGTGCTACAATGTTTGAACAAGATGTGGATATTCGGAAATTAGATAAGTTGTCAATTTACCAATTGCGTGAAGTAGGCTCAAAGGTCGGTGTTAGGAATCCTACTGCTTTGCGGTGTGCAGACTTAAAACAACATATTCGTGATGTGGTAACAGGCAAAATAAAACCTTATCGCAAGGCAAAGCGTGGTAGACCGCACAAAGAACTTATAAGTGCGGACGATTGGGAGAACTTGGTTGGTTTTGGCAATTCGTTTGAATTTAGTACGAACAAGGATATGCTTTCGGTGTACACAACAAATAGTTGTGTATATCCTCAAGACACCGACACAGTTTATAGTGGATACGTACTGCAAATGCAGGATGAGAAGATTCTTTCAATCGGTAATGCGGACGAGCTAATTATTAACAAATATGCAAGATTTGGCAAGGGGCTTAAATATGCCTCACTCGTGCAACTCGGCGACCACATTACAGCAACTATCAATCCCGTAGTTGACGGCTACACTGCCCCATATTTATCGCAGATTTTGACTATTAACGGCAAAAACGTACAAGAAATTGAAGCGCTTATGGAGAACGAAAAGAAGAATTCAGCTAAAGCGAAAAAAGATTCGGCTGGTGTTGTTAGAAATATAAACGAATCAAGGAACCTTCAATTTAGATACCACCAATTGCAATTTTTGAACGATAGCTACCCTATTAATCGTGGTAGGCGTGCGCTTTTTATCGGTGATGACAAATATAGCGGGCTGGATTTCCTTGCGAATTCAATAGCAAAGGACCTGTCGCAAGACTATAATATTGTTTATCTATCTTGCAACAAAATGCCTGAGAGCAGAATGGCTTTTAATAATCAGGTAGACTATTTCTTCTCTACTTTTGAAATTACGCCACGTAATATTGCATTTAATTTTGAAGTAGCGATTGAACGTGCCAAAAATATTAGCAAGACTAACCACACTATCCTTATAGTTGATGACTTGAGCGATGTTATCTCGGCATATCTAAGCGTGTTCCCGAAAACTAGCGAAACAAACGAAGAGCGTAACGAGGATATTTTGCACCAAATTATGTCGATGTTTGCATGCAGTCACAACGGAAGTTCTGGCAGTTTGACGATTTTCGCTTTTGCTAGTGCGCAACGTGACTCTCAAATCGCCGAATTTTTGAAAAAAATCGACCATATAATTAACTACCACTTTACCCTAGACAAAACTGCTTTCTTAAACGATAAAGAAGAATTTTTGGTCAAGACGGAATGCTGGGCGTCAATTACGAAACGAACTCTTGCCGAATAACAATACAATTCGCAAGAATAACTCGCATCTAAAAAGCAAAACAAAAAAGGCTCATTTTGAAGTGAACCCACAAGATTTACTTCAATTTTAGCCTTTTTTTGTTTATCCAAGTTTTTACTCTGATTCTAGTTGATTGCTTTTCCAAGCGATTGTCCAATCGTCGGCAAAGTAAGGATATGCGCCGTTCACATTAGCAACAATCGTGTCATGCCACTCATCTCCAACCTTTATCTGTGTTGCATTGATTTCTAAGCTTGAATTTACAGTGCTAACCGACTGCTTTTTAATGTTTTCGTAGCTTCCCAGATTATCTGATTCACCCAATTGTGCTTCAGCATTGTTATTATAATATGCTGTCGTTTTGGTTTGAGCTTCGACTTGTCCGTCTTCAGTAGTCATGTAGTATGTATAAATGATACAATCTGTGTTAGTTGCCGAATTAAAGAGGTTCAGTGTATCCGCAACATAACCACAGAACGCACCTGTTTTAATCTTATCAAGTTGCGTTGCACCCGATACTTCTTCGCCATTAGAATCTAAGTAAGAGTAATTTTGACTATAATTTATAGTACCCATATTAAGCACGTTTGACATATATGCACCAACGCTTGCTGAACCGCTAATGCCACCAATATATGCAGCACCGCCGTCAGTAGAAATTGCACCGTAATTGATACTATAAGTTATATATGTGTATCCAATATCACCTGCGATACCACCAGCGAAACTTGCTGATGAAGCTTCTTCGCCTGTTGGTATAATAACACGAGTATTCACATTAGCATAGTTTACACAACCGCAAATACGTGCGTAACACCTCTCAGTACCATAACCAACGTCGCTATTATCAGGTTTTGAGTATTCATCACCTAAAGCGTAACCAACAATTCCACCAGCATAATACCCTGCAATTTTACCACAGTTCATGCTCGTGTCTGCGTTACTTAAACCGTTTGTACAGTTCAAAATAATACCGTTGCCAACATAACCTGCAATACCACCGACAGCCACTTCGTAATTTCCGTCTGCGTTGTAAATCTCAAGGTCGAGCATATTACTACAATTCTCGATTCTACCGATATAAGCTTGCTCATACAAGATTACTTGGTTTTCTGCGGATGGGTTTAGAACTTTAACAACATTCTTATTATCAGTTACATACCCCGCAATACCACCGATATAATATTTACTAACCAAGCTTGATATTTGCTTAAATGTACCTTCAACAACGGAAGCCCTAACATTGTCTATTAGTTTGTTATTATCACCCAAAACGTGACAATTGTAGATTAATCCCGCATTTGTCGATACAATAACACCGTTGTAACTCGTTAACAATTGACTGACATCAATCGTGTTAACCTCTATTTTTAAGTTAGTAATTATACCACTCATATTGCGGAATACAGAGTTGTCGTATTTTGCAAAGTCGTCTGCGTCATCTTCACAAACCAACCTATTCCAAATACCCAGACTTGTAGACTTTATTGCTTGATAATTTGAAATGGTATGCCCATCACCGTCAAAGCCACCAGTTAAGTTTCTTGCTTTGTATTTGGCGCTTACTGTTGAACTAGCATCATAGAATTCTTTTGGATACAAAATATTTGTCCTTGCATTTTCATATCCATCAAGCTTTTGCAAGTCGCTCAAAGCTTCAAGCTTGATATCGTTATTTAACCTAAAGTACTTCTCAGGCAACCAGTACATATTAGACAACTGCGTGCTGTTTGTGATAATGAACGGACTGTCCTTTGTACCATTACCTGATTCAAAGCAATCAAATGTCACTTCAGTATAATCAAGAGCGATTGATTCACTACAGAATGCCGAACCAGTACTATTCAACACCGTTAGAGTCATATTACTAAATGTGCCAAGTTCCCAGAATGCCGTCCCGCCCTCGTAGGTTTTCTGGTTGTTTTTATCATAGTTGTTGAAATTGCACTCTTTTGCGGACAACTGAATCTCTTTAGGGTTATTCGTATCGCCGTTTAGATAGTACTTAAGCAATACTATATCCGCTTCGGAAAGAATATTGTCACCGTCACTACTTATGGTCACGTCACAGCCTTCCAAATCCCACGAAACACGTACGCTACCGTTATTAGTGTCAAGTTTGAACGAATCCGCTTTAGGAGTATTAAGCTTTCCTGCTTCGAAATAATACTCGCTACTGTTTAAGTATAGCGTGCTACCGTCTTGTGCTGTCGCATAATATTCTCCCGTTGTACCCACAACATAAGCAGTAATTTTGTAGGTGTTTGAAATTCCGTCGCTACTCGTACCTGCCCCGCCACTAGCAGTAACAGTGTATGCTTGATTTTCGAGGTTTATCTTTTCGTTTGTGTGTGACCCTCCTACTTCAACATCTATATTAAACTTAAACTTGTCGTTTTCGGTTTGTAAGCCTTTCAAATTATCACCCATTGTCCAAGACAAACGACCGTTTTTGTTATTGATATACAAATCTACATCTTTCTCTCCGACCCTTGTCTTTTCAATATCAGGTAGTTTAATAATGTTATTGAGCGGTGTCTTATTCCAGCCAGTGTTTACATAACCTTCGATTGCAGTTGATGTTGTCGGTTTGCCTTTAAATCTGACGTACAAATTATTTATCACAGACCCTTTAAGTCCTTGATAAGTCTCACCTTCAAAATCAAACACATTATCATAAAGCTCCTCAACTTGATTGTAGTCAGTTGAACCTTCAACTGTATATTTTAAGTCAAAATAAGAATAATCCGACTTATCTTTTGTAAGCCATGTAATCTGTCCGTCGGTTACACCTAAATCTGAAATCACACCCGAGTAAATCAGCGTAAACGAATTCTCTGCATCACTATTTAAGTAAATTGGAGTGTTTGCATCGCCGTACCAGTTGTTTCCGATAGAATACATATCAATCAAATATCTTCCTGCTGTCTTCATATCAAAGCCTTCAAAAATTTCAGAAGCCGTAAATTTAGCAGATTTTTGTGTTGCTAGGTCATAAATTATGTCACCAAAAGTGTTCTTATCCTTTGTGATACTTAATTTATACGCAGTTGCCCCCGATTGTTCAAGCCAATTATCCCCCGCACGAAGCCCGAAGTCAAACTCGCCGTCTTCATCAATACGTGCATAAGCACCGCTACGATCGATTGTTTGTGATTGTGCTGCTTGATAATTGCCGTTTGGTTGTATCACGTGCCATGTAAGTTTACTACTTTTGTTTGGTGCGTACAATTTGTTAACTGAGGTTGAACTTGACAAATCACTACTAATATATCCAATTTTTGCAGGTTTGCCGTTAAATGTTGCGTTTTCTTCCGTTTCATTACTACCTACAACCTGGAATTGCATTTTGAATACACCATAGTTTGACGTCAATCCCATATTTGATAGCGCTACGCTATGCGTTTTGCTATATGCAGGTTCAGTAAGCACAAGTTTGGAGCTGTTGGAGTTTTCTGTTGACATATAGATTTTATATGCGCTAGCCCCCGCAACCTCGTTCCAACTTACAAGACCAGAATTTACATACCAGCCGTCAAATGCCTCCGTATTTGTTGCAACACCATTTTCGAGAGTCGCCGTCACCCTGTTTGGCGACAACGAAGCAAGTTTTGTCACCAACAAATCGCTAACAACCTCAGGCGAGCTTACAAGCCAAGCATTATTGCCGACCGCTTGTGTAGTTACTTGATAAATCGAACCTGGCATCAGTTTAAGCTTGGAATCGGTAACTTCGTAAGAACTTGTACTTGAATTGAGGTTAACCGTCAATATGCTTTCGTCCGTAGGCAAGTATTTTCCATCTGTCAAAGCAACTTCTTGGAACTTAAGAATCACGCCACGTGAAGCATAATTCGAGTGCGCTATTTTAATATTTATGCCACTAACTTCAATCGTTGGTGCAGAATAAATTCGCATAGTACACTTTTCGCTAGCTTGACTATATAACAGCAAGTACTGTTTGCCGTCGATTTCCGCTGAAGATACGCCTTCCTTTGGAACTGATGTAATGTAAATTTGATATTCGCCGTAATATTCGCTAATCAACTCTTTAAGCATAACAGGTTCGTCCTTTGTGCTGTTTGTACCTTGTGCAGTGTACAAATTAAGCTCGTATGCACCATTGTTTTCTGCATTATAATCAACATAATAGATCAATTGAGTTGCTTGCGACACGTTATTGTCTTTGTCAAGTTTTTGCAAAGTAATGCGATATCTTTGATAAGGACTTTCATTTAAAGCTGTCCACTGTAGCACAGGCACACCGTTATCGCTTGTCATATAAATCGCAGTCGGCACATTAAATCTTGTGAAATACTTCGCATCAGACAATTCGCTAGTTATGTAGCGAGTAATATTTTGAATAGAAGTTTCGCTATTTGTGGTTTTTATCTCATAACCCTCTTGGCGAATAACAATGTCGTAATTCGTGCCAGACCAATTTGGCGAGATATTACACGATGCCTTGCCGTTGTTGTCCGCAGTAATAGTTTGTCCATTTAACACAACACTTGTTTTGCCATTACTGATTTGATAAACATAGACTGTAAATTTGCCTTGAGCATTTTTATAATCGCCCGCAGTCCACTCAATCACTTGCGACTTTTCGTTGATTGAAATATTTTCAACACTGATTTTTGGCAATTTGTACACAGTAACCAATGAATCTTTTTCGTCGTTAAGGTTCAAATTGTATACGCTTATATCACTATTATAAACTCTATTCTTGTCGTCAGAAAGCGCTTGAATAGACAGTGTCAATGGGCTGTTTTTCCCGCAATACTCTTCATCCAAGAAACTTAGATCTGTCGAGGTTGTAGTAAGCTTTTGTTCTCCTAACACTTTGCCGTCTTTATTTTTTACAACTAAATGAAACTTGTTTATCATTTCTTGAACACTATCAAGTGTTGAAACTGAACTACCCCAAGAAATCTTACCGTCGTTGATTGTGATTTGCGGTGTAGCAAGTTTACAAATGCTTAAGGACTTGCTTCGATAACTTGTAATATATTTTTCATTATCACCTATCGCTTGAACAACGAATTCATAATTCCCCGCAGTAATAGGCATATTAGCAAAATTATTTGTGGAGAAGACAAACGAAGGTTTATTCAAGTTTTCTGGCGTAAGCGTAACCTCCTCATATCCAAGAGGTTCCGACCCGCCCGCTTTGTACAAATAAATTCTATATGTCGTCACATTCCCGCTCGAACGCCCCCAGTAAAGCGTATATCCGTCCACACGCAAATTCGTTGGCGTTGGAATTAGGTTGACATTAATAGGATTAGAGAACGACGAGTTAATCAAATATGTATCAGTTGTGCCGTCTTTAGTGATATATCCACCTGAAGAAAGTATTATTGACTGAATAGAAATCGAATGCGCTTGACTACTGTCTATATTCTCCAACACAACACTTGTGTTGTCAATTCCTAACGAAACCGCATTTGTATCCAATACTGAATTGTCAATTTTTATCACGTATCGAACACCAGGATTGCTTGTACCAACATTAGTATCATACATTTTATCCCATGTCAGAACACCGTTTTCCACACGCAAATTCGTCGGCGCTTCCATTTGATAAGTCTTAATACTATCAGACCAATCGCCGTTGATGTAAGTAGTACCAGAGGACTCTGTATTTATTGCACGCACCCTAAAATTAAAATCGTTCCCTTTAAGACCTTGTAACGCATCTGAAAGCGATAGACTTTTTTGCGAGGTCGTTTGCGTACTCAAAACATAACCTTCAGCGTTACTAATTTCTATTTCAACAAAGCTTGTTTGAATTACTTTCCCGTCCTCATCTACAATAGCATTGTCGCCCCACCAACACAAGTTTCCGTCAGCAATCTTTATATTTTCTTGCTTAATCTTATTAAAACGCATAATCTTTAATTTTTGGCTCGCCTGACTTTTTATGATGTATTGACCACTATTTTCTGCGCTAATTTGAACATTACAATCTCCGCCACTACCAAGTTGGCTTAGTGTTGGTTCATAAGAGAATGCCGTATCACCTGATTCTTGATCCTGTTCATATGTAACATTATTACCAAAATCGATAACATATTTTTCAGCATTAGATACAGCGTCCCATGTTAACACACCTTTTGAAACTTTTAGTTCTGGCGTAGCAAGTTTAATAAGACTTACACTTGACACAGTAACATCACTATTTTCATAAGTACTATCACTATCGGCAACAGCAACAACCTTTATATAATTATTGCCGATATTCCACACCGAATTACCATTGGAATCAGTTTGTTCAAACTGAAATTTAATCTCATTATTGGAAGTATTGTATGATTTCTTTTTATCTTCATCAGTTGCGTACGACAAATTATTATCCGAAATATACACTTTGTAACTAGATGCATTTAATACCGGCTCCCAACTTATTGTATATTCATCTATACCAGCACTAATAGAAATCCCATTTTGAACGCTAGATAACTGTTGTTTTGCGCACTGGCTAACTTCACTATCTATATAAATCGAGGCAGATTCGCTCGTATTATCAATACCCAAGGCATACAAATACACTTCATAGGAGTTATACCCCGTCGGTTTATCCAGGCTAGTCAAGTCAAAGGAATTTGTACCCCAAGCGCTAAAGACTTTATATACTGTTTTTAAATCTTCACCAGCGCTGTTTTTGTACACAACTTTTAACATATAATTAGTTGCATTTGTGACATTACTCCATGTAAGAGTGCTTACTGTCTTTCCCCCTGTCGTTTTTGAAGCAACATACAAATTACTTGGAGCATTCAAGCGCCCGACAGTTATGCTTGGAACATTATCAAATCCCGAACCGAAGATATTTTGTTTCTCGTCAGTTTTTGTGCCAAACGAAATAGTTACGGGCGCAAAATCAAGTTTGTCTTTTGGAATTGTTATATACGCAATAGATTTTCCGTCCACTTCTTTTACGTCGCCCTTTGAAATTGCGTTATCCCAAATCGCTTGCTGAGTACTAGAAAGTTTTGTACTACCATAAACAGGAGTTATCTTGTAATCATAATCGGAAAGTTGCGAATTCTTCGCCAAAGCAAAACTTAATGTATAGGTTCGGTTTGGGTCGGCATCGGCTTGTGTGGATTCATTAATTTCTTTGCTTGCCGTTATATTTAACTCAGTAGCCATTCCAAGTTTTGTAAAACTGTACTTTTCCGTCTCGCTTGAGTCTTTATAAAGTTTATTACCATCATCGCCCAAAGTCCTTAGGGTAACCTCATACTTTCCGAACGGCAAATCTGTATAGTAGTTTGCGGAAGTGATTTCCTTCTTGATTTCGCCACCGTCACACGAAACGCTTATTTCATACCTAGGCACAAAGTTTTTTGAAGTTTTTGCAGACACTTTAGACCAAGTTAGTTGTGTACCATTATAGATTATGTTCGTTGGTGACGCAAGAGTCTCTATTTCGTTGACTACATTAACTACGGCAATATCGGAAACTGCGTTCTTGTTGTCAAGCGATTTAACTGTTATGTAACACGACCCCGTACCTATAGCAGTGACATTACCCTCTTTATCAACCGTCGCAACGTCCGAATTGCTCGAGCTAAATGTTACAGTCTTGTTCTGCGCCTCTAACGGCTCAAAAGAATATTTTAACTTGTAAGTCGAGTCCTTTTTTAGCGGAATCTCCTTAGATTCATTATCAAGAACGACACTTGACACATAAATTCTATTGTCAATATTGATTAACGGCGAATCGTCATTACTACACGCCGAAAATATTGGCACAACGCACAATACCAACATCGATACTAGAAATAAACTATTTCTCATCTTTGACATACAAATCTCCTATTTTTATGTTGTCTAAAATTCAAATATTAATACAAGAATCTACAAAATATTGCCACTTCAAGCAGTGCCCATTTATTGCCCTTTAACCTCTGCCTGCACAAAAATGACAAACTTCATTTGTATAGAATTAATTTTATCAAATTTGTTAAATTAATGCAACAAAAATCGTACCCTATTGACAAAAATTTTTACTTCTCCACAAATTTCGCCCATTTCCCAGCACCGCTATCGCCTAGCACCCCCCCCTGAATTTATAAATTTAAAGCAAAATATGCGGTTTTCACCGCATCAATTCGCAAGACTATTACTAAAATTGCTGTAAATTAATTCTAAATTTCAATCACGAAGCCTAACAAATATCAGTGCCGTAGCTCCCACCCATGTGAACAACCGCTTCTTGTTGGTTAGAAAAAACAGAAATAATTTGTTTCCTTTTTCTTTTTCTAGAAAATAGCTTTTTAAGAAAATTGAACATAACTCTACCTCCAATAGCATTTTAGCATATATTAACGTAACTGTCAATCGTTTTCCACAATGATTATTTCGCCTGTGTTACCGTTGATTTTGATTTTTTTGTCTTTGATTAATTTTAAGTTTTCAAAGCCGATTCCTGTAACGCAAGGGATTTTTAGTTCCCTTGCAGTAATTGCTGCGTGGCACAAGAATCCGCCCATTGCCGTAACGATCGCCCCTGCTTTATCTAGCCCACAAATCCAATCTGGGTCGGTAAAGACAGACAACAAAATATTCCCTGCTTGCAAACTATCCAAATTTGCAGGGCTCCCAACAAATTGAGCCACCGCTTCATAAACGCCTGCCGAACATGGCACGCCTACGATATTTCCAGATACGCTTTCGTTTTCGCTATTATTTAATTGTATTTGTGAAGTTACGCTCCTAAACTGCAAAAGTTTGATTTTATCATCAATAATGCACCACTCAAAATCAGGCAAAACATTAAAGCGTTGGTAAATTTCTCCTTGCAATTTGAGTAAAGTCTTACCCACAAACTCGCCTGCCGTACTCAGATATGAATCATTTTGCGTATTCTCCGCCCAAATTTCTTGATTTGGCACTACCTGTCCCGATACGATTTTGTCCCCGCTCCCAATTGTATATTCCAAAATTCCTGTGTGTTCATTTGTACCCATCCAAATGCCCGAAAACCTAGGCTCACGATACTCCTGCACAATTACCGCCATATGTGGATTGTCAAGATTGAATTTATTAATGTAATCTTTGACCCTTTGGTTATTTACGGAATCAAGAACTTTGTTACAATACGACACAATTTCAGCCTTTTTGATGCCCAAAAAGGAGTCAAACATACCCGCAAATGAGTTGTTTTCGCCATCTTCTATGTTGGCTGAACTTCGCACTGAATAAAGTTTGTTTTCATCAAAAAGCGACAAATCTAACGCATTAAAATCAAAATCAACAGGGCAACAAATCGCACTTGGCACATCTTGATTAAGCGACTGTAAAACGCCCAAGCCGTACGCTTTCCCGCCCAACACATCTTTCACATTTTGCGAAAAACCAAACGCAACAAATTTTGCAACATCATCTAACGTGTGTGGTTTGCCTTTCAATTTTGAATCTATATACAAATTCTTGACATATTGCTCTTTTACAAAAGAATTCTTGAATTCCTTGTCCCCCACTAAACTATCCACAAATTTCTTAAAAATATCATCTATCAGTTCTAAACATAATTTGTGCGTAATATCTTGATACCGTTTTAAGAGTAAATACGATTTAACGGCATTGCTCAACCCCGAAAAATCTGTACATTCTGTTTTTTCAAAGTATTTTAGTCCATCTTGCGACAAGTATTGCCTATCAAATTCCGCAATTTTTTCAATGTAATTTTCGCCGTACTCAATTCGTAATTGATTCATTACATTTTGTGTCAACTTACTATCTTCTACAGTCCCTTCAAGTAGCGAAAATAAACCACGAGCATACATTTTGTCATCAAACTTTTTGACAAAGTCTTGCTCTTGCTGAAAATCTTTGATTGCAACTTGAATAGCAGTATAAATATCAGCAAAATACTGTTCCAAAACTTCACACTTGGTTTCTACACTAAAAATTTCTACATATTCCCCCGCCAAATTAGTCAAATCCTCATTTGCTAGACAACCGCACATAATATACCCGATTCCAGCCTCTAATTCTTCGGCATAAAAATTTTGCAACTCCATTCTTAAATCTTTATTCATTATGCCCTCCCGCAACTTCTAATTCATTATATCACTTTTTGAACTGATAAACAAGTCTAATTTCGTTAATTTTTCATTTTGAAAAATTAGTTTGCGTTAATAAATTGCATAATAAATACTGCTTGGTTTTCATAAAGTTTTGCTTATGCAAATAATTTTATTAGGATAAAATAAAACCCCTTTCGCATTTTTGCGTAAGGGGTTTTGGTGCTCCCGAGCCGAGTCGAACGGCTGACCTTTGCCTTAGGAGGGCACTGCTCTATCCATCTGAGCTACGAGAGCATAACTATAGATTATATTATACACTAAATTCGAGAAAATGTCAAATAAAATCACGCACTTGCAAAATTGTTAGATGGAAATACACTACTTTAATGATTTTTGTTAGAAAAAACCTCAAACTTTTTAATTTTTGCTTAAACTAATTTTATATAGTTTATGCCATGCAAAATAAAATTTGTTTTATTTATTACAATTTGCCAAAAATTAAATAAGCGCAAGTAAATTTGCAAATTTAATTATAATCTAATGTATCGTGCAAAAAAATTTGCACTTTTTTCATTTATTTGCTATACTTTTTTTAGGAGGAATCAAATGACACAAAAAACAAAGAAAATTTTAAAGACAATTATTATCACTTTTACTTGCATAATTATGACGCTCGTCTTACTCGTCGGCGGTTATGTGATTTATCTATCGTGCCAATACTATCGCATTGAGGACAACCTAGTAATCACCACAGATAAAAACAGCGACTCTCTTTTAGCACTTAACAATGATTACACAATTACCACCTATAACATCGGTTTCGGCGCATACACGCAAGATTTTTCGTTCTTTATGGATACTGGAATTATGAAGGAAACTGGGCAAAAGACTCAAGGCACAGGAAGTCGTGCAAAGAGTAAAGAAAGCGTAATCAACTGCACTGAGAAATCAGCCGAAGCGGTTGCTAAATACAATCCTGATATTATGTTCTTTCAAGAAGTTGACACCTCAGCGCACCGCAGTCATTTTGTTAACCAATATGAAATGCTGACTGAGAAATTTAATGGCTACGGGACAAACTTTGCTTCAAATTTCCACTCGGGCTATCTATTTTACCCTTTAACGAACCCACATGGCTCAGTTAATGCGGGAATCGCAACTTATTCAAAATTCAAGATTGACAGCGCTGTTCGGCGTTCATTCCCGATTGACGAATCTTTCCCGTCTAAATTCTTTGACCTTGATAGATGCTTTACTGTCAACAAAATGCCGATTGCCAACTCGGATAAATACTTAATACTCATAAATCTTCATATGTCGGCTTATGATGCTGGTGGCGTATATAGAGCTAAACAACTCAAAATGCTCACCGAATATATGGATAGCGAGTACAAAGCAGGCAATTATGTAATCGCCGGCGGTGATTGGAATCACGATATTGCCGACTCAAAAGACTATTTTAAGACGGACGAAAAAGTTCCTGAGTGGGTTGGAATAATCACAGCGGAAGATTTACCAGAAGGCTTTGAGTTTGCTTCCGCAAGAAATGTCGCAACTTGTCGCTCAACTGACATTGTTTACACCAAAAAAGCAGATGGCAGTTTGGTAAATTACTCGGTTGTGTTGGACGGTTTCTTAATTTCACCTAACGTAAAAAAGGTAGATGTTACAAACATTGACACTTACTTTGAGTTTTCTGACCACAACCCAGCTATGATGCAATTTAGTTTAATTGGGTAAAAATAACCAGCAATTCATCTTTGTTATGTCGAAAACACTACAGCGCGCAAATTTAAAAACTATTGAATAAACAAAAAGGGGTCTTGAATAAAGACTCTCTTTTTTTGTTATAATTTAATTACAAAAATCAATAAATAATGCATTTGCTTTTAAAAAAATCGGTTGAGTAAAAAAACGTTATTCAATTCCCAGAACGGCTTTGAGTTGCTCGGATTTGCTTTTTAGTTGATTGAGGTTGTTTAGGCAAGTTGCGTAACTTTTGAGCAAATAATCTATTCGGAGTTGGAATTCTTCTTGCGAAATTTTGTCATCGTCTAGCATATTTTGTAAAAGCGACTGTTCCTGCTCCAAACTTTTGAGTTCTTCTAGGGCATTATGCACGTTCAAGTTGATTTTCAGCCATTTGTCCATTACTGCCTTGTTCGTTGATTGCTTGTTGTCCACCGTTTTCTCCTCCTTGCTTAATTGATTCTTGTTGCTCCTGGCTTTTGGTTTGAACTTGCTCTGATCCCTTCTGCTCCTTACCCGCTTGCCAAATTATATATTGAGCTTCGTGCCAGTCGCCTTCCCACGAACCACTTCCCGCATATTTCCAATCATCAAAATTAGGTGCTTTCAAAGGGGTATTCATCCTAGGATTTTGACGCAAAAATTCATTTATACCGCCCCAATTCGGCGAAATTCCGCAAGTTACCAAAGTAATCGGCTTTTCAGTGTTTTCCTCGTTGTATTTATTCACAAAAGCGCCCACACCCTCTATCGCCTTATCATAAATCGCTTGTCGTTGCTCATCATGTCCTTTATACTTCTCATTTACTTCGAAATCATCAACAACCGCATACCCCTCCTCCTTGTTTACATACACGATTCCAAAGGATATAATATTATTGTTACTATCACGAATCGCTAACGGTTGCATACGCTCATCGGTAATCATTGCCCGCATTGCTCCCGCACCAGCGCCGTAAAGAGTAGCGCAACAATCCGTCAAAAATCCTATTGCAAAGTTCGCATAATCGCTTCTCGCAAGCATTTCATAAGTGAATATTTTGTCCGAAATGTCCGTTTGATTTCCCAAAATCTCGCCAGCAACTTGCAAACTCTTGCGTTTCATTGTATTTAGTTTTGCTTCATACTGCTTAAAACTTGCCCATTTATCTTGTTTTAATTCTTCGCTCAAAATATGGTCAGGAACATTTTTGTCAATTCTTTCTTGATTTATTTCTATCGCTTTTTCAAAATGCTTCTGCTCGTAAAGATTGTGGCTATTAACACCTAAATACTCCGCCAGCTCCCTTGTTTCGTTCGTTACACCCATAAAATTGCTTTCAGCAAACTCTTTTATCAAAAATTCAACAGTCGGAGTTTTCCACTTAATTTTATCAATACCAGACTCGCTAGTTTCATATCGTCTAACCTTGTATCGATTTGCTTCGCTAGTTGGCGTATTAGAAAAATTCGAATCATTTTCAGCTTCGCCAAGTTCTTGCATATTTTTTCTTATTTCGAACCATTCAAGCGTACGTGTGATAAAACCCTCTTGTTCTAATTCTTGTGCGATTACTTCACTTAAATTATTTTTGTCCGCCATAAATTTTATAAATCCTATATTTACTCCCACAGGTAGCATTTCTAGGAAATAATTACCAACATCATCTAAATTTAAATGAGTTCCAAATTTGTTATTTTCGGAAAACAGCCCACGCAAAATATTATAGCCAGTGTTTAAAATAGGTTCTTTACTCTTATTACTCTTTTCAATCATCGTGTCTTTACTTTCAAACAAGCCCAAATTGTACATTAATGTATAATATTCGTCTTTATCGTCGACATTTAATGGTGAAACTTCGCTGTCTTTCATAACTGTTTTTCTCACAAATTCACAGTTTAATGTCTTGATTGCATAAGGTTCTCCATAATCTTGTAAAACCTGCCCAATTCCTGCGTATACACCCAATTTTTTCCCTTCGTTAGTAATCGACTGTACGAACGTATCAGGTGAAAATGCATCATAATTTACGCTCGTAACACTGGCGGGTAATGTTATCGTGGTTAAAGGGCAACCATAAAAAGCACTCTCCTCTATGCTTGTTATGCTGTTGGGTATATCAATTTTAGTCAAACTATTGCACCCACAAAACACCCCATCATCTAGTTTCGTGATTCCGTCAGAAATAACTACATTTGTTAAACTATGACAATTCCTAAAAGCCTCCAGCCCTATGCTCTGGACACTATTTGGTATTGAAATTTTTCTTAAACTCGCACAACTATCAAAAGCTTTTGCGCCTATGTATTGCACCCCGTCCACCATATTTACGTTCGCTAATTTTAGACACTTAAGAAAGGATGCTTCGCCTATATTAACTACACTTTGGGGAATAGTTATGTCAGTTAAGTTTACACAATGATCAAAAGCATACTCCTCAATATCTTGTACACCATTTGGAATTGTTACGCTCGTTAAATTCTCGCACCACCGAAAAGCACCATGCCCAATTTTATTCACGCCGTCGGGTATCTCGAAATGCCCATTTTTATCGATGTCACTTTCTTCGCATTTAACCAATACGCCATTTTCAATAATCATAATTTGCTCCCAAATCGTTTTTATATTCAAATATACCCCAAAATTCAATAAAAGTCAACCAATTTACGCTTGTAGTTAAATTCCTGATAAACAAAAAGCATATTGAGCTATCAATACGCTTTTGCAGTAATTGAGGTTGTTACTTATAAATACACCTAAATCTAGTAGTCTTTTTTCAGCAAAGCAAAATATGCTTTGGGGTGCGCACAAACAGGACAAACTTCGGGAGGAGTTTTGCCGAAATAATGGTGACCACAATTTAGACAAACCCATTCCATTTCGTCAACACGAGCAAACACTTCGCCTGTTTGAATATTTGCAAGCAGTTGCTTAAAGCGTAACTCGTGTTCTTTCTCAATCGCTGCAACACCGTCAAAAAGGTTGGCGATTTCATCAAATCCCTCTTCACGAGCGGTTTTTGCAAAATCTTTATACATTTCCACCCACTCATAATTCTCTCCTTCGCTAGCCCATTTTAAGCAATCTTGCGTCGTGCCCATACCATGAAAAAGTTTAAACCAAATTTTTGCGTGTTCTTTCTCGTTGCCAGCGGTTTCGGTAAAGTAGTTAGCAATCTGCACAAAGCCTTCCTTTTTGGCAATAGACGCAAAAAAGTCATACTTATTGCGTGCTTGACTCTCGCCAGCGAAAGCCTGCATTAAATTTTGTTCCGTTTTTGTGCCTTTCAGCGCTTCAATTTTCTTTAGTTCCATAAAATTACTCCTTTTAGTTTAATGTACAAATTATGCCATAAATTAAAAAATTACGCAACCAAATTAGTGTTTCTTCTTAAAAATTTTTTTGCGCACGAGTCCTTTTTCACGTCCGTTTTCGCTAGGTATATAATACACCTTATCTTCTAATCCCGTCGGCATATATTGTTGATAAACATAGCCCCCGAAGTCGTGCGGGTACTTATATTTGGGCGTACTGCGGTGAACAGGGTGATTTTTCAAATACTCGGGAACGGCATCGTAACTTGATTTTTTGGCGTCCTCCATTGCCATTTCCATTGCGGTAATTACGCTATTAGATTTCGGCGCTTCGCAAACGTAAATTATAGCATGATTTAGTGGAATTAGCCCCTCAGGTAACCCCATATTTTTCATAGCAATCAAAGCGCAAGTTGACAACAAAAGTGCGTTGCTATCCGCCATTCCCACATCTTCGCTTGCGTGTGCCAGAAGTCGCCTACAGATAATTAGAGGGTCGCAACCAGCAACGATTAACCTACTACTCCAAAACAGCGCCGCTTCCGCATCGCTACCCCGCAAACTTTTACAAAAAGCGGACAGCATATCGTAAAACTTGTTTTCATCAACGGATAAACTCTTGCTTTGGATAGACTGCTCGGCGACGGTTTTATCAATCACAATTACACCGTCTTTGTCAAGCGGAGTCGTTTTGCTAGCGAGTTCTAGCGCCCCCAAAGCGCACCGCAAATCACCCGCACTCGCCCACGCATAGTGTTTAACCGCCTCTTCAGTTAGTTTTACTTTGAGATTGCCAAGTCCGTTTTCTTTATCGTTAACCGCACGAAAAAGGCTGTCTATAATATTTTGTTCAGACAATGGCTTAAACTCAAAAATTCTGCATCGTGACACTATCGCTGGCGTCATTGCCATATAGGGATTTTCCGTCGTAGAGCCAATAAAAATAATGCACCCTTCTTCAATCGCCGCCAAAACAGAGTCGCTTTGCGCCTTATTCCATCTGTGGCACTCATCGAGCAATAAATAAGTCTTTTTGCCGAAAAGTTGATAATCTTTTCTTGCTTCGTCAATCACTTTTTTGGCATCAGCGACACCGCTTGACACTGCATTTAATTTCACGAAATTACTATGCGTGGTTTGTGTGATAATGTGTGCAAGTGTAGTTTTGCCCGTTCCTGGCGGTCCAAAAAATATACAACTGCCCAACATATCGCTTTGGATCGCACGCCGAAGCAAACTGTTTTTGCCGACTATATGCTCCTGTCCTACGAATTCGTCCAAAGTTTTGGGGCGCATTTTCTCATATAATGGAGCGTTCTTTTTGGTATTGTTTGAAAATAAATCCATAATCTTTTCCTCGCATAAATAATAACACAAAACGTAGAAAAAATCAATCAAATGTTAACAATGTGTCACTACTTAATTTTGTGAAGTCAAAAGTGTAAATATTTCCAAGACTTAAGTTATTGATTCGCACTTTGTTCCAATTCGGTAAGATTTTTAGTTTTATGTTTTTGCCACGAATTACAACGAAAGTTTCTATACTAATATTTCTTTGTGGGCGGATTGTTAACTCTGTTCCCCGCAACCCAATTCCCAAAAGTACCGACAAAATACCTTCATAAGAATCTTTACCTACGCACTTGCATCGCAATTTGTGTAATAAAACCCTTTGGTGCGCACGTTCAGAATTTATAAGTGGCAGAATTTTTTCGCAAAAGCACCCCGCCTCAATTGTGTCTATGCTCATAGCGTAACATAAGCCCCTTATGACAAGATTACGCAATTTTGAATTTGCAAGTACACTCTTATCTTCGAAAGTGTTAATAAAACTGAGTAGCATATTTGCAAGCAAAAATTGTGAATATGGTGTCAAAAATCTGTAATTTAATTTTGAAATTATCACGCTAGCGTCCACCCAAAAGCCATGTAGAATCAACAGATTCAAGTTGCGAATTGTTGAATTTAAATCAACTGAACCGCTTTTGCTATACAACCCGCAAAGTAATGTTAGTGGATAATTTTTATCTTTCCCGTTCTCCACGCAAATCGGAATTGTATTAAACGTAATTTCGTCATCACCCCCCGAAATAAGCAAGTAATTTGTGCCAAAAAAATTCACCAATCGACAAACGAAATCCTTGTCCGCTGTAAACTTATACTTCACTCCCGAAAGCAAATCAACAACCGTCACCGCCCGCCCAACTTGTCTGATCCTCACAACCTTGCTAAAACCGAGTTTCGTTATTTGAATATATGCCCGACTTCTACACGAAAACTGCACTTTTGCTTCGATTTTGGGAAGCGTTAGGCTAATAGGCAACTCAATTTTGCGGGCGGAAAGCGAGAATTTTTCGCTTAAATTATGCCGTTGTAACGGTGTCAGTTTACCACTGAACTTCGGCACAAAGTCCCACGATAATGAGTCAATTATTCCAAAGTTTCGCCGTTTGAATTCACGAACTTCACATAATTTTGCCACTGCAAAATTCTTGTTGAAATCAATTCTCGCCCCCTTTATAACCTCGCCCGTAATTTGCAACTCATTAGCACCAAATGGCGACAAACAAAGATTTTTAAAACCGCTAAATGTTAGCGAAAAACTATATTTGTCACCAAGGAAAATTGCCTGTTTGTCTCGGTCGAAACGATATGCAAAATTCGGCTTATTAAAATTGTAGGAAAATTTAGCACAATAATCAAACGTAACTGCATTTGCATATATACGCAAATTCCCCTTTTCTCCATAAAGACAAAGATGCTTGGGGTAAATTCGATAATTTGTAAAATTGCTAAATGGTAGGTCAATAACCCCTTCACCCGAATAAAGCCTGCAACCAATGTTTTTGATAAAAGCGAGCTTAATCTTATTAGTTTTATTATATAGCAAAAACACGCCACTATCTACATGTGCGATTTTGGTAGGTTTTAGGCGGATAAATCTTTTGATTAATGGGTGCTTTTGGCGGACAATTAGCGTTATGAAAATCGCTACCATTGCCATCGAAATTACAATCATAACCATACAAAAATTATAGACAAAAATACAAAAAAAACACGCCGAAGCGTGCTTTTGTAGACTAGCCTGTAAGCCGAGTTCTGTCTAGGACGGTCATCTATCTAGGCATATTATTGCTAATATGCTCAAGCGATGTATGTCGGGATAAGAGCGGGCTACTCTTTCATATATCCCTTATCTTGCACAAGGTGGGGTTTACATAGCATATTATGTCTCCACAATATCGGTAGTCTCTTAAACCACCTTTTCATCCTTACCACTTACTTCTGTGAAAAAATAGGAGGTATGATATTAATACAAATATCAAAAAACACAAAAATAAACAAATGTGGCGGTATATTTCTGTTGCACTATCCTTGGAGTCGCCTCCACAAGACGTTATCTTGCACCACTGCCCTACTGTGCTCGGACTTTCCTAATTCGTAATCGAATTCAACCGTCTAACTAGCTACATTGCCATTATAACACAAAAAGAGCATTTTGTAAATACCCTTTTTGCAAATTTTTCAAAATTCTATGAAATATCTATAGAAAGCCCCCTTTAAATCACATCTTTAACGTAATTCATTATGGCAATCATAGTATTTAATTTGTTGTGGAATTCGTTCTGCACAAAGTTAGACACAACTTTGCGGTGTGCTTGAGTTGCACTTTTGGCATCAAATTTTTCGTTTAAATCAATCGTTTTATTGTCAATTCTATCCAAACTCTTGCTAGCAATTTTGTACGCACTCACAAAATTCGTGTCGTACTCAACCGCTTCTTTGTAACTATTTATTACTCGCCACTCGGTAAGATTAAGAGCACCTTCTTGAGTATATCTACTTTCGAACTCGCTTAATTTCGTTTTGTTTTCTTCATATGTTGTAAGCATTGCGTTAATCTTGCCTGCTGGGTCTTGGCTAGTAAAATATTCCTTTCCTGAAATTTCAGCGGACTGTGCAAAAAATGTTGCCAAATCAAAGCGCACATAAGTATCTACAAGCGAAGTCATTTGCGTAAGATAGTATCTTTCAATCTTCCCTGGAGCAAGTCTCCCTGTTTTGCTATCAGCCACATCTTTCCAAAAATACGTGTTAGCGACATCAGAGAACGTCTTTCCCAAATCGCAACTAGCCACAAGCAAGTCGTAATAACTTTCAAACAATTCGTTTAAGCAGTATTTATCAATGTTGCTGTTCTTATTAAATTCACTTTCTCTTGCCTGGAAAGTTGCCATTTTTAATGCGAACTTATCGGTTTTGCTATCCAAAGTTGATAGCTTTTCCATAAGCAAATTCGCAGAAGCGGTAGGAACTTTTTGAATAGGGTCAACGGAAATGTACTTTTGAACAACCAACAAGCTTGACTTTAGCGCAGGTTCAAAAAGTGCTTGCTCACTGCATGTGTCACTGGTTAGCCTTGTATACATTAATTTGTAATCTGCCACAGTGTTACCAGCAATCGCACTCCTTAGCTTCTTATTATCGTAATATACTTTGACATTGCCGTTTGCATCAAAAATCACGTTCTTATTATTATCCGAATAAGAATTGTTGGATACATATTCGCTAAAAGCTTTCTGAAAATCTGCGTATGTGTAATTTTTACTACCACACGCCGAAAAAACAAGTACACTAGCTACACAAAGAAGCATAATACATAGGAAATTTAAATAAATTCTTTTTGTCATTAGCTTATCCTCCCTTGCAAACCAATCATTGTCATTACGTCAGAAACTCTTGCATAGCGGGTTTCATCCTCAATGCTTTTAATAAACTCACTCTTATTCTCGGCGTTGAGTAAATCATCAAAGGAATCTTTTTTATCAACATAGTAGTCAATCACATCACCAACGGTTGTGTCTGTCGTCTGCACATTAAAATTGCCATCTGCGACCGTCTTAAACTTCTTTGCAACCAAAATTGACTCTTTGTAGATGTTTGAATCCACACCTTGCGAATTTCCTTTAACCGCTGTATTAAGCACATTAATTTGTTTATCAAGGCAATAACTATACAAATATTGCGCACTGCTAAAAGCGTTTACCCCAGCATAGTAAGATTTCGCCGTATAAACAAAGACCTTATTTGATAAAGTGACAAACACACTAGAATAATTAGCCAAATCTTTTACAATCGTATTAAAATTCTTTTTCATAGCCTCTTGATGTGCTGGATCAGGATTTTCTCCATATTCCTCTTTACTCGTATCGTAAACTGTTATACTGTGACACAAATCTTTAGCAGATTTTGTGACTGAAGTTAGGCTGTTTTCGATTTCTTTGGTGTCTCCATGCGAAGAAATCAGCCTAAATGAATTTGCTTCCAAAAGTTGCTTACTCATATACAAATTTAGGTAGCTTTCCTTATAACCTAAGATTTCATTTTTGACAGCATATTGATAATAATCACCCGATTCCAAGTCGCCCCCCAACCTAGCAAAAATGCTGGAAACATTTTGTGAATCCATCACTGAATTATATGTAGCAAAAATGCTATTATCAGCATCAGCGGCGTCATTACGTGCTTTAATAATAAAGTAATACACGCACGCAACAATTAGACTCAAAAGCACGACCGCCAACACAATTCTAGTAGTGACTACTCCCGAAGATTTACTCATAATTTACCTCCAATTATATTTTGAACCATTTATCTAAGTTAAAGAACGACCAAGGTTTGCCCTCTGGCACAACAATAAATGTCCGCTCCGCCTCGCTCTTTGATTGCACAAATCTCAATTCCGCTAAGGTAAGCGCCATAAAAGTATCCTTTGCCAACGTGTCTCCCTTATAATCTTTGTCGCCAAAAACTGATGCACCCATATCATAAAGCGCAAAACGGATTAAATTAGCATCTGTTACGGCCCCTTTGATTTTAACTAAACTAATTTTGTCCACTCGCTCCTTAACCTCGTATTCAAATGCAAAATTGATTGCATCATAGTTAAGTTCGGGTATGTGAGTATACAGCCCTGTTTGTTTGTCAATCGCCACACACGCCGAATAAGTCCCCTTTTGCTCCGCCAAGTTGCCCACAACAACCGCATAAAATGTCAGTTCCATTTCTCCGTTTGAGAGTTGTTGCGTTAAGTTTTTTGACGCCATTTCGTTTTGAGTATAGACACACAAGCCGTCAATTTGCTTAGCAACCGAATAAAACGGAGTAAGTTCGCACTGACGTTTTGATTTGGCGCTTGTTTCAACTTGGGCGGAAAATTCGCCGAAATCGACATTTTTTTGCTTAAACGCAACCAAGACGTCTTCGTCAAATAAAACTATCTTTGATTTCATATCTTAATCCACCTTTTTAATAGAAATTTTACATTCAAAGCCATTAATATCAGTCAATTTGCTGTTATCAAATTCGCCAGCAAACTCTATCGTCTTGGCAAGCAAAACTTCGCTAATATACTCGCCAGCCTCACGCAATACACTAGACAATTCTTCAGTCGTAACAACACGCAAACTTATGCTGTCCTCCACTTCCAAACCTGATTCCTTACGCATATTTTGAACCTTGCTTACAAATTCCCGCACGTTACCCTCATCAATTAATTGCGGGGTTAATTCTGTATCCAAAATTACAGTAATCATCCCCTCAGTTTGCGCAGTGCAATTAGGTTTACTCTTTGGGTAAACCAAAATATCTTGCGGTGAAAGAACGATTTGCGGAGTAACTTTTATCTCCATTTCGGGATTAGCTCGCATTTGGTTAACCAAATCATACGAATCCACATTTACCAAAAATTCCTTGATTAAAACTAAATCTTTGCCGTATTTCTTGCCCAAAGTCTTGAGTTGCGGTTTAAGTTCAAAGGTGATATAGGTTTTTGCATCGGCGATAAATTCCACACCTTTTACATTTAAGTCGTCAGCGATAATCTGCACTAATTCTTCGTTTAAATTAACGTTGTTCGTCGAATACACAAAAATCTTTGACAACGGCTGTCTGTTTTTGATATTCGCCTCATTTCTACATGAACGCCCAAGCGCCACGATATCGATAACTTCTTGCATAGCGACATTTAGATTGTGGTCAATTTTGCTTGCGTCAGCCACTGGATAGTCCTCCAAATGCACACTTTCCTTTGCCTTACCTTGTGTAAGGTTCAAATAAATTTTATCGCTAACGAAAGGCATAAACGGAGCGCAAATTTTTGATAACGAAATCAGCACATAATACAACGTATTGAAAGCGGAAGTCTTGTCTGCGCTCTCACCATTTCCCCAAAATCTCTCACGACTACGACGAACGTACCAATTACTTAAAATATCGATAAAATCGCAAATTTCTCGGGTGGAATTCGTGAAATCAAACTCTTTCATATACGCATCAATATTTTTAATCAATTCGTTCATTTGCGACAATAACCAGCGATCCATCAAACTTAATTTACAACTTTCTATATCGCTCGGGGTAAAATTGTCAATGTTTGCGTATAACACGAAGAACGAATACACGTTCCACAAGGTAGATAACGTCTTCCGTTGCACTTCAGCAAGTCCCGCCTCATCGAATTTCTGCCCTAGCCATGGTGCTGAATTTGAGCAGAAATACAATCTAACAGCATCTGCGCCGTACTTATCAATTAATTCATCAGGGTTTACGACGTTACCAAGCGATTTACTCATTTTGAGACCATTTTTGTCCGAAATCAACCCGCACATAACTACTGATTTGTATGGAGTGCGGTCAAATACCATAGTTGAAATCGCTTGCAAAGTATAGAACCACCCACGAGTTTGGTCTTGCGCCTCGCAAATAAAGTCCGCAGGAAATTGTTCCTCAAAAAGCACTTTATTCTCAAAAGGATAATGCCATTGTGCAAAAGGCATTGCACCACTATCATACCAACAGTCAATTACTTGTGGCACACGCCTAAACGTTCCACCACATTCACATGCAAATGTTACGCTATCAATAAACGGCTTGTGCAATTCCACAAATTCGTCGTTACCTTTTAATGCGTTAAGTTCCGCACGACTGCCGATTGAGTGAAGTTTGTTACACTTATCGCACCGCCAAATATTCAACGGCGTTCCCCAATAGCGATCTCTTGACAAATTCCAGTCAATATTATTGCGCAAGAAGTTTCCCATCCGACCTTCACGCACTGACTCAGGATGCCAATTTACATCGTTGTTGTTACGCACGAGCGCTTCACGATATTTAGATGTACGCACAAACCAGCCCGCACGAGCATAATTGATTAATGGAGTATGACAACGCCAGCAATGTGGATATTCGTGTTCTACAACTTGCTCTTTAACTACATCACCACGAGCTTTCAAATCGTCAACAATCTCTTGATTCGCCACGATATTACGCTTGCCCGCATATTTGCCCGCTTCTGCTTTAAAGCAACCTTTTTCGTCAATGAGGTTTACAACAGGCAAATTGTACGCTTGTCCCACATCGTAGTCCTCTGGTCCAAAAGCGGGAGCAATATGTACTATTCCCGTACCATCGGTAAGCGTTACATATTCGGCATTTGTTACAAAATACGCTTTTTTGCCCTGCAAAAGTGCTGGCGGAAGATTAAACAACGGCTCGTATTCTCGCCCCTCAAGTTCCTTACCTGAATACGTCTTTATAACCTCGTATTCCTCAAAAAGTTTGCCAACCAACGCTTCAGCCATAATATAATGCTCACCTGTCGGCACTTCAATTTCCGCATAAGTAAAGTCACTATTAACACAAAGTGCAGTATTGCTAGGCAAAGTCCAAGGCGTCGTCGTCCAAGCGATAAAGTATAGATTTTCCTCACCTTTTGCCCTAAAACGAACGTAAAGCGTTTTGTCTTTGACAGTTTGATACCCTTGCGCAACTTCGTGATTAGCTAAGCTTGTACCACAACGAGGACAATACGGCGAAACCTTATAGCCTTCATAAATGTCACCTTTGTCAAAAAGTTGCTTTAGCGACCACCAAATTGACTCAATAAACCCGTCATCACACGTCCTATAAGCCTTTTCAAAGTCCACCCAAAAACCTAATTTCCTAGTCGCAGTACGCCACTCATTTTCATAAGTGTTGATAATTTCCTTACACTTTGCGATGTACTTGTCTACACCAAACGGCTCAATTTCAGTCTTGTTAGTTAGCCCCAAGTCCTTTTCCGCTTTTAATTCCACAGGTAACCCATGAGTATCCCAACCAGCTTTGCGGAGAACCTTATACCCCTTCATTGCGTAGTATCGCAAAATTGAATCTTTATAAATTCGTGTAGTAGCGTGGCCAATATGTGGGAGTCCGTTCATTCCTGGCGGGCCCTCATAAAACACGAACGGTTTAGCATTTTCTCGAGCTTTTAAGCTCTTGTCAAAAATTCCCCGTTCATCCCAATGTTTTAACACATAATCATCAACTTCAGGTAAATTCAAATTACTACTTACTTTTTCAAACATAAAAAACCTCTATTCTAGATATTATAGTCTTCAACAACATTATTCAAATCAATAATGTTTGCGATAGTAAGGATTCCCACAGGGCTTTCCAAATTACTGCCCGTACGGGTAAGCACTATCGCTTGCAATTTGCGTTTTTGCTGAAAAAGGTTCAGCGCCTCCTCCACAGTAAGAGTCACTGGGCGAATCGCAAACAGCACCTCCGCATCATTTTCACTTATGATGTCACTAATCGGCGTCTTGTCGCAAAGTTCCTCCAAATTTACCCCGTCAGCAATTTTCTCGCCCAAGAAATTGACAAGTCTATTTGGAGTCAATACGCTCGCTATCGTTTCGTTATGGCAAATCGGAATACATTTAAACCCTGATTTTGCAATGGTAGCCATCGCCGTTTTGATAGAAACATCACTATCGAACACAAGCACATTACGACTAGCAATTTCTTGAATAGCCATCGGAGGCTCCGCCAAAATCTTGGCGATTTTCTCAAATTCCTCTACAACATCACTGTGCGGTTCAGCAATAATCATTTCGTCGTTGCTATTGTGAATGATTGCGTTTCTAAGCCTAGCATAGTCAATTAATTTATCCTCATATCTACGAACAATGCTATTTAATGGCACTGCTCGTCTAATCATATCATTAAAAGACATATTGCGCTTAAAATTATACACCGAACGCAAAGTTTGGTCCACCATATTATATGCGTTAATAAAACGAGACGCATTAGAACTTTTTTCGCTCATAAACCCTACCTTTTTTTATACAATATTGTAACACAAATATCGCAAAATAACAATATCTATAATGTAAGTTTATCAAAAAAATTTTATTTTCTCAACTTTTTTGGGTATATTCACCACATTTTTCCATTTTAATTTTAAAAAAGTCAACTTTTGCAATTCAAAAACTGCAAAATGCTTGACATTAATTCATTAATATGATAAAATCAATTCGCTGTGCTAGACGGGGAGCTAGCGGTGCCCTGTAACCTGCAATCCGCTACAGCAGGGTCAAAAGGCCTTTTGAGGTTGCTCGGTCGGTAATTTTCATATCTTTTTATGCGTGATGAACGTCAAGGTCTTGTGCAATTTCACCTTGTGAACCATGTCAGGTGCGGGAGCAAGCAGCATTAAGCAGGTCGTGAGATGTGCCATAAGGTAGCCTTGCGGGAGCGTATATTTGGGTGTGATATTATTTGCCGACTATCGAGAATGGTCGCACAGCATTTTATTGACTCTTTTTTTATTAATATAAAAGGCAGAGCATTTTGCTCTGTCCTTTTCTATTATTATTCACCTAAATCTTCTCCAGCCAAAATATGAATATGCACGTGCATCACAGACTGATGCGCATTATTCCCCAAAGTTCCGATTTGGTTTATTACAAGTTTATAGCCATATTGCAAATTAAGTTGCTCTCTTAGTTCGCCGATTTTCTTCATAAGTTTCCCAAGCATAATCGCCTCGCCGTCCGTCATTTCCGCCAATGTGCCGAAATGCTCCTTAACAATCGCCAAATAATGCTGTTTTGCCTTAGGTGCGATGTTATCAAAAATCAAAAAATCATCATCCTCGTATAATTTTTTGCTAGGGATTTCACCCTTAATAATTTTACAAAATACACAGTCTTCCATAAATTCCTCCTAAATTTAATCATCACAAATTTTTACAAATTCACCCTTAACTCCGTCCAAATACGGCTTTTCGATTCTCGCCATAACGATAGTATTTGGATTTGCCGAACCTTTTTTGAGATAGACTTTTGTGAAATTTTTTGCATGTCCCACAACAAAATCATCCTTTTCTTGCTCCAAAAGTACCTCATAAATCATTCCATGCTCATGTTCCAAGAAATTTTGCTTGAGCGAATCACGAAGTTTGCTAATTTGCGCCACACGTTTCTTGACAGTTTCACCATCCACATCATTCATACCACTTGCAACAGTCCCTTCCCGCCTAGAATACGGGAATATGTGCATATCCGCAAAACCGATTCCCGCCACATTTGTGAGTGTTTCAGCAAAATCCTCGTCCGTTTCCTCAGGGAACCCTACAATCAAATCAGTCGTAATGGCACAACGAGGGAAAGCGCCACGCAACATTTCCACCTTTTTCTTAAACTCCGCTACAGTGTACTTTCTGTTCATAGCTTTAAGGGTGTTGTCGCACGCTGATTGCATACTTAAGTGAAAATGGTCGCACAAATTCGGCATCGCCGTCATTACTTTTATAAGTTCAGGCGTAATGACGTTCATTTCAAACGAACTAAGCCGAATACGAGCATTAATCGTAGAAAGCGAGCTTAATAAATCACACAAATTCATATCCAAGTCCTTACCCCAATCACTGAGATTAATTCCCGTCAATACGATTTCGTGGTGCGATTTAGCAAGGCGATAAACTTCGGTAACAATGCTTTCCAAATCTCTACTACGACTGCGTCCCCGAATGTACGGGATTAGACAGTAACTACAGAAATTGTTACAACCGTCCTGAACTTTCACATAAGCCCGAGTCCGCTTTGTCGCAGTGCCGAAACTCTCGTGATTTTCTTCAAATTCCTCGTAATCACACGCAGGGTCAACGACATAATTGCCTTTAGCTGAGGACTCAATAAGGTCAGGTAGCCAATTCTTTCCCGCCGTTCCTACAACGACCTCAACGTTTGGCTTGTCCACGAAGTTGCCCGCATTGTTTTGACTTGCACACCCACACACAAAAATCTTTGCATTTGGGTTAAGTTTCTGCAACTTCGCAATCATTTGCCGAGATTTCCGTTCCGCCTCATTTGTTACAGCACAAGTGCTTAACACATAACAATCCGCAGGGCCAAGCTCGTTTATAACAGTATGCCCACGACTTTTTAAAGTTCTCGCAATTTCATCCGCTTCATATTGATTAACCTTGCAACCCAAGGTCAGAAATGCTATTTTCATTTTATTTTCTCCCAGTTTCCTAATTCGTAATTTACTGCACTAAGTAGCGCCACGCTTGCCGTTTCCGCCCGCAAAATCGTACTTCCAAGACTAATAACACTCGCACCGCTCTGCTGAAGTTTTTCAACTTCGCCCTCGCTAAAACCACCTTCGCTCCCGACAATCAGCGCAATTGGTTGATTTTTGTCAAGTTTAGATAAAACATCTTTCGCATTTTGCTTTGCCCCCTCGTATGCCAATACGATTTGCTTGAAATTCGCCAAATAACTACAAACTTCATCGAAATTTAGCGTTTTGCTAATTTGAGGTAAAACCGCCCGCCCCGACTGTTTGCTAGCGCTTAAAACGATGCGATTCAGCCTGTCCGTCTTGTTGCCTTTGTCCTTTACCGTACAAAATTCGCTCACAAACGGCACAATTTCACTTACGCCTAACTCCGTCACTTTTTGCACTGCCCAATCCATTCGGTCCGCCATAATTAGCGCCATAAATAACGTGATATTGCTTCGTTTCGGCACAAAACGACTCGCCCGAATTTCTGCCACAGATTGCGTCTTGCCAACCGAAACCAATTCGCAACG
Organism: Alistipes finegoldii; assembly: GCA_963614045.1. Lineage (GTDB taxonomy): Bacteria > Bacillota > Clostridia > Christensenellales > UBA1242 > UBA7867. The sequence goes on along the minus strand of CAVEBU010000008.1, from coordinate 9,128 downwards.
ATGAATAAAACCGTCGTTTTGCATCACCTCAATCTGCTCGCCCACATTCAACCGCAAAACCGCACTCAAGTGCTTGTTTTCGTCGCCCGTTATGACAAAATTCCCGCCATCCCGACTGTCTTCATCTACAAAAAAACTCGGCAAACTCATCTTTTCCTCCTTGCAACCGCACCAAAATTCAATACCCAATTATATCACATCTACCGCCCAAAATCAAGATTTTCTCAAGACATTGTCAAGCAAACTTCAATTTAAGTAAGCCCCCACTCCAACAAACCAAGCAAACCCACCCCATCCATCAATACCATTTTGCCCTAAAAAACGCAAAAGGAATACCCCCCTGCGTTAAAAGGATATATTCCTCTTCAATTATACAGACAAAACTCTACTTTTCTGGGGAATTTGGAAGGGTGATGAAAAATGTTGTGCCCTTGCCAAGTTCGGATTTGACGGACACTAGCCCATCGCAAATTTTGACGATACGTTTGACGAGAGCAAGGCCCAACCCATTACCCTCGCTTGAATGCGAGGTGTCGCCCTGATAAAATTTCTCAAAAACTTTTGCGCAAGTTGTTTCATCCATACCGATTCCGTTATCGGCGATAGAAATATGCACATCGTCGTCTGTCTTTGAAAGCGATATAGCAATTTCGCCGTTTTCGTTTGAAAACTTAATCGCATTGCCGATAATATTCTGCCAAACCTGTTCCAGCAACTCTTCAGGCCCGAAAAATTCCGTTCGTGGCAGTTCAAGTTTAAAATCGATATTTTTCTTGCTCCATTGTGGTTCAAGATTAAGAATGCTTTGCCGAATTTGTTCATCAATCAAGAAAGTCTTTTTGTTAAGTGCAATTTCCTGATTTTCTAGTCTTGACAGGCTTAAAATATTGGTGGTAAGCGTGGACAGTTTTTTGATATTTTGGTCTAAGACTGCCCCATAAATCTTACGGGTTTCGGGGTCGAGGTCGGGTTTTTGAAGTGCTTTGGAATATGACTGAATTACAGTAAGTGGGGTCTTAAATTCGTGCGAAACATTGGAAATAAAATCCTCTTTTAATGTCTCCATATTGTCAAGTTCATGAACCATTTTGTTAAAATTGAGAATAAACGAATTTATATCTTCACTACTTGTTAATTCGACTTCTATATTAAAATCTCCTTTTGCGACCTGCTCCGTCGCTTCCTCAAGGTCTTTAATTGCGTCGTTGATTTTTGTAATATGGTGGTAAAAATAGCAAAAAACCAAGCAAAACAACAGCAATATCGTAAACAAGAACACGCCAAATGGATTGATATTTTTACCGAAAAGTATGCCCGCTTCAAAAGCTAATATTGATACAACTAGCACAAAAACGAATACTAACAGCAGTGTCCACAAAATTAGCACTGAATTGTGAATAAAAGCATTACTCATTTTCTTTTTGCGGTTGCGAATATGCCTCAAAATCTTTTTTCTGTTGTCTTTCATTTTATCACAGCCTTGTAGCCCAAGTTCCGAATTGTTGCAATTTCAAAATACGGGCAATCGTAAAATTTGTCACGAAGTCTATGGATATGCGTATAGACGGTCATTTCGTCTGAATCGGAATTCACACCCCAAAATTCCTCCATTAGCTGATTACGAGTAAAAGTCTTGTCAGGGTACGACAGTAATTTAAACAAAATCTGGAACTCTTTTTGCGGAAGCGTGGTCGTCTGCCCGTCGATCGTCACCGAATAAGTCTTGTAATTCAATTCCGCATTGCCGACCTTCAAACGCTGTTCTGTCTTGATTTTTGCCCTTCTCAATAGTGCATTCACACGCAACAACAATTCGTCAATATCAACAGGCTTGGTCATATAGTCGTCCGTACCCAAATTGAAGCCATGGTACTTGTCCGCCTGGCTCGTTTTGGCAGTCATAATCAATATCGGCAACGTGCTATTTTGTTCCCTAATATGCTCAATAAGTTCAAAGCCGTCCATTTGTGGCATCATAATATCGGTAATTAATAAGTCTATGTGCGACTGCTCAAATTTTTCTAGCGCCTCCACCCCATTAATCGCTTTATGCACCACAAAATTATTGCGCTCAAGTTCAATCGCAATCAAATTTAATAAGTCAATATTATCCTCTGCAATCAATATATTTATCATTTGCCTCACCTCACTTATATAAAGTTTAGCACAAAACACAAAAAAACACAATCAACACTGGCAAATTTGTTTATTTTGAATTGAATTTGAATAAAATAACAAGCCAACACAAAAAACTACAGACAAAATACTTATCCATAAGGACAACAACAAGAGAAATAACAAACTTGCGTTGCTTATTGGTTGCAATAAATTGACCAGCGTAAAATTTTTTGTTATAATTTGTCCGTAAATAAATTATCAAGGAGAAAAATTTATGCTAAACAAAGTTTTCGGGAAAAGTATTGAGTTGTTTTTTGTAAATGGCACATCAGATGGGGTAATTACTGCAGAATTGCGCAATTGGAGTGGCAAAGCTATAAAGATACCCAGGATAGAAATTGGCAAAGATAATGAAGATTTATCTGATATTGGGGTTTATTTGCTGTATTGTACTGACGATGATGGCAATCAAAAAATCTATGTTGGAGAATCAGAAGATGTTGAAAAAAGATTAAAGCAACACATTTTAGATTATGAAAAAGAAAAAGAGGCTTTTTATTGGAATTTTGCAGTTGCGTTTATTGATAATAGATTAGACAAAGCTGAAATTAGGTATATTGAAAATAGTATTGCAAATGAAATTACTGAAGCAAACCCAAACAAATTGCTTACAAAAAATACATTTAACAACACAAACCTAAAAGCTTCGCAAATTGCCGTTGCAGAAGAATTTATTGAACACGCAAAAACTTTATTAGACGCTTTGGGTCTGAAATTGGTGGATACCACCCCAAAAGCAGAAAGCAACACTCAATATTTATATTGCAAAGGCAAAGAATCTAAGGCGATTGGTTTTGTTTCAAATAATGGGTTCACCGTATTAAAAGGTTCAATAATTAATAAGGACACTACACCTTCGTTTACTGACTCAACATATTATAAATTAAGAGAAAAATTGATACAAGAACAGGTTATTGTGGATAATGTATTCGTAAAAGATTATGAATTTCAATCCCCGTCAGCTAGCTCTTCGGTCGTTTTAGGAAGCTCATCGAACGGAAAAATAGCGTGGAGAAAAATGAGTAAAGATTAAATAATAATGGCATTTTACTCATTTTGTGTTGGCAAATTTAAAGCCATTACTCCACATAAAAACACACACTTTAAGCAATTTAAACAAACAAAAAGCGGAAGTATTGTTTTCTAACACACTTTCGCCTTTTATATTCACCTCAAACCTACTATTAAAATATCGTTGTAAGTTTATTATTTATTTTTTTAAGACTGTCTAACAACCGCAAATCTTTTTTAGTTTGAAATTCCAAAGAAAATCACTCATTTGTTTTTTAAAAATAAAAATTTGCGTTTCATTTATAACAATTTTATTAACTAAAATCATTTAGTTTTTGGGATTATTTTAAATCAGAAAACGGGCAAATTTCAGCCTGTCCCTTTTAGATTAATTACAATAGAAACTCACAGCACCGCCCAAAGAATTACGCCCAAAACACTGCCACCAATAACCGTCAAACAAATCATCGCACTTGAAAAGCACCCTTTGAGGTTTTTTGCCCAACCCGAAGGACCTTGCAAAGCCCTTTTCAAGTCCTCTTCTAGCATACTTGTTTTGAGCATTTTGCCGACTTCAGCTTGCTTCTGATCTTCTTTTTTAAGCTCTTCCTCGCCTTTTTGTGCCTTCTTTAAATCATTTGATTGCTGAATCTTTTTATAAATTCTTGATTTGTCATGTTGCTTGTTAGTAAAATCCTTATACTGTTCTCGCACTTTAGGATTGTCCATCTTGCTTTTAACACTGCTAGGGAAAATCCTGTTTTTGACAAACGGGTCTTTTTGAGCTACTTTTCCGGCTCTTTTCTTCGTCGTTTTTAAAAGACTGCGCTGTTTACTATTGCTCATTTTTTGATTGCCAGCATCACCTACTTGCCTCCCAGTCACACGAACGCTCGAATCTTCACCTTTACCACCACCACCTTGCCCGCCACCATTTTGTGACTCAATCATTTGCTGAAGATGTGGGAAATACGAAAAATCACCGCCAATTGAATTATTGTCCTCTTGCTCAGGGTTGAATTGACGCCCATCCTCCGCACCGCCATTATTTTCTCCTAAATCTTTATCTGCCATAAATTTACCTCTCTACCACAAATTTAAAAGCCTATCATCTTACTTTATCAAAAATTTACCAAAAAAGCAACTAAATTTTGTGCATTGCCGAAATTTATCGCACCCCAGCCCAAAAACTTCGCCACCGAATCCTATTTTCACACCCCCCGACAACAATTTTTACATAAAATCCCCCACAAAAAACGCAAGATGTACGCCTCCCATAAATATAAAGGGTTTTCCTCCTCTTCGTCATCCTGAACCCGCCATCGCAGTGTATCTCTTGAAGGATCTGTGAGCGAAGCGAACCCAGATAAAAAAGCAAGTCACAGACTTGCAGAGGTAAAATGATTCTATCCTTTAACACGCAAGGGGTACACCCCCTTGCGTCATCCTGACCGCTCCCCGCTTTGATTGTCTGTGGAAGGATCTGTGAGCAAAGCGAACCCAGATTAAAACAAAAAAAAGGCAGTCCTTTTGCCTTTTTGTTATGTAAAACGGATTTTAGCATTTAACTATTCAAATTTGGGTTCAGCGGTAAACCGCTTCACAGATCCTTCGAATATAGGCTTACGCGGGTCGACGCTCAGGATGACGGACTAGAGAGCTAATTGCTCTCTAGTCGTAAGACGACACAAAAAACCCGCTGGGGCTTTTTTGAATGCATTTTACTTTAATTATTAAGGATAAAGTGATTTTATCCTCTTAACAACGGGGGGCTTGGTGCGTGCGTTCGGCACGAACGCACAATGCTCCGCAAAAGCGGAGCAAAATACACTGAAAGCATATGCACCAAGCCCCCCGTTATCTTTTTTGAGGTTACTTTATTTTACTTTCACAGTCAATAAAAGGGCGTTTATCTTAATTAATAACCCCCAAGAGTTGAAACTTTTGAGGGTTATTTCTATATAATTTATCTAATTCCCTAAAAATTCTTTTATGGTTGAAAATGGCAATGCAAAGGACACTCCTTGAATAACATTTTCGCTCTTGTCTTTTAATCGAAAACTAATTATTCCCAAAAGATTTCCGTTTTGCTCAAAAACAGGCCCTCCGCTATTCCCCTCATTAATCACAAAACTTGTTTGAAAAGTTTTTATAGTTTTTTCGTTGTAAATTACATTTCTTTCGCAACTGGATACCACACCATTTACAAAAGACAGACCAAATCCGTTAGGATTGCCGATAGTATAGATTGTTTGTCCGTTGACGATTGAATTGCCGATTTTGAAAAATTTCGTGTTTGTTTTTTCAATCTTGATGGTTGCTAAATCTGAGATTTCGCTAACTGTTGAAATTTGGGCGTCTATCCATTCCTTCCCATCAGCTAAACGTACTTGAATCTTAGAGTAATTACTGCCTAAGGCCGAATTATAGACTACGTGCTTATTTGTTAATATTGTACCGTTATTGTCTATAAAAAAAAACCTGTCGCATAGCCCCATGCATTACCATCATTGGTGGTTTTAATTTCCACAACCTTTAATATGTTCTCATCAAAGACTTGTTGTGTTTTATTTGTATTAAAAAAGTACACACAGATAAAAATATTTACAACAAATATCACACCCAAAGCAATGTAATTTATAATAAGCAATGTCTTGTTCATATTATTGCGCCTTATCTCCTAATGGGTTAATATCTTTGCAGAACGCATCCATTTCCGCTCTAGTCAAACCGTTTGATTCGTGTATAAAGTAATTACTAATATTAAGTTTGTCTTTTGATGCTAAAAACACAACTGTCGTATTCCACCCTGAGTTAATGTGAGATACAACTTCTCTTTTAGCGATTATGCTTTCGTCAAAAACATACGCCGAGTAATATTCATCGTTTGAGATTTCAGTTTCTGTAATTTCTTCAGGCGTGAAATTGTGTGCATAATTCTCAGGGTCGCTCAAGTATTGTTTTAGTTCAAGAAAATTGTCTATCTTTTGTGCGTTATATTTTTTTGTTACGTAGTTTTCCCAATCTTTGATTCTCATAAAAAACTCCCCTTATCCTACAATAAATTAATTCCATATAGCGTAAATTCATAAAACTCTATCAATATTAGTGTGTTTCATCTTTTAGCGGGTTGATATCGTTATAAAATTTACTGCTTTCCTCTTCAGTTAAGCCACCAGCAGTATTTATGCAATAGTTTGAAATGTTTACATTATCTACTGAAGCTAAAATCACAATTAACTTATTCCAGCACGATTCATATTTAGTTTGAACTTCTCTTTTAGCGATTATGCTTTCGTCAAAAACATACGCCGAGTAATATTCATCGTTTGAGATTTCAGTTTCTGTAATCTCTTCTGGTGTAAAATTGTGTGCATAATTCTTAAGGTCGCTTAAATACTTTTTTAGTTCAAGAAAATTGTCTATCTTTTGTGCATTATATTTCTTTATTACATAGTTTTCCCAATCTTTTATTTTCATAAAAACTCCTAATTTATGCTTTTGGTGTGCCAAAAAATACGTGTGGATGAGATATAGATGAATAATTTGCGCCAGGGTGATAATGATTAAAATAACCTAATTTTTTAGCATCATGAAATACCGCCCCAGCACTCCCCAAAATTGTTCCAGCTTGAGTAGCAATCAGACACGCAGAAGCCCCTGTTGCATCAGCTGAATACAAACTAATAACAAATGACTTATTTGAACCTTTGTGTGCCGATTTTACATAAGAAGATGATGTCAAGACCGCCAAAGCGGATAAAGTATCTACCGGAATCGTGGACACATACAGCAAACCATCATCGGTATCAGCAATCGCTACATAATATTTGCTTGCATCATATTTTTTAGTTTTATCATAAGGCTTTGCTTCATATTTTGTATTTGCAATAGTTACTGAATAACTTAACGAAATTGTTACCGTTGTAGTTGTTTGGGTTGTTGTCTTGCTTGTCCATAATGACCTAAACCAGCCCCAAAAACTTCTTACCCAAGATACAATTTTAACAACAACAACTTCAACCACTTCAGAAATTACGGGGGCTGCTACAATGACAACAGCAGCAAGCAACACCGCCACCGCCGTTCCAGCTAATACCAAAGTAGCGCTACATTCGTTAAAATTATCGTGCGAAAGACTTTCTGACACTGAAACGCTTGTGCCATCAGGCATTTCGATATAATAATCATCGGTATACTCATCATAGTACGGTGTTGTTTCAATTGTTTCGCAAAACATTGTCTTTTCATCTTGGATATATTCAGTAACTACTTCAAATTTTTTATTCTCAATATCCAAATTCGTTCTATATCTTTTTACCGTTATTTCTGCATTGGTGGATAGATATTGTATGCCAGAAAAATCAAGCCCAGAAATATCAGTGCTGGCTTCAAATGTAATTGATGTATCATTATTCTCTACCGAATAATCATCAAATGTAGCTAGCAGTTTATTAACTTTTTCTTCATAAGATAAAGTACCAATACTGCCTACATCTATATCCCTTGTCGCAACACTCTGTTTTGTCTCAAAAAAACTAGGTACAAGAAACGTTAAACTTAGTACAATCGCCAAAAAAACTGCGATAAAAACAGTTTTGCTCCTTAAAATTCCCCATAAATGCCTCCTTGAATTATTTTTAATATATCATATAGAACGAAATCTGTCAACTTAATATGATTAATTCACTAAAAATTTGAAGAGGATTTTATTCTTTAACTATATTTATTAGGGGTTCAGCGGTAAACCGCTTCACAGATCCTTCGAATATAGGCTTGCGCAGGTCGACGCTCAGGATGACAACCGAACCGAGATTCAGCAACTCGTGGTGCGGGACAAGGGAAGCAAAGTATGACCCTTGCGGTCATACGAACGACACGCAGTCAAGTGCGAAGCACTGCACACCTCGTGTGCGACAAGGCAAAAGCCTTGTGACTGCGTGGCGCAACAGGTGTAACCTGTTGGGGAGGAGAATGTAATTTTTACTATTTTATCTGGGTTCGCTTCGCTCACAGATCCATACACGAAAAAATAAAAAGAGCATACGGCAATAAAGTGCCGTTAGCCCTGATTATTTAAATTTTAATCCCACTTAATATTAGCGCTATTAAAGTCTACGATACTATTCCACTCATCAGTCGTGATCTCTTTACTAGTAGAACTTGAGCGGATTTTTGCGGTAACTACCACAATTCCCTGTATTTTGGCGCCCATATTTTCGGATGTCAAGTCACTTCCCAAGGGATAAAATTCGTTAATCATATTTGTAAATGCTGATCCTTTTTCAGTAAATTCTTGAGTCACACAAACCGCCGAATATTTAGCACCCGTCGGCACGCTAGAAATTAGGCTTCGTTCTTGCGTGGTGTAATTCGTCGTCGCCACCGTTGATACGCCAGTTGATGCCGAAAGACTTCCCATCGTAGTGTTTGTTGTGTAAACAATTGCAAATACACGAATAGCAACCGGAGTCCCCGCAGTAGCTCCATTTGTCACCTTTACACCGATATTTTCAAAGAACGGAGCAGTAACAGTCGCCCCATCCACAATATAAGTAGTAGTCGAACCATTGCTTTTAGTACCGATTTTCCAATTATAATTGTTATAAGACCCAGAAATCCCATCAACCTCAACAGCAACACTATCCGCAAAAGTCAGCGTCACTGTCGCTTTTTTACTCGTGCTAAATAAAGCAAGCAAAATCGTACTGATAATCGCAACCACCAACAATATTGATAGCACTATTATAATCACAACCGCAGGCAAATTCCTAACTTTACGCACAATCGTATCCTCCTTCAAAAATTGATTTATACTATTGTAACACACTTTTATGTTTTTTTGCAAACATTTTTTAGCATTATTTTAATTTTTATTGAATTCATCGACTCCTCCCTCTCCTAACCCCAAAAAGCGACTTGTTTTAAATTAGGTTGGT
>CAVEBU010000007.1:0-52195 GCA_963614045.1 Alistipes finegoldii | reverse complement strand
GCGCCTTCGTGATTTTCGGCATGCTCCTCGTCTTACTTGTTTCTACCCCGAAAAAACTGCGCAAGCCTATATTCGAAGGATCTGTGAGCATCAGCGAACCCAATTAAATTAATCAAAAATTTTCTATCCTCAACAGTTGTGATCTGTTGGGGAGAAGTGGGGACACCCCTGGCGTTTTTAAAAGGCAAAACATTTAAGCAAATGTTGCAATTGATTTTACAAAAAGTATTTTTTGTGATATTATAAATGCTAAAGGAGGCTTTTTTGCGTATTTTAGGTATTGACCCAGGTTTTGGAATAATTGGGTTCGGGGTGATTGACAAGAGTAATTCGGGCTTGTCGGTGGTTGATTATGGAGTTATTAGCACGCCAAAAGAGATGTCTTTTAACGAGCGATTGGAAGTGATTTACAATAGTATTAACACGCTTATTAAGAATTTCCGCCCAGACGAAATTTCTATTGAGGAGTTATATTTCAATCGTAACATTACTACAGGCATTAAGGTTGCGGAGGCGAGAGGAATTATTTTGCTTGCTTTTCAGCAGTGCAAGTTGCCTATTTACGAATACACACCGCAAGACATTAAGCTAGCGCTGACAGGAACGGGGCGGGCGGATAAGTCGCAGATGAAATTTATGGTCAAAACTTTATTGCATTTGCACAAATCTCCGACTCCTGACGATGCGGCGGATGCGGTGGCGGTGGCTTTGTGTCATTCGCAGACAAATCAAAATTTAAGAGCGAGGAATATTAGTTGATTAGTTTTATTAAGGGAATTATAGCGGATAAAGGGCTTAACACTTTGTGCATCGACTGTAACGGGGTTGGCTTTGAGCTAAATGTGAGTAGTTTTTGTGTAGATAAAATCGGTGCAGTCGGTGAACTTGTCACTGTGTTTACACATTTAAACGTTCGTGAAGACGAGATGAGCTTATACGGTTTTTATGACAAATTTGAGCGCGAGGTTTTTGATAAACTCCTACTTGTAAGCGGTGTTGGGCCAAAAATGGCGATAAATATTTTAAGTGGGGTTTCGGCGGAAGATTTAAGTTTTGCGATTGCAACGCAAAATGGTGCTGTTTTAAAAAATATCAAGGGCGTTGGCACAAAAATTCGGGAACGGATTTTGCTAGAACTTAAAGAAAAAATGGATGCGTTGTCGCACTTGTCGTCTGTTTCTCTAACCGAAATACAGGCGAACGAAAGCGAGGCATATTCGTCAACTTTGACAGTATTACTAGACTGGGGTGTTCCACGTGCGCATGCGCTTGACATATTAAATAAAGTGTACGAACCAACAGACGATATGGAATCGTTAATTGCAAAAGCATTTAGGGAGTTAGGTAAATAGTATGTATGAAGACGATGAGAGATTTATTGCTAGCACAAAATCGGAAATTGACGAGGTAATGGAGAATAATTTGCGTCCAACCACTTTATCCGATTATGTGGGGCAGACAAAGTTTAAGGATAATTTATCAATTTACATTCAGGCGGCGAAATCAAGAGGCGAGGCGCTAGACCATGTGCTTTTATTTGGGCCACCAGGTTTGGGAAAAACGACGTTATCGCATATCATTGCGAACGAGTTGGGGGCGCAAATTAAGGTAACGAGCGGTCCCGCGATTGAGCATGCTGCGGACTTGGCGGCGATTCTTACTAATTTGGGGAAAAATGACGTTTTGTTCATTGACGAAATACATCGTTTAAGTCGTGCGGTTGAAGAGGTTTTGTATCCCGCTATGGAAGATTATGCGCTAGATTTTGTGGTGGGGAAAGGTCCTGCAGCGAAAAGTATTCGGCTAAAAATCCAACCTTTTACCCTAATTGGAGCGACGACGAGGGCAGGAATGTTGACTGGCCCGTTGCGTGATAGATTCGGGGTTTTGGGAAGACTTGAGCTTTACGAACCGAACGAACTTAGTGAAATTTTGATGCGTTCGGCAAAAATTTTGGGAATAAGTATCACACCTGATGCATCATTACTGATTGCAAAATCTTCTCGAGGAACGCCTAGAATTGCAAACAGGTTTTTAAAACGTATTCGTGACTATGCAGACGTTATGGGGACAGGTAAAATTGATATTGAAATCGCAAATAAAGCACTCAAACTACTTGAAGTAGATGAATTGGGGCTTGATGCGGTGGATAAACGACTTTTGACCACAATTATTGACAAATTTGACGGCGGACCTGTTGGGCTAGATACCTTGTCGGCAGCGACAGGAGAGGAGGCCACGACTATTGAAGAAGCGTGTGAGCCTTATCTTATCCAAATGGGATTTATCGCTCGTACAAGCAAAGGTAGGGTTGCGATGCCACTTGCGTATGAGCATTTTGGTAGAATTTTGCCAGAAAAACGTGAAAAAGAGTTGCGTGATTTCGCCAAAGACGATTTTGTTGATGAAAATGCTTAAAATTAATTGCTTTTTTGTTGAGATTGTGTTATTATAGAATATATTTTAATTAAGGAGATTTTATGCTAAGTACTTTATTGCAAACACAAAATAATGGTGGCGGAGCGTCAACATGGATTATTTTAGGTGTACTTTTGGCTGTTTTGGTCGTAATGTACGTTTTTAGTTTTATCAAACGTAAAAAGTATAATCAAGAAGCAATCGCAATGATTGATAGTCTTAAGCCTGGTGCTAAAGTCAAGACCTACAGCGGATTATATGGAACTGTTGTGTCTATTCGTGAAACAACTGATGGTAAGATTGTTACTCTGGAAACGGGCGATGAAAAGCATCCTAGTTATGTAACAGTTGACACAAGCGTTATCTACTGTATTGACAAGAAGCAAGACATTGTGCGTGATGCTAATGGCGAAATTATTGAGCCTGACGACGACGAGGAAGAAGAAGCAGAGGAAGTCGTAGAGAAAAAAGAAGAGACCGAGAAAGAAGCTACAGAAGACGATATTGAGGACGCACAAAAGACTAAAGTATTGAAGAAAAAGAAGAAAACTGATACTTTGGAATAAAAAAAGTACTCAATCAAATGAGTGCTTTTACTTTTTTATGGCAAATGTGATAATTCCTGATATTAACCCGATAATGCTACCGAATATTAAGTCGTTTAGCAAGCTGATATTAAAATCAAATTTCCCATTAAGTATTGAAAATATTAAAAATGCGAGCAGGGTGTAGGTTGCGCCGAGTATTAAGCCCCAAAGCCAGCCGTTCGACTTGATTTTTTTACTCATAACACTTGCACCAAACAAAATACTTATAATCTTGATAATTTGATTGATTGGGGTTATTAAATTTTCACTGATTGATGTGAATTTTATTACAAAAGCAAATATCAAAACGCATATTAGCGACACAGAAATTGCAAAGAATGTGCCTTTTAGTACTCCTAAAATACTGCTTGTGTCTTTTTCTTGTGAAAGCGTATTAACTTTAGCCATATTTCCTCCCGCAAAGTTTGTAAATTATATGCAAAAAATTTGATTACTATAACTAAATTATAAAAAAATCGATTTTGTCTATAATTTATTTAATAAAAAACTTAAATTTGATTGACTAAACTTTATTTTTATATTATAATAGCAAGTATCTACAAGGAGTTTTTAAGATGAATAAGCCTACAGCAATTAAGAGATTTATATTTATTGGCATATTTTTGGTTTTAGGTTTTGTATTGGCTTTTGCTAGTTTTGACATACCTTTTACTCATTATACCTATAACGGTTTTGCTAACTCAATTAAGTTAGGTCTTGACCTTAAGGGTGGTGTAATGGCGGTTTACGAGGCGAAATCCAAGGATGGCGACACTGGTGATTTCGACCAGAAATTACTCGCAACCAAGACTCGTATTACTCAAATGATTACGGAGGAATATACCGAGGCGGTCATCACTATTCAGCAAGGTAATCGTATTAGGGTAGAGGTGCCTGATGTATCTGACCCCGAGACTGTCTTTAACTTAATCGGTCAGCCTGCATCTTTGGAATTTAAAGCCGAGAAAGATGATGGTGAAACTGTTCACAAGGCCGCTTTGACAGGTGAAAACATTGTTAAAGCATACGCTTCTCAACAACAGACTTCTAGTGGGACGCTTGAATATGGTGTTAGTATTGAGTTTGATGCAGTTGGTGCGCAAGCGTTTTACGAATTAACAAAAGCGCAAACGGGTAGTCAAATCTACATTTATCGTAACGGCGAGCTTTTCTCTGCTCCTACGGTTAACGAGGCGATTGCGGGCGGTAAGACATTCATTTCGGGTAGTATGGACACATATCAAGCAGCAGAAGAGTTTGCTACTCAGATTTTGAGTGGTACTTTCTCACTAGACCTTACTTTGCTTGAAAATACTGTTGTTAGTGCGACTTTGGGTGTTGATGCGATAAAATACGGCCTTATTGCAGGTGGTGTTGCGTTGCTACTTATTTTTGCGTTTATGATTTGGCGATACAAGATGATGGGTGTTATGGCGAGCGTTGCGTTGTGCTTCTACGTTGTGCTAATGTTATTCTTCTTGCAAGCGCTACCGTTTGTGCAACTTACTTTGGCAGGTATCGCAGGTATCATCCTTTCTATTGGTATGGCGATTGATGGTAATATTATTATCTTCGAGCGTATCAAAGAGGAATATGCGTCAGGTAAACGCATTAATCAGTCAATTCAGAGCGGTTTTAAGAAGTCTTTGACAGCAATTCTCGACTCTAACATAACAACAATCGTAGTTGCGTTGATCTTGATTTTGTTGGGTACAGGTTCTATCCGTGGATTTGCGGTAACCCTGCTTATCGGTACTGTATTGAGTATGTTTACGGCACTGGTTGTTACTAGGGGGCTGTTGTCGACCTACTATCCTTTGAATTCTAACAAAGCAAAGGCGTATAGCTTAAAAAGGGAGGAAGATGTAATTGAACTTGCGTAAACGAAATTTTGAAGAAATGAAGAAGAATTTTACTCCAAGCCGTTTGACGAAGTATTTTGTAATATTTAGTGCAACGATAATACTGGCGGGCGCTATAGTACTGCTTGCTTGCGGGTTTAATTTGGGAATGGATTTTACTGGTGGTAACGTGTTAAGCGTTCAGTCTAGTACGGAAATTTCCACTGAAGAATATAATAAAATTGTAGACACATCAAAGAAGATTTTGAGTGAGCAAGGGCTTACGCTTGCGCAATCGCAAATCGTTGGTGAATCAGGTCAGCAGTCTGTATCGATTCAGTACCAAAACAAAGCGGGCGTTGAAGATATGTCAGAAATAAATGCTGCCATTGTAAAAGCGCTTGGGGAGGCTTTGCCAGACTACACAATAGCAAATGCGGAAACAAAAAGTGCGTCGGCTAGTGCGGAATTATTGACCAACGCACTACTTGCTGTATTTATTGCTTTAATATTCATACTTATCTATATTGCTATACGGTTTGAATTTTTGAGCGGTGTTGCGGCGATGTTGACTTTGTTCCATGACGTGCTTATAATGTGTGCTTGCGTGTTGATTTTTCAAATCGAGATAAATAGTTCCTTTGTGGCGGCTGTAATTACAATTTTGGGATACTCGATTAACAATACGATTATCGTATTTGACAGAGTTAGAGAGAATTTGAGCAAGCCAAGTTTGGACAATTTGACAAATAATGAAATTGCGGACTTGTCTATTAGGCAAACCCTCAACCGTACTCTTAACACGTCAATTACTACGATTTTGGCAATCTTTATGCTTGCTTTGATTGGTGTATCACAAATGACTGAGTTCGTTGTACCTATTCTTATAGGTTTGATTGCGGGTACTTATGCGTCAATCTTTATTTCAGCACCTTTGTGGGCTTTAATGATGTCTAAGAATTCTAAATATGGTATTCGTGAAAAAGCGAGGAAAAAAGCAGAAAGAACGGCTCAAAAAGAAGAACAATTAGTGGATGCTAGCGCAACCGCTGTTGAAGAATAATATAAAGGCCTCCTTATTTTGTAGGAGGCTTTTTGTAAAGGATAAGAAGTATAAATGAAATTTAAGAAAGTAAGTAATGTTCAATACAATAAAGAGCAAATTTCAGATATTGCAACTAAATTTGATATTTCACCTGATGTTGCTGAAGTTTTGTTGCAACGTGGATATTCTAAGGATGAAGATATAGAAAAATTCTTGCATCCTAGTCTAGACGATATGCACGACCCTTATTTGTTTAATGATATGGATAAAGTGGTAGAGCGAATTCACAAAGCTTTGGAAAATAACGAAAGCATTTTGATTTTTGGTGATTACGATGTAGACGGGATTACGAGCAGTTACATTTTGCTTGATTATTTTCGTTCAGTGGGTAACAATGCAAATACTTTTTTGCCTAATCGATATTCTGACGGTTATGGGCTTACACATGACGCAGTGAATTTTGTTATCGATGAATACAAGCCGAACTTAATTATCACTGTTGACTGTGGAATTAGTGGTTATGAAGAAGTGGCGTACATTAAGTCCAAAGGAATTGATGTCATTGTTACGGATCACCATGATTGCCCTGAGGTTTTGCCAGATTGCTTGGTTATTGATGCAAAAATACCAAATCAGAGATATCCTTTTAGGGAGCTTTGCGGTGCGGGAGTTGCATTAAAACTTGTGGAAGCGTTATCAAATAAAGATACGATGAAAAAATACTTACCAATTTGTGCAGTTGCGACCGTATCTGATATTGTTCCGCTTGTTGATGAAAATAGAGCAATAGTAAAATTCGGTCTTGATGTCCCACTAAAAGCATTTCCTGACGGAATTGCGGTGCTTTGTAGGGAGTTAAAGCTTGGCAATAGAATTACCAGTCAGGATATTAGCTTTAAAATTGCGCCCAAACTTAATGCTTCAGGAAGAATGGGGGATGCAAATCATAGTCTAAAACTGTATCTTGAAAGGGATCGGAACAAGATTAAGGAGCTGATTTCAAAATTATTGCAATACAATACCGAACGGCAAGATTTGTGTAATATTGTCTATGTAGATTGCATCAATCAGCTTAAAAAAGTCAATTTGGCGGGCAAAAAAGCAATAGTTATGTACAACGATAACTGGAATATTGGAATTTTGGGAATCGTTGCTGCTCGATTGACTGACGAATTTAAGCGTCCTACATTTTTGCTTGGTAAAGAGGGTGATTATTATAAGGGCTCTAGCAGAAGTATAGACGGAATTAACGTTCACAGTGTGCTTTCGCAAATGGAGGATATCCTCACAAGTTACGGTGGGCATGTGATGGCTGCAGGGATGAGCGTTCATCAAGACAAAATTGAGGAATTTAAGCAACGAATTGAGAATATAATTGCAACGGATTATAGTGATGAATATTTTGAGCCGTTCTATGAATATGATTTGGATATTGACGCCTCGCAAATTTCGGTTGAAAGGTTGAAGCAATTGTCCGTTTTGGAGCCGTATGGTTGTCAAAATTCTGTGCCAAGTTTTAGACTGACTTTTGAGAAAACAACAGTCACACCTATGAGAAGCAATCCGAGTCACTTAACCATACAGACGCCGAAAGCCAACCTATTAGCATTTAATAGCGGGCAGTACTTTAACCAGTTGAGTCAAAGTGGTGTAAAAGAGTGCATTGCGGAACTTTGGGTTGATGTTTTTAGAGGGGTAGAGAGTTGTAAGGGTATTGTTAAGCATATGCAAATTTGCTCCGCGCCAAATGTTGGGGAGGAAAGAGTTGGTGGTGAGTATATCAAGCAACTTTCTATGCGTGCGGACGGCGAAGCGTCTAATTATACAACTTATTTTAAGCATGAATTAGGGGCGCTTTTGGATAAGGAGCAGGGAAGACTTTATGGCACTCTCGTGATTGCAAACACCTTGAAAAGTTATAAAGATTTTTGTGAGCAGTATGCAGAAAAGCACAATATTTTGTGTTTTGAATATCTTAATTTGACGCAAAGTTGTGGATATAATACAGTTTGTCTTTGCCCAGCACTTAAAAACGATTATCACAATTTTTCACGAATCATTTTGCTTGACAGTGTGCTAGACGAGGCTTATTTGGTATATCTAAATTCTTGCACCAAAGCTCAAATTTATTTGCCTGCCTCGGCACCGTTTATATATTCGCCTTTCAAGTATATTGACTTAAGCCGACGCACTTTTGGTGACTACTTTAATGTTATAAAAAAGGCTAGTAAATCGAATCTTGTGGGTTTCGACGATTATAACTATTATAATAAGTTGAGGAAAATACAGAAAGATTTAAATTATGTTCAGTTTGTGGCGTGTGTCATTACGTTTGAACAGTTGGGGCTTTTAAAAATCAACGACGAATTAGGGAATTACTATATAACTATGACTAACAATCCGTCCACAACTTTATCAAATTCTAATTTTTACAATAAGCTTGAACTAATTTTGAAAACCTATTAAAAGAGGGGGGTATTATGCCAAAATTAAGAATCCCGAAAATCAAAATTAAACCTAAAGACTTTACCAAATTACCTTGGACTGAGGAGTTTAGGACAAAATATCCAACCGAAATTGTAGCAAAGGTAATAGAAAAAGGTGTGACTTTTGATGATTTGCGTGACTATTTGTTTGTGGAACGGCATATGGATTTCCGCAAGGCGAATTTGCTAGTCAGTGCATTTCATCAGCAATTTGGTATTGTTCGAAACGATAGTGAAGTTTTGTTGGAGATTTGTGTGCCAATTTGCGACAATCAATGTTCGAATTGTGACCGCACGATTTACAAGCGGACTAACAAAAATTTCACGCAATATTTTGATGCTTTGTTATGTGAAATTGATGCGACACGCAAAATGATTCGGCGCAAAGGGTATTTTATCAAGGCGGTATGTTTTACGGGTAATGTTTTGGTGTTTTCGCCAAAGGAATTGGAGGAACTTTTTACTCGGGTTGCATATCCGTTATGTGAAATTTGCGTGGAAATTAGTGACGCTCAGCATATTACACGAGAAAAGCTCGATGTTCTAAAAAAATTTATTAATGTGCGTCTGATTCTTAATGCGCTTACCTTTAATATGGTTACTTTGCGCAGTATTAATAAGCATTTTGAGTTGCGTCAAGTGGGGAAGAATCTTGATTTACTGCATGAGTACCCCTTTATTCTAAATGTAAGTTTGGTAGTTGGTATGGGGAAAGAAAGAGATTTACAACTTATGCGAAACTTACGATTTGCTATTGAATTAGGAGCAAATTGCGTTGACTTATATTCACGCCACTGCCCAAAAATTACTGCAAAACCGTGTTCCGATATCCAGCAAATTGCCTCTCAACGTAAGATTTTGGAAATGGTGGGCGATTTTATGACAGAGCAGAAATTCAAGCCGTACTTTCTGTACTGCACCGAGGTTGCGGACGGGTGTTTTGAAAATGTCGGGTATTGCAAAGTAGGGATGAAGTGTAAATATTTAGAAGACAAAATGTATGGTGTTTCATCCATAATCGGTTGCGGAGTTTGTGCTGAAAGTATGATAATCAAAAATTTAGCGAATCTTAAGAAATCTTATCAAAATACTACAAATTTGCAAGAGTATACACAAAATTTGAACGATGTTATCCAGAAAAAACTAGAATTTTTTGAATAAAGTCTTTACAAAATGGTTTTTTTGTGCTATACTAAAAAAGTACCTATTACTAGGCTTGACGGTTTTACTCCTCGTCTTGCGTTGTTTTAGGCGAATTTATCTATGGAGGAAAATGTTTATGATGACTAAGCAAGAGATTATTGCAAAGTTTGGTCAGAACGAGAAGGACACAGGTTCTACCGAAGTCCAAATTGCGCTACTTACTGAAAGAATCAACCACTTGACCGCTCACCTTAAGCAACACCCAAAGGACAACCACACACGTCGTGGTTTGTTGAAGTTGGTTGGTAAGCGTCAAGGTTTGAGAAAGTATTTGGAGCGTACTGACCTTGAAAGTTACAGAAAACTCAACGCCGAACTCGGCTTGCGTTAAAGGAAGTGGCATATTTGCCATTTTTTTGTTTATAAAAATATTTGAGGTTTAATATGGAAGTAATACAAGATTACAGTTTAGAGGAACTAAAGTCTCTGATGAGTAAATGGAACGAAAAATCTTTTCGTGCTAAGCAAATAATGGACAATATTATTTTAGGCAAAAAGATTAGCGATTTCAGTAATATTTCTAACGATTTAAAGCAGAAATTATTGCAAAAATTCTATGATTTTCCGTTAAAAATTCATACAATTTTGGAGGGAAAAGACGGCACGAAAAAATTTGCTTACGAATTGTGCGACGGCAATATAATTGAAGGCGTGCTAATGAGCTACAAATATGGCAACACGTTGTGCGTTTCTACTCAAGTCGGTTGTCGTATGGGATGCAAATTCTGTGCGTCAACTTTAAATGGGCTTGTGAGAAACTTGACAGCAGGAGAGATACTAAGTCAAGTTTTGCTTGTTAATGCGTTTTTGGGTGGCAAGAAAGATCGTGAGCGAGCAATTACTAACGTTGTGCTTATGGGAAGTGGCGAGCCGTTGGACAACTACGATAATGTGGTTAAGTTTATTAGGCTTGTGAATTCAGTTGACGGGCTGAATATTTCGGAGCGAAACATTTCGCTTTCAACTTGCGGAATTGTGCCGAATATTATTAAGCTTGCACACGAGAATTTACAAGTCGTGCTTACAATTTCACTGCATGCGCCAAACGATGAAATTCGCAAAAAAATTATGCCAATTGCGAACAGGTATTCGGTAAGCGAAATTATAGCCTCAGCAAAAGATTACTTTGGAATAACTGGCAGGCGGGTGATTTTTGAGTATGCATTAACGGATGGCGTGAATAATTCGCCCGAATGCGCTAGGGAGTTGGCGTCACTTATAAAGGGTTTTCCTAGTCATGTCAACTTGATACCGCTAAACGAGGTGAAGGAGCGGGAACTTAAGACTGTTACTCGCAAGAAAGCGGAGCAGTTCGCTGATATATTGTCTAAATTAGGTGTTTCAGTCACGATTCGCCGAACAATCGGTGAGGATATCGGTGGCGCTTGTGGGCAGTTGAGAAATTCTATTATAAATGAATAAAAAAAGTCTAAATAACTTTTCAATAGGTTATCTAGACTTTTTTATATTTTTGCTTGGGAAAATTCTGACTTAGCAGTTGAATCACAGCCGTCTGACAAATCTGATAAAGGTTCACCAAAATTGCGCTGATATTCTTTATTGATAATTTTACAAAGTTCATCAAGACAAATCGATGGGTCGCTTGAAGAATTATCTATCCGATATGAGTAAATATTGCGCTCCTTACATTCTCTCTCGTAGGATAGATATTGCTGGCGCTCCGTGATATTAGTATTGTCATTTCTTCCGCTGATTCTTGTGAGCAGTGTTGTGTCAGGGGCGTCTATCAAAACTGATACCATCGGCAAGGGAAGTTCATTGCGTTGGTTGAGACTATATGCAATTCGACGCATAACATTTTGGTACCCCTGCACATCAAAATCTTTAATTAAAACCTTAGTATCCTGCATTTTGTCGAGAATTGCTGGTAGGTGTGTGCCGTAAAAATTGTTATAAACCTTTTTTGCCTCGACAACTTCGTGACTTCGAATCGCTTGTCGGAAAGAGTCCTTATCAAAGAAGATATAGTCACGCCCATTAACTTCGCCATCACGAGGTGTGCGAGTGGTACATGTAGGAAAAGTATCAAGATTTTCCTTTCCAAAAATCTCAATTGCACGTCGAATCACTGTTGTCTTGCCCGCACCCGTACTACCCGCAATTAAAAACAGCATATTTTGATTTTCCATAATTTCTCCTAAGTACTGTAATTCTTGTTATATGATAACTCAAAAATGACTTTTTGTCAAGTGCTTATATTCATAATTGTTTGAAAATCATAATATATTGTCTATGAGGTTATTATGAAAAAATATAAAAATATCTTAATTTCGGTATTTTCAAATTGCGTTATCGTGTTAATGCTGGTTGTATTGGGAGTGCTTGCTTTTGATAATAGCGTAAAAAGTGTATTTGTGCCAAGTGCTGAAGGTGTGTATTATAGGGGGAGCGAGAATAAAAAAGAAATTAGTCTTATGATAAATGTTTATTGGGGGAACGAGTATATTGAAGAAATGCTTGCTTCTTTTGACGAATACAATGTTAAAACCACTTTTTTCGTGGGAGGTTCGTGGGTGAGTAAATTCCCTGAACTCTTCCTCAAAATTGTTGAAAAAGGCCACGAAATCGGCAATCATGGATATTTTCATAAAGACCATAGCAAATTAGATCTTGCACAAAATCAGCAAGAAATTATGAATACTCACAAGATTGTGCAAGAATATACGGGTAAGGCGATGACACTATTTGCTCCGCCGTCTGGCGCTTTTAATGATTATACTTTATCAGTAGCCAAATCTCACGCCTACAAAACTATTATGTGGACGAAAGACACAATTGACTGGCGGGATAAGAATACACAAACTATTTACAATCGTGCTATTAAAAATATGTCAAATGGTGATTTGATACTTATGCACCCAACTCTTAACACGATGGAAGCGCTTCCACAAATTCTAAAATTTTGCATAGAAAATGGTTTCAGTGTGGTACCAGTTTCACAAAATATTGCAAATTGATTGATAAATTTGCGATAAAGTGCTAAAATTAGGCTATTAGATGAATTTAGGAGATTTTTATGGAAACGAAAACTTATGATTGTGGATTAAGACTTGTACATGAGAAAAATGAGACAATTTCTGCTACTGTGGTAAAAATTTATTGTTTAGTTGGTGGACGTGATGAGGACGATAGTAATCGCGGTATTGCACATCTACTTGAGCATATGTTTTTTAAGGGAACTAAAAAGCGAACAGCACAGCAAATCAACCACACTTTTGACAATTTAGGTGTGATGATTAATGCTTTTACCGATTATGACAGGACTTGCTTCCATGCGCAAGGTTTAACCGAGCATTTGGATACGATTTTTGACGTTATGAGCGATTGCTTGTATAATTCCACTTTTGTAGAAAGCGAATTAAATAGAGAAAAAACCGTTGTTTGTAGCGAACTTGAGATGTATGAGAACGATTTTGAAAGCGTTGCAGGAACGAATTCTATAATTGTTGGCTCGCAAGGGACAGGGTATGAATATGTGCTAGGGGGGACTGTTGAATCAGTATCAAAATTACAACAAAAAGACCTAGTGGAATTTCGTGATAAATGGTATGTGCCAAATAGAATTGTGGTGTCAGTTTGCGGCGATGTAGATTTTTCAACCGTTGATGCGCTTGTCCAAAAGTACTTGATTTTGCCTCAATTTGCACCAAGTGAGCCGATTTCTTTTAAACGTGAAATTTTACCAAATACGATTACTGAAAGGCAAAAATTCGAGAGTAAAGACACCGACCAAGTCTATGGATATATAAATTTTAGAGGGTTGACAAAATCTAGTGTTGATAAAACAGCTTTTAATATAGCACGACTATGCTTGGGTTCAACTAGCACATCTAGGCTTTTTGTAAAATTGCGTGAAGAATACGGGCTTGTATATGTAATTAGCACGTCACCATGTTTATTTGGTGATTACGGAATTAATTGCGTCAATTTTATTAGTAGCGAAAAAAACGCACAAAAAGTTGTAGAACTAATTAAGCAAACTTTGGATGAAATTAGACAAAACGGCTTTACTCAAATTGAATTGGATACCTTTAAGAATATCGCCAAAAGCTCGCTGGTTTTGAGTCAGCAAACTATTTCCGCTCGGGCATCAAGAATTGGTGAGGGGTTGATTTATTGCGACGAATTGAGTGATTTGAGTACTGAACTCAAACAAATTGATGCAGTTACTTTAACTGAAATGAATTCTGCGTTTAACAAATACTTTGATTATAATTATCTCACTGCGAGCGTCGTAAGTAAAAATGAAATCGTAAATATCCCTCAAATTTTTGAAAAATAACGGATTTTTTGTGACGAACAAATAAAATGCACTGTTTTGATTGTTTTTTGTGGGGAAAAATGATAATATAGAACTATAAAAGATTTGCAAGAGAATTTGGAGGTATATTTTGCAGAAATACACAAGTAGAAATGTTAGCGATAAAAATCCTTTATCCTCATCTACGAAATGGGGAATAACTCTCCTCGTTTTGTCGTTGGTTTTGTTGTTTTGCATCATAACAAACTGGTTGCCGTTTATTCGTTCGGTATTATTGGGGTGTTTTGGACTTGCTTTGTATCCTGTTTTTGTATTGACGGCGTGCTTGGGAATAATTCTAATTAGTGGTAAAAAATTATGTATCGCTAAAAACTATATTTTATCATTAATCGGGCTGTACTTTATTATTATTTGCGTACTTCAAACAGTTTTAACTGATTTAACTGTTAGTAGTTTTTCCAGCTATTTAAGTCAAACTTATGCTGTCAAAACAACACCAGGTGGTGCGTTGGCGGGGATATTTGCATACGGAATTAGTGCTTTGGTAAATATTGCGGGGGCTTTGATTGTCTTTGCTATTTTGGGTATTATTTGCGTTGCTTTGATGATTGATTATAGTCTAAAAAGTAAAGATTACAAGAAAATCAATCAGCGTTCAGTTTCGTTCCCGGTACGCAATCCCGCTACACAAAATTACAAAAAAACTGCAAAAGCAAGCATTATGCAAGAAGATTCGAAATCTTATCAAGATGAAGCAGTAAATATCACTTTAAACGCTCAGCAAGAGGCGAAACAGTTTAGTGATGTGGATGATTTTGCGGATCGTTTTGCTCGTAAGATTTTTGGTGACGATTATGCAAGTCTTGCAAAAAAGGACGAAGTTGAAAAGCAAAATCAGGAACCGATGACGATTTCACAATATATCTCAAATGCAAATGAGAATTCTTTTGCAAACTTTAGTAAAAATTCCTCAACTTCTTCCAAGTCTAGCACAAGTTTTGATAAAACAAATAATTTTACTGCGTCAAGAGAAGAATTTTTTCAGCCGAAAGAAAACTTTGCGTTTTCCGAAAATAATTCCGCTAAGCAAAGCGACTTTTGTGCTGATTTAAAACTAGAGGAGTTGAAACCTGTGTCGTCTATGAGCAGTTCGGGAATCAAGTCTTTTGGGGATATTGATAAGTTATTCGACGATGTAAAACCTGGTACGAATTCTAGCAGTAACTTTGCGCAAGACTTAAAACCAAAGATTCATCAAGAGAAACTTGAGCAATTAGAAATGTCTCAAACCAAGCCGACCACAAGCCCTACAACCGTTTACAAGCGTCCAAGTCCGTATGTGCATCCAACAATAAATTTCCTTACCACGCAATCTAGCAAGATGGATGGCAATGAAATGGAGTTCAAGCAAAATGCGCATATTCTTGAGGAAACTTTGGAAAGCTTTAAAATTTCCGCCGTCGTTGAAAGTATTGTGCAAGGTCCTGCAGTTACAAGGTATGAAATCAAGATGCCTGCGGGAATTTCGGTAAACAAAATCAAACAACACGCCGACGATATTGCTATGATGATGCGCTCAATCGGTGGTGTACGTATTGAAGCGCCGATTCCTGGTAAAAACCTTGTAGGTATTGAAATTCCAAACAAAAAAATCGCTACAATAGGGCTTAAAGACGTACTCGATTCGCCTGAATTCCATAATTCAAAATCTGCTTTGCCGTTCGCTTTGGGAAAGGATATCTCGGGGTCAATTAAAATTTGTAATCTTGCGTCGATGCCACACCTTTTGGTTGCAGGTTCAACAGGTTCAGGTAAAAGTGTTTGCTTAAATATCATCATCATAAGCCTAATTTACAAAATGGGCCCAGACGACTTGCGACTTATTTTAATCGACCCGAAACGTGTGGAATTTTCAAACTTTAACGGCTTGCCACATTTGGTTACACCAGAAGCGATTTGCCAACCAAAACAAGCGCTTAATGCTTTCGATTGGGCGATTGCGGAAATGGATAGGCGATTCAGCACTTTCCAGCGACTTAAGGTTCGTAATTTTGAAGAATATAACTCATTGGAAGCTGTTTATAAAGGTAGAGAGCCAAAAATTCCTAGGATTGTCATTATCGTTGATGAGTTAGCAGACCTTATGATGTTCGGGAAGAAAGACCTTGAGGACAAAATTATGCGTATAGCTCAACTTGCTCGTGCTGCAGGAATTCACCTTGTAATTGCGACGCAAAGGCCTTCAGTAGATGTCATTACTGGTACGATTAAAACGAATTTGCCGTCACGAATTGCCTTTTCGCTCAACAGCTATCAAGACTCTATGACTATCATTAACCAAGGTGGTGCTGAGAAATTGCTTGGTAAAGGTGATATGCTATACTTCCCGCAAGATATGTCTGAGCCTGTGCGTATTCAATGTCCATATATTAATAACCAAGAAATCAACAGCATTGTGGACTTTGTAATTCACAATAACGATATATCATATGACCCTGTCGTTGTAGACCAAATTATGAACGGCAAAGGAAGTGGAAACGGAAGCGGAAGCGGTTCAAGTGGCGACGACAGTGGGGAAGGGGTGGAATACGATCCTATTTTACCGAAGGCGCTATTTGATTTTATCAAATCGGGGAATGCGTCCATTAGCGCAATTCAACGGCGTTATGCAGTGGGTTATGCTCGTGCCGCCAGAATTGTAGACCAAATGGAAACTAACGGCTTTATTTCACCTGCTGACAGTACGAACAAACGAAAAGTTCTGATTGATGAAAATAAATACAACGAGCTATTTTCGGACGGCGGATTTTTGACCGATGAATAGCTAAATTGAGGAGATTATGAATTTACCAAATAAATTATCTTTTTTAAGAATTTGCCTTGTGCCGATTATGATGTTTTTTTACATGGCAAGCTTTATTCCTTATGGGAAAGTTATCGCAGTGGTTTTGTTCATTGTAGCGTCGCTAACTGACCTTTTTGACGGCAAAATCGCAAGAAAACGAGGACTTGTAACAGATTTGGGCAAACTGCTTGACCCGATTGCTGACAAAATGCTATATACATGCGCTTTCTTCCTTATTATCGCTGACGGCACTGTGTTAATGCCTTGGGGGGTTATTGCGCTATCAATTTTGTTTATAAGGGATACGCTAATTAATGGTGTTCGGCAAGTAGCAGCAAGCAAGGGTATAGTACTTGCTGCGGGGAAAAGCGGGAAATTAAAAGCGCTGTTAACCGACATTTATATTCCAATGTTTATGTTTATAGCACAGGGTATTTTTGTAGGCACAGGTAGTTATGCGTGCGACGTGATTAATGAGATTTTAACAATTACTGCATATGTGGTTATGGGAGTAGCAACCTTAGTTACAATCTATTCTGGTGTAGAATACTGTGTTAAAAACAAGCAAATTTTTGTCGAAACGCCAAATGAAGAAAAAATTGAAGTTAGAGAGGAACAAGCAAAAGAGTGATTGCATCATTTATAATTATTTGTGAAAAGCTGGAAAATGCACAAATGCCCAATAGTTTAACTTTGGGCTTTTTTGCTACACTAGGTTATCAAATTAACCATATTTCTGTTTTAAATCGTGATTTTTTAGAACAAGATTTAGTCCAAATTTTAACGGATAAAAATATCATTATCACGCCTTTTGATGCTGAGGACTGCTTACAAAAAATCAAGTTGGCAGTACAAAATACACTTGATTTAAATAGTTATCAAAAGCGAGATTTTGGCTACATTGCCGAAGATGAAGGGAAGGTTTGTTTCGTTATAAATAGGGGGTTAGGGGAAGATATTTATCCCGCACTCAATCGTGAAGCCTTAAACGGCAGAATTGCAGTAAATAATGGCAAAAATTATAAACTTTTTGGTTTTGATTTAGCAGAAATTATAGAAAAAGCAAAAGGTATTGCAAATGTTTTCGGCGCAAACTTTTCCTATAATTATGACTGTGGCGATATCTTGTTACATTACGATAGTGCGACAAGTGAGAATTTGGAACAGGTAGAACAGGTACTATATCAGACTTTCGCAAACAGAATTTATGTTGAAGAGAATCTCACGCTTTTAAATACACTAAGAGAATTACTTTCCGTACAAAGACGTCGCTTGCTAATACTTGATTATGCAGATTGCGATTTCTTAAAAAGCGGATTGTGTGATTGTATAAAAAATGGTCAAATAGAATTTTTGGAAAGAAAAGAATTTAAGAATTTAGACAAGGCACGCAAATATCTTACGGACAAAAATTTTGATGTTCTGCTCATCATTAGTAAAAATGCTAACGGGTTAGATTTGGCTTTTATCAATGAAAATGAGAGCCAAAACTTACAAATTCCGTTCAAAAATTTACAAAAATACGGGACAAAAGGGCTATTTTACCATATTTTATATAAAATTTTGGAGAAATTTAAGAAAAACACTTGGAATTTTTAGAATTTTGGTGTATAATGCAAGACGAGTTTACTATTGTGAGGAGATAAATTTATGGACAAAATGGAAAAAGTAAAAAATTTAGAGCAACTTATGGCACAGATTGAAAAACAATTTGGCAAAGGTGCAATTATGAAATTGGGTGACAACGCTCATCAAGTTGTTGATGTTATACCTACTGGGTGTCTTACTCTTGATTTGGCGCTGGGCATCGGCGGAATGCCAAGAGGTCGTATTATTGAGATTTACGGGCCTGAATCTTCGGGTAAAACTACTGTTGCGTTGCATGTGGTAGCGGAAGCGCAAAAAATGGGTTGCACTACGGCATTTATTGATGCTGAACATGCTCTTGACCCTATTTATGCGTCAAACCTTGGTGTGAATATTAACGAGCTTTACATTTCGCAACCAGACAACGGCGAGCAGGCGCTTGATATCACAGAAAGTTTAGTAAAGAGCGGTAGCATTGATTTGGTCGTAATTGACTCAGTTGCTGCACTTACGCCCAAAGCAGAACTTGACGGTGAAATGGGAGATGCGCACGTGGGATTACTTGCTAGACTTATGAGTCAGGCTATGCGTAAACTTACCGCATATATCAACAAATCTAACGTTTGTGTGATTTTTATCAACCAATTGCGTGAGAAGGTTGGCGTAATGTTTGGTAACCCTGAAACTACGACAGGTGGTAAAGCATTAAAATTCTATTCAAGTATTCGTCTTGATGTAAGAAAAGCGGACACGATCAAGGACGGCTCTGACCCGATAGGGAATAGGACTCGTGTCAAAGTTGTTAAAAACAAGTTAGCTCCGCCGTTTAAGATTTGCGAATTTGATATAATCTACGGTAAAGGAATTTCGAGAGAGGGCTGTATCCTTGATTTAGGTATCGAATCGGGCATTATTCAGAAAAGTGGCAGTTGGTTTGCTTACAATGAAGAAAAACTTGGGCAAGGTAAAGAAAATGTTAAGCAGTTTTTGATTGACCACCCTGATTTTGCTGATGAATTGCAGAATCAAATCAGTGAATATTATGCTCCAAAGCGTTGTGATATGGAAAGTTCAAACTAATAGAATACATTTTGCGGTCTAAAATCTATTTTAGATCGCTTTTTTGTGATATTTTGTTTTAATCTAATGCTTTTGTGGAATAATTGTGGGGTAGATTATAGAATTTTAAGATTTAACTTGACTTTTTTATAATTTTGCTTTACAATATATTGTATAAAATGTTGGCAGTGTGTCAACGTTTTGTAACTAATAAATCTGAGAGGGAATAACCAATGCAAAATACCGTTAATATGGGGTTGCTTGGTCTCCAAATGAATACCGCAATTTTTGTACTAGCACTCGTGTTGTGCGTTGCTGTTGGTGCAGTTGTTGGAATATTTTTATTTAAAATGGTGTTTGTGAAAAGAATTAATAACGCCAAATGTTCCGCTTCAAAAATTATAGAGGATGCTCATTTAGAAGCCAAGACAATCCAAAAGGAAGCTAGGCTTTCTGCTCAAGAAGAATCAATCAAAATCAAGACTGAAACAGAAAACGAATTAAAAATTCGCAGAAATGAGATTGAGAAGTTGAATAATCGCTACTTGCAAAGAGAGGAGTTTATTAACAATCGTGAGCAAAGCTTAGACGCTAAAAACGAAAATCTAGAGAAATTTAAAGAAAAATTAGAAACAAAAGAAAAAGCACTTGCCTCAAAAGAGGAGGAGATTCTTGCTAAATTGGGCGAGGCAGAAAAAGTGCTAGAACGCAACGCACATATGAGTCAGGAGGAGGCGAAGGCGTTAGTTATACAGCAAATCACTGAGGAAGCTAAGCATGACGCAAATGTTATGGTTAAACAAATCACCGAGGATGCACGTGAAAACGCTCACAAAACCGCTACTGAAATCATATGTAATGCTATACAGAAGTATTCTGCTGACTTAACTAGCGAGGCGACTGTTACAACGATTACACTATCTAACGACGATTTGAAAGGCCGTTTGATTGGTCGTGAAGGGCGTAATATAAAGGCTTTGGAGCAGGCGACTGGTATAGATTTGATTATTGACGATACTCCTGAAGTTATTGTAGTATCAGGCTTTGATCCTATTAGGCGAGAGGTCGCTAGAATTGCTATTAATAAATTGCTTCAGGACGGGCGAATTCATCCTGGCAGAATTGAGGAAATCGTTGCCAAGACTCGAAAAGATTTGGAACACGAAATAAAAGAAGCTGGCGAATCTGCTGTGTTGGAAGTTGGTATTATGGGGCTTCATTCTGAGTTAGTAAAGACTATGGGTCGGCTTAAATATCGTACGAGTTACGGGCAGAACGTATTGAGGCATTCTGTCGAAGTTGCTTTCCTTGCAGGGATGATGGCTGCCGAACTTGGCTGTGATGAAAAAATCGCTAGGCGAGGTGGGTTCTTGCATGATATAGGTAAGGCCGTAGATCACGAGCAAGAAGGCACGCACGTATCTTTGGGTGTGGAACTTGCTAGAAAATACAAGGAAAACGAAAAAGTCATCAATTGTATTGAGGCACACCATGGCGATGTTGAATTCACTTGCGTTGAGGCAATGCTTGTTCAAGCTGCCGACGCAATCTCAAGTAGTCGACCTGGCGCTCGTCGTGAATCGTTGGAAAGTTATATCCACCGCCTAGAAAAGTTAGAGAGTATTGCCAATTCCTTTAAAGGAGTGGACAAGGCTTACGCTATTCAAGCTGGGCGTGAAATTCGTGTTGCAGTAAAGCCCGAAATGATTAGTGATGACGATATGGATATTTTATCTCGTGATATTGCTAAGGCGATTGAGGAGCAAATGGAATATCCTGGTGTTATCAAGGTTAATGTCATTAGGGAGAAGCGTTCTGTAAATTTTGCTAAATAACAAGGAGACCTTATGCGCATAGCTGACGCACACAATGATTTATTAATGTCATTTAATACAAATGCAGAAGTTTTTCGATATTTGAATTTTTGCAAACAAAATGGGGTCGTAAAACTTTTTACGGCCTATTATTTTAATCAAGAAAATAAAAATCAAGATAAATCGCTTTATTTTAGCGATATACAAACAAAATTTAGCCGCATTAAGCACTGTGATTTTGTGACCACAACTTTTGAAAATATCGGCTTTGTCGAAGATTACAAGACACTTTTGAACTTTCTTAAATTCAAGCCGTTTTGTGCAACTTTGACTTGGAACTATGAGAACAAACTCGCTGGCGGTGTTTTATCCAAGAAAGGACTCAGTAAGTGGGGGAAACGTGTTACAACGGAATTGAACCAGAACAATATCTTGGTTGATGTTGCACACCTTAATGAAAAGTCATTTTGGGATGTTGCGGAAATACAGGGCGAATTATTTTGTTCGCATACGGCGAGCAGTGATATTTATCCGATTAAACGCAATTTAAACAATCAGCAATTAGTCGAGATTGGGAAGCGTAAGGGGTATGTAGGGCTGTGCTTATATAACTCCCTACTTGGTGGCGATTCAGCAAATTTTGAGACGATTCGTCGCCATTTGGATAAATTTTTAGAGTTTGCTGGAACGGATTGTGTTGGATTCGGAACGGATTTCAACGGCACAGGTGAGCAAAACCCTAAAGGCATTTCAATGGATTATTTGGGTATGCAAGACTTGTATGATTACTTATTGCAATACTATGGTGATGAAGTTTTAAAGAGAGTGTTTTACAAGAACTTGCTTGATTTTGAACATAGAATTACGTCTCAAAATAGTTGTAAATTGCCGACTATTTTTGCTGGCAATAAAAAAGAACAGCAACAAACTGTTCACAAATCCCTAATAACAAAAGGGAAATATTTGGCAGGGGAGCAGAGATTCGAACTCTGAACCAATGGTTTTGGAGACCACTACTCTACCGTTGAGCCACTCCCCTAAGAAGATACTTATATTATAATATTA
Source organism: Alistipes finegoldii (assembly GCA_963614045.1). Taxonomy (GTDB): domain Bacteria; phylum Bacillota; class Clostridia; order Christensenellales; family UBA1242; genus UBA7867. The sequence continues at coordinate 29,963 of CAVEBU010000007.1, read as the reverse complement.
TTTTTGCTTTTAGTCAATAGAAATCGCATAACTTTTTTTAAAAAAGGAGAAAATTATGAAATCAGTAACCATTTACACAGATGGCGCATGTAGTTCAAACCCTGGCCCAGGAGGGTGGGGGTGTGTGTTGATTTACAACGGAGTTGAAAAACAGTTTAGCGGGTTTGAAAACAACACAACCAACAATCGTATGGAAATGCGTGCGGTGATTGAAGCGATTTCTAAATTAAAAGAACCTTGCAAAATTGACCTTTATAGTGATTCAGCATATGTAGTCAATGCGTTTTTACAAGATTGGATTACGAAATGGATAAAAAACGATTGGGTAAATTCGGACAAAAAGCCCGTCAAGAACGATGACTTGTGGCAGGAACTTCTTGGTTTAACAAAGAATCACGACATAACTTGGCACAAGGTTCAAGGTCATGCTGATGACAAGTACAATAATATTTGCGACCGCCTTGCACGAGGTGAGGTTGATAGATATTTAGCTTCATTAAAATAATAGTGGATAAATTAAAAACACTACTTTGTGCGATCAAAGTAGCGTTTTTTTTATTATTCTCTAAACGATTTTGTTGAGAAAATTATGTAACTAAGTAGCCAAGATACAAGGATTCCACCAGTCGCAAGTGCTGAAATATACCAAATCGTGAAAAATTCAATTTGCATAAAGTTGGTCATCCCAAAACACAAGCATAAAGCAATTACAAAAGTGAATAAAGCAACTGCAATCAACGTCCGATAGAAGAGATTTACAAACCAATTTATTCGTTTTATTTGGATTTTTTTATTGAATTTTGGCAAAGTTACTGCTAGTACAATTCCAACATACAACACAGCACAGCCAAGTGCGATCCAATAAAGGCATGTGTGCGGTGCGTAAATAAAATTTCGTTCGCTAAACACGAAATACGAGATTAGTACAGACATAGCAAAGAAAAATGCCATAATTATCGAGCGTGTCAAAATTAGCTTATTAATGTTGATGAACTCCTTTTCATTGCTACTAAGAATTTCTTCGTTCTGAACATAGCGCTTGACTTCTATATCTGTAGGTGATACCTTTGTCAAATTGCTGTAGTTTTCTGTGATGGTTTCATTTGTTTGCGTCTTTGCTTCATCATTTAAATTGTAGCGACGATTGATTTCGTCTAGCGTGCTTTGATTTTGACGCTTGAAAATCGCATTACGCAATTCTTCCTGTTCTTTGGTTATCGTAGTTTTTTCAGGCTTATTACTCTTATTTGACGAAAAAAACTGGCTCAGTTGTGTGGAATACTCTTTTGCACGCTGTTTCTGTTCCTCTCGCTCTGTAAGATTAGAATAGCTAGTTTGCGTGTGACTTTCTTCCTTTCCTATAGGTTTATCAGCATCCAAATCACCCAAAATATCCTTGTAGTTTATCTCAAATCTGCTAGTTTTCTTGTCATCATTTAACTTAAATTCAAATTCATCGTTATCATTTTGCGAAGATCCTTGTGATTCGTTAATCAAATTTTCACGCCAAAAACTGCTTGTGTTTTCACTAGATTTTGGCTTAGACGGAATAGGGGAGGATTTCTGTTCCTCAGTTTTTTGTAGCAAAATCGATTTTGCAACGGGTTTTTCTTGAATAGTTGCGGGTTCATTTGAATTGCGAACCTGTTGCGTAAAACTCTGCTCACTTTTCACGTCTTTGCGGGGGTCAAAGCTCTCAAAAGTCACCTTGTTCTTGATAATCGGTGCAGGAATTTGGGTGTGATTTTCTTGAACTGTGTCTTGAGAATAATTCCCTTTATCGACTTCTTGTATAAGCGTCTGAATATCGGATTCGCTTACTTCACTATCCGCACGCAATTCATCTCTTCCTAAAGGCGAAAGTGAATAATAATGTCTGCGTCCACCTAATTCACTATCCGACCAAAAAGAACTTATCAGGTCTTTTTTCTCCATACGTCTTAGCGCACTATAAAGAGTGGGTTGCTTTAAAACGACCCTATTATTAGTGAATTCTTGAATATCCTTAATAATCTCCAAACCGTACTTGTCGCCCGATTCCAAAGACTTCAAAATGACCTTGTTAATTTGGCTAATCATAAAATGCCTCCATTTGTTTATTTGATTGTATATTAAAATCTTAAATTTGTCAAATAATTTGACGGATTTAAAAATTTTTATAAGAAAAATTAAAAATTATCTCATTTTGCTTGAAATTTTTACGAATTTGTAGTAAAAAATATGTAGACCTCTTTTTGAGGGTAGGGGATTATTATGTACAAAATTGATTATCTTATTAGGACCAACCGACGCTCAGTCAGTATTAGTATTAGCCCAAAATGTGAAGTTATCGTCAAAGCGCCTCGAAGTTTGCCGTTCGCACAAATTGAAGCGATTGTGTCAAAACGTGAGAGCTGGATAAATTTGCATATGGAAAGAATTAAGTCCACGCAACAACTAAATTTTAACATAATTCACTACGTAGATTTGATGTTTTGCGGACAGATTTATCATATTACTTTTGATGAAAATGTCAAAAAAATCTCTCTTGAACCTAATTACTGCGTTGTGCCAGCACGTTATAGTGATGATACCGTTCTAAAAAAGCAACTAATAAAATGGTATCGCAATGTGGCGTTCGATATTCTGTCAAAACGTGTGGAATATTTTAGCGTGTTAATGCAACTTAAGCCAAAAGCATTTAAACTAACAAATGCAAAAACGTGTTGGGGAGTATGCAATTCGCTTGGCGTGGTATCAATTAATTGGCGTGTTATCATGTTGCCACACAATCTTATTGACTATGTAATTGTTCACGAATTGTCACACCTCGTGCAGATGAATCACTCAAAACTGTTTTGGCAACTCGTAGGGAGCGTGCTAGAAGATTATCCTACACGTAGGAAAAGTCTAAAACTCGGCGACTATTTACTAGGGCTTTTTAGGTAAATTACATTAAAAATAACCACCCAAAATTCTCGAACTCTGTGTAAAACCGTTTTAAAACGCTCCTATAAAAAGTTGATATTGCTTTTATTTTAAGAGTAGGGAAATAGTTTGTGAAATGCTTTAAACTATGCGTAAAAGACAAGTTTTACGCATAGTTAATACACAAAGAGCAAGCAGTGAACATTTTTTCTAAATCTTTAATCAAATCCCTCTAAAAATCTCGCTAAATTAATGCTTGGAAATATTCTAATGATTAAAATCTACTCTGTATAAACGTGCTGTAAAACGCTCTGAGACAGAGTTTGTATTTTTATATGAGTAGTTGTTCATTTAATATGTGAGTTTACAATATCATTATATTTATGTAGTATGCTTTATATTTTGTAGTATACTTTTTAGTATGCCTTTAATATTGTCAACAAATAATTTAAAGAATCATTAATTTTCTTAGTATTTTTAAAAAGAAAAATTGTTCTAAAAAAGAAAATAGCACATTTTAAATGAATTTTAGCAAAATATTTTACAAAATAAATTTTTTTTGATATAATTTAACAAGAGGTTTTGAATATGTCTGAAAAGTATTATGTGCAACGTAATGATAAGAATTTGGAGCGCTTAAAGGAATTACGTGCAGAGTTGCCGTATTTTTGTAGTGAATTTTTTGTTGGTGTGGAAAACACGACCACTCCCCTCACCCGTCTAAATTATGCATATGATTTGCGGATTTTCTTCTATTACCTATCTACCCACGCCCCGCAATTTTATGGGCGCTCGCCAAAACAGATTTCTCTAATGGATTTAAACACGATTACCGCCACTGAAATTGAGAATTTTATGGAATTTCTCACTGTTTACGAGTTTAAGGGAAAAACTTATCACAATAATGAAAAGGCGAAATCTCGCAAGTTATCTACTCTACGGTCGTTTTTTAGCTACTTTTTTAAGAAAGAGAAGCTTGACAAAAATGTTACCGAAAAGGTTGATTTGCCGAAATTACATGACAAGGATATTGTGCGTTTAGAGGTGGATGAAATGGTGAATTTGCTAGACATTACCGAAACGGGTTACGCCCTCTCCCCTACTGAACAAGCATTTCATAAGCATACAGAATCTCGAGATTATGCAATTGTTACATTGCTTTTGGGTACGGGCATTCGTGTGAGCGAGTGCGTGGGGCTTGATGTCGATGATATTGATTTTTCGGTCAACGGGTTCAAGGTGATTCGTAAAGGTGGTGCGCAAGTTGTCTTGTATTTCTCTGATGAAGTAAAGGAAGCGTTACAAAATTACTTAAAAGACAGAAACGCAATTCAAGGTCTACCTGAATCGGAGCGGGCGTTGTTTTTGTCACTACAAAAGAAGCGAATCTCTACCAGAGCAGTACAAAACCTTATCAAAAAATACAGCAGTAAAGTCACACCGCTTAAAAATATCAGCCCTCACAAGTTGCGTAGCACTTACGGGACTAATTTGTATCGTGAAACCAAGGATATTTATGTCGTGGCAGATGTTTTGGGGCATAAAGATATTAACACAACTAAGAAACATTACGCCGCCATGACCGAAGATGTGCGCCGAAATGCCGCAAATAAGGTAAAATTACGAGAAAATTAAAAAAAGTATAGAAAGCATGTTTGACAAGATCGATTTTTTGTGATATAATATGACAAGATAAAAGGAGATTTATCATGAAAAGACGTATTAAAGACAAAACAGACAGACTGTTTGATTACATTATTAAATTTCAGGCAAAGAACGGTTTTCCACCTTCCTTGCGTGAAATGTGCAACTACATGGGTATATGCTCGACTTCAACGATTTCATATTACCTTGATTACCTAGAGGAGCAAGGGCTTATCCGTAGAGATGTGTACAAGAATCGTGCAATTGAGATTTTGAACGGAAGACGTTTGAGTCCGTATGATTGCAATTTCGACGAGAACGATCCTCAAGAGTGTGACCGCTATTATAGTGGAATTAACCTTAGAGCGATTAAGGACTACTCCCCTGTTCCGATTTTGGGGCAAATTACCGCAGGTCAGCCAATTTTTGCTACAGAAAATTGTGAAGACACGTATTACTTGCCAGGTGATCTTTTTAAGGGTATGAACTTGTTTATTTTACGAGTTAAGGGTAGCAGTATGATTGAGGCAGGAATTTACGACGGCGATTTGGTTATTGTAAGACGCCAAGCTACTGCAGAAAACGGCGAAATTGTTGCTGCTTTGATTGACGACTCAGCTACTATCAAGAGATTTTTCAAGGAAGAAAATATGTATAGGCTTCAACCTGAAAATTCTACAATGCAACCCATGTACTTCAAGGAAGTTTCAATCTTGGGTAAAGTTGTTGGCTTGATTCGTAAAATGTCGTAAAAAAATAGACTATTCTTTAGATGACTAAAGAGATAGTCTATTTTTTATATTTGGAGTAGAACGCAACCAACTCATCGTTTAATTCCCCCAAATCGTTTACATCCCACCGCTCGCAATCATTATGCTTAAACCAAGTAATTTGACGCTTTGCGTAGTTGCGTGTGTTTTGTTTAATCAGTTGAATCGCCTCATGCTCCGAAATTTCGCCATCCAAATAGCTCCAAATCTCACGATACCCTATCGCTTGCATACATTGACAATCTTGATTTATCCCGATTTCACGCAGTTTTTTAACTTCCTCAATTAAACCGTTTTCTATCATTTTGTCAACACGCAAATCAATTTTGCGGTAAAGTTTATTACGTTCTTGTTCAATAAAAATAAACCTAAAGTTAAATTGGGGGCAATTCGTTTTATTGCCGTCAAAATCAAACCCGAAAATCAGGCTATCAATATACAGCCCTGTTCCCCCAACAATTACAGGCAAATTCCCCCGCCCTGCAATTTCTGAAATAGCAACATTTGCTTGTTGCACGAAATCGTATGCGTTAAACGTGTCAAACGGGCTAACAATATTTACAAGATGATGCGTGCAAATTTTTTCCTCTGCTTTGGTCGGTTTTGAAGTAGCAACCTCAATTCCACGATAAACTTGAATAGAATCTGCCGATACGATTTCCATGTTGAGATATTTACTTAAATTTAGCGCAAAAGCGGATTTCCCAACCGCCGTACAACCAGCAATAATTAACAAATCTTGCATTTATACCGTCCTTTTGAACCATTTGTCTAGGTCTTTGCGAGTAAACTTTACCAAAAATGGCCTACCATGAGGGCATTGCAAAGTCACATCACCACTAGCAAAATCGCTTACTAATTTTATAATTTCTTCTCTTTTAAGGTCATCACCACCCTTGACAGCGTGCTTGCAAGCAGTCTCTGCTAAATTATCCAGTACCAAATCAATTTGCTTCATCTGTACGAATGTATTTAGGTTAGCGAGGAAATTTTGAAAGAACTCATTAACGTTTAAGTCGGGCAGAATACTAGGTATCGCAGAAATTTTAAACGCTAAATCACCAAAAGGGTCAATTTCAAAACCCAACTGCTGTAGCAAACCCAAATTGTCAGAGATAAATTGCGCTTCCTTGTGATTGACGTTTATAGTGTAAGGAATAAGCAACGGCTGACAGGTCATTTCTTTTGATTTTACATAGCGCACATATTTATCGAAAAGCAAACGCTCGTGAGCGGCGTGTTGGTCCACAAAATAAACATCGTCGCCAATTTCAACAATTATAAAGGTATTGAAAATTTTGCCGACCACTTTTGTCTCAAGATATGCCTTTTTGTCCTCGATTTCATCGGCTACAAGTTGTGTTTGAATTGGTTTCGGCTCGATTTTTTGAGAATTCTTGAGATCAAACTCATATTTGGGCGCAGTGTCCGTTAGCTTATCCAAAGAAATCTCACCAAAAGCCGAATTTCCACTATCGCACAAGGTCAAAATATTTGGATCGTTGTTCGTTTGACTCGGTGGAGTATCAAAAATAAATGTAAAATTCCCCTTGCTCCAATTCTCATTTGATGAATTTTCTTTAGTGTCAATATTCAAAGTTGACTGATTCTCACTAATTTGCTGGGAGTTGTTTTGAGATAAATTGGAGTCGTTCTCGTCTATCTTTGGTGTGTTAAATAGCGTTGGAGTGTGCGTAACCTCAACTTCTTCACGAGTTTTTTTGGTAATATCGTCTAAAAGAGCGTTTGAAATAGCATGATAAATAAAACCGAAAACCTTTTTGGGATCTTGAAATCTAACTTCCAATTTGTTCGGGTGAACGTTTACATCGAGTTGTGATTTTGGTAAATCAAAATAAACAACACAGAAAGGGAAACAGTGTTTCATCATATAAGACTCGTAACTTTGTGAAATTGCGACTGAAACCATACTATCCGCCACCCAACGACCATTAATAATCGTCGTTTGGTATGTGCGATTCGGTTTAAAAAATGACGTTTTGCCGATGTACCCACGCACACTATAATCGCCGTCAGTGTAATTAATTGGGACAAGATTTTCCAAAATCTTTGTACCATAAATAGCGCAAATCGACTCCCCTATCCCCCTACCCGTACTAGACAAAATTTCTCGCCCGTCAGCAGTGTAACGAAAAGCAATATTGGGGTTAGCTAAAATTAGTCTAGTAAGTAGGCTTGTGATTTCGGACTCCTCTTTTTTGGGTTGCTTTAAAAATTTCTGTCTTGCGGGAGTGTTAAAAAACAAGTCCTCTACGCAAAAACTCGTACCAACAGGCGAACCCTTTTGTCCTGTTGCCGTAATTTTCCCGCCCTCAAGTTTTATGGTATGTCCTGTACCGTCACTTGTTTTTGAAGTGACTTCCACACGGGTTACTGAAGCAATTGACGCAAGCGCCTCACCCCTGAACCCAAGTGTGCTTAGGTCAAAAATATCGGCAATATCGTTAATTTTACTCGTTGCGTGTGGCAAAAAAGCCAATTCCATATCTTCAGCTTCCATACCGCAACCGTTATCGTTAAGTATAATTCGAGAAATCCCGCCATCTGTAATATCCACCGAAATTCTCGTAGCACCTGCATCAATACTATTTTCCACCAATTCTTTAACAATAGACGCAGGACGCTCAACAACTTCACCCGCCGAAATTTGATTAAAGACTTTTGGTTCTAAGACATTGATTTTTGGCATATTTCATACCTCCTAAATCAATCGTTGATTTTTTTCTTTAATTCCGCCAATTTTGACATTGCCTCAAGCGGAGTAAGATTATTAATATCCGTTTTGTTTAAAATATCAGCAATTATTTCAAACTTGGTCGAAACACTCAAATCTTTAGTCGTGTACTGCTCTAAAACCGTATCAACTGCATTATTGTGTTCAATTTCCTGGCAACGCATTATCTCTTTTGCCCTTTTGATAATCGTGTCAGGAATGCCCGCAAGAAAAGCAACTTCCACACCAAAACTTTGGTTGGAACTGCCGTATTCCACTTTTCGCAAAAACGTCATTTGATTGTCAAATTCGCTTACAGCAACACGCATATTTACAACGCCAGGTAACTTCCCTTGCAAATCAGTAAGCCTATGATAATGAGTGCTAAAAAGCGTGCGTGATTTTATAGAACTAGCGATGTATTCTAGTACAGCCCACGCAATACTCATACCATCTTGAGTTGATGTTCCCCTACCGATTTCGTCAAGTATTAGCAAGCTATCTTTTGTGGCATTTTTGATAATATTTGCAACCTCGCTCATCTCAACCATAAATGTACTCTGCCCCATTCCGAGATTGTCGCTTGCACCGATTCGGGTAAAAATTCTATCCGTAAGCGAAAGTCGTGCGTATTTTGCGGGAACAAAGCATCCAATATGTGCCATAAGGACAACCAACGCAATTTGACGCATATAGGTACTTTTACCAGCCATATTTGGACCTGTTATGATAATTGTACGCTGTTCATCGTTAAACAAAACATCGTTCGGTACAAAGCGTTCGTTTGTAATCAAACGCTCCACGACAGGATGACGAGATTCGGTAATTTCATAACCAGTGAAATTTTCATCAAAAATAGGCCTTGTGTAATCATACTGCACCGACACTTGCGCAAGGGATAGCAAGCAGTCTAGCAAAGCAATTTGCTGAGCGGTCTGCTGAATCGATGGAATATACTGCATAATTTCTTGCCGAATTTCATCGAAAAGTTGTAGCTCTAGCGCTAGTTTATTCTCCTCAGCATTATTAATCGTGTCCTCAAGCTCCCTTAAATCGTTAGTGGTAAATCTATCAGTCGTCGCCATTGATTGCACTTTTTGGAATCTAAACGGCATATTGCTGGAGGACGCTTTTGGCACTTCGATATAGTAACCTGCGATTTTGTTGTATAAAATCTTGAGTTTTTTCTCCCCCGTTAACTCACGCTCTTTTGCTTCAAGTGAATTAATCCATTTCTGCCCATCGCTCTTGGCATCCATTAATTTATCAAGTTCTGCGCTATACCCCCTACAAATAAATCCGCCGTCACGAATAATTGCGGGAGGGTCTTCTACAAACGCCGTTTGTAACTTGTGCGCCAATTCGTCGTGGCACTCAATTTTTTTGACGCTTTTTACAAAAAGTGATGAGGTTAATTTGGACATAAGCGCCTTTATGTTAGGGAGTTTGGATAACGAAAGCCCTAATGCTACACAGTTACGAGGGTTTAAATTACCGAAAGACACCCTAGCGCACAGCCTCTCAATATCTTGAAAATTACTGAGAGCATCTTGGAGTTGTGAACGCAACACCAAATCTTTGGTTAACTCCTCAACTGCGTCTAATCTAGCATTTATCAAAGCAACGTTTTGCAAAGGTAACTCCAACCAACTTCGCAAAAGCCTTGCACCCATAGTTGTTTTTGTGTGGTCAAGCACCCAAAGAAGCGAACCCCGTTTTTTCCTATCATACATAGTTTCGCAAATTTCTAGGTTCAGCCTTGTATTAATATCAAGGTGCATATAGTGGTCACAAGTTACGACATTAAGCTTGTTAATATGCTTCAAATCTCGCATTTGAGTTTCCAAAAGGTAGTCAAGAAGCGCTCCACCCGCACAAACAGCTTGCGATTTATCTTCGCAACCCAATCCTTGAAGTGATTGCAAATTAAGTTGTTTTAGCACTAATTTGTGTGCGTTAGTATAATCATAAGCTGAATCACTTTGTTGAGTAAATTGCGGAACAATTCCCATACGTACGCACGTCAAATTCGGAGCAAGTTCTCTAGCATAATTATTCCCTATTACTTCTGTTGGTCCAATACCTACTAAAGTATCTCCCAAGTCGTCCAAAGCGTTATCGCCAGTGAATTGCTGAATATTAAACTCACCCGTACTTAAATCAATCCACGCTAGCCCTATAACCGTTTCCCTCGGAGCATAAACTCCCGCAATGTAGTTATTCTTGCCCTGAATCAAGAGCGATTCGTCCATAACCGTACCTGGAGTAATAACTCTTACTACGCCACGATCAATCATAACACTTGAAGAGCTTTTGACAACAGTGTTCAATTGCTCGCAAATGGCTACTTTATGTCCGTTATTCGTTAGCCTTGAAATATAAGTGTGCGCCGAGTGATAAGGGACACCACACATGGGTGCTTTTTGTCCCGAACCACAATCACGAGCGGTTAGGGTTAGACCCAATTCGTTTGACACGTTCAAGGCATCTTCAAAGAACATTTCATAAAAATCGCCTAAACGATAAAAGAGAATACAGCCAGGGTACTCCTTTTTTGTATCCAAATATTGTTGCATCATTCTTGAGTATTTTTTGTTTTCTTTTTCCATCAATTAATTCTTCCTATTAAATTTCCATTTTTGTAATCAATAATCTCACAGTCGTAAAATTCGCCTAAACTAACATTTGTTGCCATACTTTTTGCAATTTTTACAACCTTTCCGCATTGCGCTTTTGCAATAAAGTAAAGGTTATTCTCACTTTCTACCAGAACCCTAATTCTATTCCCTATCATTTGATTAAATAACTCGTTACTAATTGTATGCTCAATTTCCAAAAGCCTATGGATTCGCTCTCTTTTTGTCGCAATCGGAACTTGATTATCCATTTTTTCAGCAATCGTGCCTTTACGCTTGCTGTACATAAAAATATATGCGTTATGATAGCGTACATCTTTTATAAGCTGTTCTGTTTCCAAATAATCTTCATCGGTTTCACCAGGGAAGCCCACAATAATATCAGTAGACAAAGTTATTTGCGGTACTTCCTTTTTGATTTTTTGAATTAAAGTCATATATTTTGCTTTATCATAACTTCGATTCATAGCACGCAAAATTTTATCACTTCCCGCCTGCACAGGTAAATGCAAAGATTTGCTAATTTTAGGATTTTTGGCGATAACCTCAATCAATTCATCACTTAAATCCTTGGGGTGTGACGTCATAAATCTCAATTCGAAATCGCCGTCAAAGTTCGCAATATTATCTAGTAACTTTGCAAAAGTCACTCCGTCCGTTGAACCGTCTTGACCATATGAGTTAACGTTTTGTCCCAAAAGTGTGATTACCTTGTAGCCCATAGCAAGCAGGCGTTTTACCTCCTCATAAATTTCGGTAGGCTTGCGACTCTCCTCTCTTCCTCGCACATATGGAACAATACAGTAAGTGCAGAAATTGTTGCATCCGTACATAATGTTTACATATGCATATAATGTATTGTCACGAACCATATTGACTTTTGTCGCATTTTCAATGTAAGACTTATCCTCAATCACTTGATTGCAAAATTTCTTTTGCTTGTTGAATTCGTCAAGATAGTCGCCAAAAAATTCAATATTGTTCGCTCCAAACACGATGTCAACAAAAGGAAACTTCTTCCGTAAAAGTGTTGCCATATCTTTTTGTTGCGACATACAGCCACAAACTGCCACAATCATATCTTTCTTAGTTTTTTTGATAGGCTTAATCGCTCCGATGTTACCCATAATTTTCTGCTCCGCACTCTCACGAATACAACAAGTATTAAATACGACAACATCGGCAAGCTCTACAGAATTTGCTTTTGTATATCCCCTATCTTCTAGTATTCCAGCAAGTTTTTCCGACTCGTGAACATTCATCTGACAGCCGTAAGTGTAAATAAAATAAAATTTCTCCATAGTAATTCCTTATATAAAAATTTTTAATACAAACAATTATACACCAAAATGAGAAAATTATCAATTATAAATAATAATTTTTATTGTTTGTAACATAATAAAAATGAGGTAATTTTATGAAAAAAATCGCAAAATGCTTGTTTTTACTACTTTTTCTATTCATTTTGACAATTTTTGGGTTAATTATTTATATAGTTATAACAATTCAAAGTGTCAGTAATCCCGACATAATCGACCTAAAAAATCTCAACTTGTACAATAGCCAATACGAGATTTTTGATAGTGAAAATCAGCAAATTTCTACAAATTCAAAAAATGGACAGAAAACCATTAAACTTTCCCAACTGCCCGAATTCGTTCCTCAGGCTTTTATTTCTATTGAAGATAAAACATTTTACAAGCATAATGGGTTAAATTGGGGACGAATTGCTAGAGCAGGAATTACAAACATTTTTAGCGGTTATGCAAAAGAAGGCGCATCTACCATTACACAACAATTAGTCAAAAATATTTATCTAAACAGTGAAAAAACGATAACTAGAAAAATTCAAGAAGCATACCTTTCCCTCAAATTAGAGCAAAATTACACAAAGGAAGAAATTCTTGAAACTTATTTAAATGTCATATATTTCGGCAATGGTGCTTTTGGAATCGAAAATGCCTCACAAACGTATTTTAAAAAATCAGCAAAAGATTTAACACTTAGTGAAGCCTCAACTCTTGCGGGAGTTATCAAGTCGCCCAAAGTTTATTCGCCTATCAAAAATCCCGACAAATGTAAAATTCGACGCAATTTGGTGTTACAGAATATGTTTGACGATGGTTTTATTAGCGAAAAGGAATATCTCGATTCAAAAAATAGTGACTTAACTATCAACACGAATATTGCTACTTCAGACGACTATATTCAAGAAATTTTACGGGAAGCCAGTGAATTTCTGAATATAAGCGAACGACAAGTTTCGTGTGCGGGCTATCGCATTTTTACCAATATAAACAGCGCTTTGCAAGAAAAAATCCTTGCACTTCGCTCAACCACAAAAGAAAATGCAGTTTTGATAATCGACAACACAACAGGAAATCTAATTGCGACTTTTGGCGATATTTCTCTAAAACGGCAACCCGCTAGCACCATAAAACCATTTTTGTGTTATGCGCCAAATTTTGAATTAGGTACACTCTCCCCCGCAACCCCGATACTTGACGAACCTTCAAATTTTAATGGCTACACTCCCAAAAACGCAAACGGAAGTTACTCGGGCTGGGTTGATACAAGAACGGCGCTTTCTCGCTCTCTAAACATTCCTGCGGTCAAGTCACTTTCCTACACTGACCTAAATTATGCGGTGAATTTTGCCAAAAAATGCGGGTTTTCACTAAATTCCAAAGACTTAAATCTTGCTTCCGCCTTGGGAGCAACCAGTAGCGGAACTCCCATCAAATCAGTCGCACAAGCATACTCTTCGCTTGCGTCACTAGGCAAAATTAAACCTATTAATCTAATTAATAGAATTACTGATAATAATGGGAAAGTGCTTTATAACGCAACAAAAAACAGCGAAAGAATTATGAGTGAAGAAACCGCTTTTATGCTCGTCGATATTCTTAAAAACAGCGTGACAGACGGCACAGCGAAAAAATTAAATTCACTAAAAATGGCGAATTTGTCGGCAAAAACAGGTACTTTTGGCGCTAGTGACGGCACAAATACTGATGCATGGTGCGTAAGTTTTACCCCAAACTACACTGTCCTTTCGTGGTATGGAAACAGTAGCGGAAAGTCTATTAATAACTTATCAAAAACGGAAAACGGCGGTACAATTAGTGCAAGACAAAGCAAGGCAATTTGGCAACATTTAAAAGATTTTGGGGCAGATGCGACTGATTTTGTGCGTCCAAAAAATGTGTCGATTGTAACTTTTGATACTTTGTCTTATGAGCAACAGCGATTAGAAATCGCAAACGATAATACCCCTGAGCGTTACAAAAAAACGGATATTTTTAACACCAAATTCGCTCCCAAAAAAGTTAGCAACAATTTTAATTTAATAACAATCCCAGCACTTTCGCTATCAAATATTGATAATAATTTGACTCTTTCGTGGGAGGGAGAAGATATTTACAATTATTCAATTTTTGCAAAATCTCAAGACAAAACTCAGTGCATTGCAATGCTTTCAGGCAAAAATGAATCGATGAATTACCTACTTCCCACGCCCGCCAGCACGACAGATTACTTTTTGCTAGTGGAATCCAAATTTAATAAAAATTTAAATAAACCTACTGAAACAAAGCAATTCTTCGTGCCGACAAAAAATTAATCTACCTAATTTTATGTCGTTAATATACCCCAACGTGTGATATAACAGCGACTGGCTTACTACCAACACAACTGCCCCTACTTATCGTTGCTAATTGCTATTCTGTCTACAATTAATAAATATTACGCTTTTGTGTATTACACTTTTCCCCTAAGATTAAAATCTCTAGCGATTTAGTAGTAGTCAAAAGATACGCTTTCTAAATGGCTCAAAACATTGGCTTTAAAAATTATTAAACTTTAGTAGTGTAGTTTTTGATGATGATTGGTGTGTTACTTTTTTTAATTGGAACAACCAGTCTTGTGTACTGTCGTTCGTCTAACAAGAGATTCTACGAAAATGTATCAGCAATAAACCTTTAATCTGTAGACTTTTACTTATAAAATTACAGCTAATTAAAAGTTTTAGCTTTACTAAAAATTGTTTGTAAACAAAAAAACTTTATCCGTTTTTGGTAAAGTTTTTTGTTAATTATATTAAATTACTATGATTCAAAACAACTTAAGTAAAGCAAATTTTAAGATTTTTGTTTAGTTTGGGAGGTTTTTGGTGTTTTTACCCGATCCGAGACCTTGTCATTTTCGGGTAATCCCTCAGTTAGTAGCAAATATGGTAGTCTGTTACGCTTTAATAGGAGTTTTGCTTTGTAAGATTTAGAGAACAACGCCACAAAATCTTCACAAATTACTTTTACCCTATTGCCAACTTTAATAGAGCTTTGACGCATTTTGACGGCGAAAGAGTTAAGCCCCCGCTCGATTTGTGATTTGTATTTGTATGAAAGCCAAAATGAAAGCACGATAAATATTATGATTGCCACCCAACAAGCGATTCCCCAAGGTTCTGTATAAGGAATAATCTCTCCACTACCTAAGTAGCAAGTCATAACTATTCCAATAGGACGAGTTAGAATTATTGTAGTCAAGAAGAATCTGTATGACATTGTTGTCATTCCCGCAATCAAACACAAAATGTCATCAGGGAAAACTGGGAACAGTAGCATTAAAAAGAAGATATATTTACCCTTATCATAAAGCAATGTGCCGTATTTTTTGAGCGCCTTCTCACCCGCAATCCATTTAACGACTTTCTCGCCCAACTTGTCACCTATTACAAAAGCCACAATCGAACCTATAAGAATACCAATTACACTCAAGATTGAAGCCATTCCAGGACCAAACAACACTGTACCCGCAAGCGTTGTAACAATCGCAGGAATCGGAATGAAAGTTACTTGCAAAAATTGGACGAATATAAAAATTAGATAACTCCAAATCCCTGCCGACTGAATTAACTCACGCATTGCGTCGGCATCATTAATGTATTTTAGCAAATCAAACACAGCGAAAAGATAATATCCCCAAGTAAAAAGGGAGATTAGCAAAGTCGTTATGAATACGGTTTTAACCCAACCTTCCTTGCGTATTAAGAAAAACCACACATTTAAAACTAGCAAAAATGCCGACAAAATCGCTAGCCAAATGCTAGTGACACCTAATTGATCACCTAATAAAACTAAATAACAATAAGCATTTAGTGTTAATAGAAGAATATTAAACACAAAAAGAGAAACACTACCAAAAGAGAATTTTGGTGCAAATTCTTTCTCTTGCACAACATCATTTTTCTTTTCCATACGCTATATTATAAAATTAATTTTTATTTTTGTCAATCCTTTGCGTTTACTTTACTTTTTTAATTTTATATATTATAATTATCTTACAAAATGTTACAAATTTTTGTAAATAATAGGAGGTTTTAGTAGATTGAACGAAAAAGTATTAGATGTTGCCAATTTATCCAAGTCATATGGTAATGTTTGTGTATTTGATAAATTGTGCTTTGAAATTTACGCTGGCGAGATTTTTGGTTTTATTGGCCCAAATGGTGCAGGTAAATCCACCCTTATAAATATCATATGCGGACTTTCAAAGCCTACTTCAGGACAAGTTTTTATTAATGGGTACTCGGTGCAAAGTGAGTTTAAGAAAGCTGCCGAATTTTTGGGTGCTGTTGTCGAAAATGGCAATCTTTACCCATATATGACAGGCAAGCAAAATTTGCAGTATTATGCTGGGCTTATAAAAGGTGTGAAAGATTTCGACATAGATAAAATTGTCAAAATGGTTGGGCTGTCGAATTATATCGATAACAAGGTTAAGACGTATTCTTATGGTATGCGCCAACGTCTAAATCTTGCACAAGCGCTACTTAATCAGCCTAAACTTTTAGTATTAGACGAGCCAACTAATGGACTTGATGCAACGGGAATTATTGAACTTCGTCAAATTCTAAAGGTTTTGGCGAGGAAATATCATATGGCGATACTTGTTTCTAGCCATATTTTAAGCGAAGTGGAACAAACTTGTGATACTGTTGCAATTTTTGACAAAGGTGCAATATTAGAAATGCGCACCTTAAATGAGAGCGCAATGAACAGTAATGACAAATACATTCAAATTATGGTTGATTACCCTAATTATGCAGCGAAAATATTGTCCTTGCAATTTGGCGTAAAAACTGAAATTGTGGGCGATACCGTAATTATCCCGTATATGCCCGACTATCTCCCCCAACTCGTTGCTGGGTTAAAATCTCGTGATGTACGAGTACTAAATACTCAAGTTGTAACCAAGAGTTTGGAAGATTTCTATTTAAACACAATCAACAAATCAACGCCTAAGGGCAATAAATTTAATTAAAAAGTAGGAGAAAAAATATGTCAATATTTCGTTTGATAAGAGGCGAATTGCAAAAAATTCTTTTGCGACCTTTGATGTACATAATTACTATAGTACTTGTGTTAGGACTTATAGGTTCGGTGGTACTGTTTGGTAGTACGATTCATAATAGACAAGACAGCGGATATACAATTTCAGGCGATAGCAAATCTGCCGTCTATACCTCATTTTTGTCTAACAGCACAATAAACAAAAATATTGCGGACGAGAATTTAGAAAGTGCGCTAGACAAAGTTACGGTATATTCAAGTTTAAATGTAGATCCTGATACTTTGGCGACTGAAAAGTTAAAAAATGAGGTGAGTTCGCTAAAGGGTGAACTTGAAGTTTATAGGACTAATATTCAAGAAACTTCGGAAACTGAGACCGATTTTAGTAAATTGATTAAAAATCGTGATAATCTTAAGACATTTATTGCGGAACTTCGGACAGAAATTAGCAACGCAGCAAAAGGCGAAGTGCGTTCAATTATAATCACTCAAAAAAATTATGACATTTATATTGGTTTAATTAACACATCGAGCACCTACATAAATAGTACCATGGACACGCATTCACTAGAAGACCATAAACTGTTACTAAAAAATCTCACAACTGCAATCGGCTTCAGTGAAATTAGCGGAACAGGATATTTTGATAAACTTGAGACAATTACCAAGAAATCAATAAAAGACGTCGTTATCGGTGAAGCTGTTGTTAAAAGCTTGCAAGAGAATTACACAAATGTTTCCAAATTTATGAGCGAGATTGATACCAAAATCGGCAAAGAACTCAACGACGAAAAAATTGCCCTTGACGATTTCAAAAGCACTGTCCTCTCCTACTATTACGCTAGTTCGCAGTATGTAAAATTAGTCGATGATTCAATCATATACTATCCTGTTGAAAGTTTTTCGAACAGTCAAATCAATCAAATGTTAGGTTATTCAAATGTAAATAAATACGAGCTAAGTCAAGAAATAACTCGGAATAGTTATATGGCAAAAAACAATCTTACTGACAACACAACAGGCTACGTGTTTAGTGCGGGAACATCTTTTTCTAATAGCGCTTCTGCTCTAGATTTAGTGTATTTCGGCTTAGAAATTTGTGGCTTTATCATAATCGTTATTTGCATAGTTTTGGTTGTTAGTATGATTGCAAGCGAAAATTCAAAAGGAACTTTGCGAATTCAGTGTTTGCGTCCATATTCAAGAAGTCAAATCTTGTCAAGCAAAATTTTATCAACACTGTTTTTGGGCTTTATTCTGCTGATATTTAGTGCTTTGGTACTGTTTTTTGCGGGTTGGATAATGTTCGGCTTAGACTTTACAAGTATGCTAGCGGTGTTTAATAGTTCAAGCGCCTTTGTTATATCCCCTATTGCAATGATATTTATCTTCATAGGGTTATTTGTATTAAAAATGATTTTTTATATAATGCTTTCAAGTATGCTTGCGACAATATTTAAAAATGACATTACAGCAATAATCGTTCCAACGCTACTATACGTGCTAAACGCAATACTGGCCTTTGTATTCGCTTCAACTTATTGGTATGCGTTTGTTCCGTTTGCGTGTGTAGATTTGTTTAAATTCCTTGGCGGTGGCTTTGCATTAGCTAATAATCCAATTTCAATTGTTCTATCCACACCACTGTTCTATAATTCAAGCTTTATCTATAGCGCAAGTATGTTCTTTGGACTTTTGATTGTTATGACAATAGTTAGTCATATATGCTTTAGCAAACGAGAAGTTCGATAAAATTAAAACACGATTCCTTCTGTGACAATCGAGTCATTTTAGGAGTCGTGTTTTTTTATAATTAAACTTCTACAATTTCTTCACTATTTAAACTAATTTCTAGCAATTTTGCGACATCAATTTTCGCCTCTTCTCTTGCTACTCGCTCGAGTTTTGGTTTTGTAACAGGATTTTTGGGTAAAAACACTGTACAGCAATCTTCATAAGGCAAAATGCTAATATCGTACGTGCCAATTTTTTGTGCAACATCCATAATATCAAGTTTATCAAAACCGATAAGCGGTCTAAATACGGGCATACTAACGACAGAATTCGTCACAAAAATACTCTGAAGAGTTTGGCTCGCAACCTGTCCCAAACTCTCACCTGTAACCAACGCTTCCGCCCCATTTTGTATTGCGATGTTTTGAGAAATTCGCATCATCATCCTGCGTAAAAGCGTAATCATATAATCAGGGTCGCAATTTTTGTGTATTTCTTCTTGAATATGCGTAACAGAAACGATGTGAATCTTCATACTACCGCCCAAGTAGTCGCACATTTTTTTAGCAAGTGAAAGCACTTTTTCACGAGCTAATTCGCTAGTATATGGATAACTGTGGAAGTGAATCGCTTCAACAGTCAGCCCACGTTTCCCCATATAGTACCCTGCCACAGGGCTATCAATACCACCGCTCAACAAAAGCAACCCCTTGCCTGCCGTACCATAAGGCATACCTTCAGCGCCCTTTATATCGCTCGTAGAAATATAGGTATATCCGTTTTCACGAATATCTACCTTGATTTCAACTTGCGGATTATGAAGGTCGACTTTTGCACTAGGGTAAGCATCCAAAATCACCCCGCCCAACTGACAGTTAAAATCCATTGAGTGAATAGGAAAAATCTTGCTAGCACGTTTCGTCGTAACTCTAAAAGTTTTGTCTCTCATATCGATTAGCTTCACCGCTTCACAAATTGCTTTTTCGTCCGTTTCAATTTTTTCAGCGACCGACAAACTATGAATACCAAAAACTCTTTTTAACTTCTCAATTATGCTCTTAAGATTTTCTTCATCAAAATTACTAATTTCATATCTACCCGTAATTCTCTTGAAATCAAATTTAAAACCCGCTAAAGATTTCTTAATATTTCTTACCAGAACATCTTCAAAAAATTTGCGATTATTCCCTTTTAAGAAAATTTCGCCGTATCGTATAATTATTACTTTCATCATTATCTCCATTAATGTTTTATTGCTGGAATCTCACGTTTTAAAGTTTCCACAACCGCATCAATTTCTGCTATTGTATTAAATTCGCAAAAACTAAATCTAATATTTCCCAACATTGTGTCGTTGCTTTGATGCATCGCCTGTAAAACTCTATTTCCTATTGATTTACTACTGCACGCAGAACCTGTGCTGACATAGATTTCGTGTTTTTCAAGACAATGCAACAACACCTCGCCACGAACACCGCTAAATGATACACTCAACACATTTTTTAGACAATTTTCGGGCGAATTAATTTTATAGTCAATATTAGTTTCCTTTAAACTATTCACAAAATGCGTCCAAAGTTCATTAATAAACTGCCGTTTTGATTCAAAATCTGCATACATAAGCTCACTAGCCATTACAAATCCCAGAATTCCCGCAGGGTTCTCTGTGCCAGAACGCAATCCGCCCTCTTGTCCTCCGCCTAAAATATGCGGTTTTAGAGTAATGCTGTTTTTAAGATATAGCCCTGCAACTCCTTTTGGCCCATGAATTTTGTGCGAACTCATCGTGTATGCATCGATGTCTGAATTTGCTAGATTTAACTTAACTTTTCCAAAAGCTTGCACACCGTCACAGTGAACCAAACAATCAGGTGCAACAGACTTTACAATCTGCGAAATCAAAGCAATATCGTTTATAGCGCCCGTTTCGTTGCTTACATGAATAAAGGATACCAAGCCGACATCAGAGCTTAATTTTTGCTTTAAATCGTCGATATCTAGTGTGCCTTGCTTATTAAGTGCTACGAAATCAACCGAATATCCCAAATTTTTGAGATTTTTTGCCACCTCGTAAACGGAAGGATGCTCACCGCTTGACACTAGAATTCGTTTATTCTTACGAGCCAAGCCGTTAAGTATTAAGTTATTTGCTTCAGTTGCACTGCCTGTGAAAATTATCTTGTCCGATTTTTCCGCACCCAAAAGCTTCAGTAACCGCTCCCTAGCTTTGTTTAAATCGTTTTTTACCATAATCGCAGGGTGATAAATTGATGACGGATTGAAGAAATTATTTACACTATAATCCGCCACAAAATCTGCGACTTCTTTGCGTGTTTTTGTCGTTGCGGAGTTATCCAAATAAATCATCTCTCAGCCTCCTAACCACGCAAATGTGCATCAAAACTTGCGCCTAATTTCTCTAAAATTTTATCTACAGCACAATTTACTTCGTCTTGCGTAAGAGTGGCATCCGTCTTTCTAAAAGTTAAATTAAATGCCACACTTTTGTTATTAGCACCTACCTGCTCGCCTTCATAAATATCAAATAGTTCTACGCTTTCAAGAATATTCCCAGCGGATTTTTTAATACACTGTAGTATTTCACCCACATGAACTTTCTTATCCACCACAATAGCCAAATCTCTAAAAGAAGCAGGGAATTTTGGCAAAGGCTTAATCTTTTTAAACTTTTTTGGTGGCAATTTGTCAAGGTTAAGTTCAAGATAATAACAATCTTCTCTAATATCAAAATTGCCAGTAACTTGTGGGTGAACTTTACCAATCAAACCAACTTGCTGTTTACCGATTAAAATACTTGCACAAATGTTAGGGTGCATAAATGAAATTTGCATAGGTTCGTATGTTAGCGTAATATTTAGTTTATTTGCGATCAATTCAGACAAACTTTTTACAGTAAAGAAATCAGTATTGCCCGTCGTAAGATATGCCAAAACTTTATTTTCGGTTGGAATTTGCTTTTCTTCACTGCGGTCGTTAATAAAAATCTTACCTATTTCGCAAATTTTGATATTCTCATTTTTATGACTCTCATTAAAACTTGCGACACTCAAAAGACTACCAATCATTTGTCTACGCATAATGCTGTAGTCCAAACTTAGCGGGTTTGTAATTTGCACGCAATCACGTAATTCGCTATCCTTTGGCAAAAGCAATTTATCCAACTCAACAGGAGAACGGAAACCATAAGTACGCACCTGATTAGCTCCAGAAGAAAGAGCATAATTCAAAATCTCATACTCCAATCTCGCTTTTTCATCCATTCCGCCCGACAGTGAAGCCGTTTTTTCGCTATAAGTAGGAACAATAGCCCCGAACCCATAAAAACGGATAATTTCCTCTATAATGTCGGCAGGTTTGGTAATATCGTCACGAGTCTCAGGGGCGACGCACTCCAAAATCTTGCCGTCTTTTATTTGCGTTTCAATACCCAAATCGTCCAAAATTTTTAGCATTTCGTTGACAGGAATTTCTATTCCAAGCATTGCGTAAATTTCAGCGATTTTGACCTCAACAACGGTACGCTTTTTAGACAATTCGCCAACACAAACTATCTTGTCACCGACTTTGCCGAAACCAAACTCACCAACCTTACCCAAAGCGCTTTCCATACCTATTTTAGCAAAAATAGGTGCTACACCCCTCTCAAACCTTGCGCTCGCATCAGTCCGAAGCCCCAAAGCCCTCGAAGTGCGTCTAATACTAACTCTATCATAGATTGCACTTTCAATCACGATATTGCGTGTCGTTGGCGAAATTGAAAATTCCTTTCCGCCCATTACCCCAGCGATACCGATTGGCTTGTGAGCGTCAGCAACAACCACCATTTCAGGAGTAAGCTCGTATTCTTTGTCATCAAAACCTAGCAGTTTCTCACCCGCTTTTGCCTTACGGATAATAATTTTGCCACCCTCGATTTTGTCGTAATCAAAAGCATGAATAGGTTGCCCCGTCTCCCAAAGCACGTAATTTGTGAGGTCAACTGCAGTGTTTTTAGGCTTAATTCCGATAGCGGATAATCTACGACGAACGACCTCATTAGACGGCATAATTTCACAATCAGCAATCACACCGGCAAAATAAAGCGGACATGCTTCCATTGCAACCTCAACCGTAAGAGGCATATTAATAGCGACGGTTTTTGGTGCGTAGTTTTTGGGCTTAAATTCACGTTCAAGCGCTACCGCCAACTCTTTTGCAAGTCCCATAACACTTTGACAATCAGGACGATTCGCCAAAACTTTAATATCAAAGACAACATCATCAAGCCCCAAAAATTCGGCAATTTGTTGCCCTTCGTGAGCGCTCTCGTCCAAAATCATAATGCCGTCCACAAGGGCATTTGGGTAAACGGAATCGTCAATTTTTAACTCATCCCCCGAGCAGAGCATACCCATAGACACCTCACCACGCATATTCGTGGTCTTAATCAAAACGCCGTTTGGCAAATCAGCACCGTCTAACGCACAAGGTACAAGCGCTCCCTCGAAAACATTAGTAGCAGCGGTCAAAATTTGCACCATTTCGCCCCCGCCTAGCGAAATTGTACAAATTTGCAACCTTTCCGCATTAGGATGACGACTTAATTTAACAATTCTGCCGACCTTGACACGCTCCATCCCTTTGCCCAAGTCGTGTACTTCTTCAACTTCAAAGCCGATATTAATGAACCTATCTACAATTTGCTCAACGCTTACTCCACTTAAATCTACAAAATCTTCTAACCATTTTTTTGTAACAATCATACTTATCTCCTACTTACTTTGCTTTAACAAATTAATATTATTTTCATATAAATCACGCAAATCTTCTACACCATATTTTAGCATAGCGAGTCTATCTAGCCCAAATCCTGCCGCAAAACCACGATATTTGCCCGTGTCAATTCCACAGCCCTCCAAAACATTAGGATGAACCATACCCGCACCCAAAATCTCAATAAAGCCTGTCCCTTTGCAAGTCGAACAACCTTTGCCACAGCAACTAGAACATACCGCATCAATCTCCACACTAGGTTCGGTAAATGGGAAGTAACTTGGACGCACCCGAATTTCAGTTTTTTCGCCCAAAATGTGCTTTACAACTTGTTCAATCGTGCCAATTAAGTCTGCTAGAGTAACATTTTCATCTACACACAGGATTTCTAACTGTTCAAAAATTGGCGAGTGCGTTGCGTCAACTTCGTCAATACGATATGCATTACCCGCCGAAATCATCTTGATCGGCGGAGTTTGAGATTCCATCGTGCGCACTTGCATCGCTGAAGTGTGAGTCCGCAAAACCGTTTCGCTATCAATGTAAAATGTGTCTTGCATTTCACGAGCGGGGTGATCTTTAGGTACGTTTAATTTCTCAAAACAATACATATCAGTTTCAATATCTGTGCCGTCCTTTAATTCATACCCACGCTCAATCAAAAAGTCAATAATGTCTTTTTTTAGTGCTTCTATCGGGTGCAGAGAACCGAAACTTTGAGGCTTAACAGGAATCGTCACATCCACACTTTCCTTGCTTAATTTTTCGTTAAGAATCGCTGTGCTAATTTCATTTTCCTTGTGTTTAAATAGCGCAACTAACTTGTCTCGCAATTCATTTAATTGCTCACCCATAGCCCGACGCTCCTCTGATGCCATTTCACGCAAATTTTTCATCATAGAGGATAAGGCGCCATTTTTACCCAAATAATTTGCGCTTGTTTGTGTAAGTGATACTTTGTCACCTACTTTGCCTAATTTTTCTTTTGCTTCATCAAAAATTTTCTGTAAATTATCTAACATAACTACTCCTTTTCTAAATAAAAAGACTCCCCCCTCTTTTTAGGGCGAAGTCTTTCCGCGGTACCACCTAAATTCTCTACCAAAGTAGAGCGCTCTTTGTATTAACGCAACAATTACGCCATTTGCCTACTATAATTTCAGCAAAGGTGCTCCAAAGTGAATTCATCTCCGTACATAATGAGCGCATCTCAGCCAATCGCACCCTCTCTGTAAAATGTCGATAGAAGACTATTAATCTTTTTCAACGCATCAATATTTAGTTGTATGACCATATTATAACACACAAAACTGCCAATAGTCAAGGCTTTTTTGCATATTTTTATCCAGGAATTAAGTTCATCATTTCGTCAAGGCTGGTAGAATTTAGATAAGTTGCTGGCACTGTGCCGATAATTATCGATTCACAAAGTAGAATTTGCGTGTTTGTTTTGATTGTTCTACTCGCCGTCGGCAACACCATACTAACCGACGCTTGCATATTCATATAGATTCGGTGATTAGTTTGGTTGATTCCCGCACTCGTAAATTCAGAATAAAATGACGACGTAAGAGTTCCGATAGGTTGAACTTTAAAATATATACTCGGCCCAACACCAACCAAAAACGGAATGCCTGAAAGAGTCCCCAAAGGGATATCCACCCCCTCGCTACCCGATAATTGCAAATTTTGTTGCGCCAACTTTCCTACTTCTCTTGCAAGTTTGTTAATCAAAACAGATTTAACTTGGAAAGCAGTGATTTGCCCGTCATTGTCCGTTCTTATATCAATCAATTCGTCATAAAGATTCGGCGTATTAATTACAGATTGAACAGCACTACTCACCGATTGCGCCGTAATTGACTGCACTTTCGCCTCGCTAATGGTGATGATTACGGGGTTAATATAAAGATTGAAAAATAGGAAAATCAAGAGCAAAATCGCAAACAAAATAGACAAGAATACGATTAATCTTGCCTTGCGTGACAATTTCCGTTTCCTTTTTGTAAACATAACAATATATATGCAAAAAATCGGTCATTGTTTCATTTTTTCATAAAACTTTCATTTTAGGTCTATACAAACACGAATTTTTGTGATATAATAAAAATATATTAAGGAGGTGCTTCATGCAATATGTTACCTATACTGATAGAGAGAGACGGGCTTTGTGCTGGCAAGACAAACAGCACTTAAACCGCCAAATCTCTCGCCTTATGCAAGATATTGACAAGCCAGATTTGGAAATTAAATTTATGACAGGAGATTTTACCGCACTTTGTTATGACAAACACAGACTTGCGGGGTTTATCCACGTTCTTCCTGAAGCAAGTTTTTATGAAGGGCCCACACGCAAAGATCATAGTCACGAAATGTACGTCGACTATATAGCAGTTGCGCCACAATATCAAAATAAACACATAGCAACCAACCTATACTTGCTCGCCGTTTTGCAACTTCAAAAAATGGAAGTTGAGTCTCTTAGCGCAGTTTTGCTTAACGAATACAGCCGTCGTGCCTTTGAAAACACTGCCAAAACTCGCAACCTAGAACTAACCCAAACCTGCATAAATTGTACCGAAACAATGCATTTTACCAAAGAATAAACTCAATGACTCTGCGCTGTTTTTTAAGTCGAAAAACGTCATCCTGACCACCAAATCGCAATGTATCTGTTGCAAGATCTGTGAGCGTTAGCGAACCCAGATTAAAATAAATAAAATGATTTTATCCTTTAACGCAAGGGGTGCCCCCCTTCCCCAACAGGTGTAACCTGTTGGGGAAGGGGATGGAGCTTCTACTATTTTATCTGGGTTCGCTTCGCTCACAGATCCTTCGAATATAGGCTTGCGAGGGTCGGCGCTCAGGATGACGGACTAGAGAGCTAATTGCTCTCTAGCCGTAAGACGACAAAAAAAGCCCGCTTGGGCTTTTTTGTCATTTTACTTTGATATTTAATTATTATCACAGCGACACAGTATTGCGCCGTTTATCAGCTGTAAAAGGCTAAAATTCTTTATTATCTGGGTCGGTTCGCCTAGTCCGATAATTTGGATTTTCGGGTGGAAGATTTTTGCTTTTTGAGGATGATTATGGAGTAAATTAGGGCGATAAATAACAGGACGGAAGCGGTGCCGAACACTGCGATTAAGTGTACGGAAGTGCGGGCGGTTTGCGGTGAAGTTAGGACAATCGTGCCAAGGTCGTCCGTTTCAAAGAAAATCGTGTTGCCATCGAATTGGTATTTTAGAGTCACGAATTCGGTATCGGTGCAGAGATAGAGATTTGCATTTTTAAGCGAATTTGCGCCAGCAGACAAGGACAGGCTGATTCTATACTTGCCAGTGGTTTCGTGATTAGGAATTTGCTCATCGCTAGATGCAAAAATCGGCTCGCTCTTCATTAAAACGGCGGAATTTTGGCTTGCGGTAATTCTAAAACCGAATAGGAAAGTTTGCCCTGCTGGAACCGTTACGTCGTTCTGCACAACGTCCTTAATTTTGATTTCGCTGGTGGAATTTTCGTCCTTAGCAGAGACCTTAATTATCCCCTGCTCGCACTCGTATTCAACCGATTTTGGAGTGATTGAAAAGGCACAAATTGCGTTTTTTAGGGTAAAATTCGGGTTATCTATACTCGCAATTGCGGTATAACTTCCCACGTTTATTGCGCCACCCGAAACGTAAATTTTAGGCATTTCGGCAAACGTTATCGTCTCCGAAAAACTTGCGGTCGGCGTATGAATTTCGCCCGAAAAAGTTGCGTCCACGTCGCTCCATTTAATGCTAAGTGCGTACGGCAAAATTTCGAAATTCGTGGTTGCGTTTGCGAGGATGAAATTCTTGGCATCGGCGCAATTTTGCGCAATTACTGCAGTGGCAGAATATTTTCCAACTTCAATTTTGCCCGTAGGCAACACAATCGCCAAATCGCTTGCAAATTGAGGAATTTCCGCCTCAAATTGTGGATTTTGCGGTAAATTTGAGTATGTGAGCGCCAAATTTTTCCATTTTAGAGCGATTTCGTATGGCAAAATAGAGAAATCACGCTGAGCGTTTTCGAGTTCGAAATTCAAGTTCGGGGTCGTAAGTGTGGCGGTATAACTTTCGCCCACAAACTCCCCTGCTCCGCTTGAAACAATCTCGATTTGCTCGCCAAAAACGGTTTTCGTGCAAGTGAAATTCGGCAGTTGCGCCTCGCCGTTAAAAGTAAGCGGAGCTGTGTCCCAAGTAATCATTATTTTATATGGCGTGATTGAAAAAGTCGTGCTTGAATTTTGCAATCTGTAGTTTTGGTTATGGCAAATCGCCCTAGCCATATAACCCTTGCCCACATTTTTCATACCGCCTACGATTTCAAAATCCGTCTTTTTTGCGAAATTCGGCAAATCAAATTGTGCGGTTGGCGTTTGCGAATTTCCGTTGTATACAAACTCAGTTTGTAGCCACGTAACATTTATCACATATTCGCTAATTGAATATTGTTTTGTAGAGTTTAATACCTTGAAATTTTTGTTTTTGCTTTCGCAAGTGGCGGTGTGCGTGCCTACATTACTTTCTGCGCCCGTTACCAGCAATTCAACACCTGTAAAAGTTGCACGTGGGCAGTGCGAATTATTATCAAAAACAAACGAATCTTCGCCCCAACATACGTTGATTTCTTTCGGCGAAATTGTATATGAAATTTCGTCGTACTCGAGGCTATAATTTGCGTTTTCGCATCCCAAAGTTATCGCATATTCCCCGCAGTTTACAAAACTTGGGCAATTCACTTGCAAATCATCAAAATTCTTGTCCAAAATAAACGTTGGGCTGTGTGCGTTGCCGTCATAAACATCGGAAATTTTTTGCCAGGTTACACCTATAATTTGTGGTGTTATTGTAAACGAAGTTTCGGCATTAGTTAGCACAAAATTTGTTTCGTTTTCGTCCTTAATTTTTGCGGTGGCGGTGTATGTTCCCACCGCTGTTTGCTCGCCAAAAACTTCGATATCTAGATTTTTACAAACTTCAGATTTTGTACACATAGCTGTTGGTTTTTGTGGGATATGTGCGTAAATTAAGCGGGTATCCCCCCAAATTACGCTAACTTGATAAGGTAGAATTTTATAGCTGAAAAGCGGATTTGCAAACGTGTAATTCTTGCTTTCGCTAACGAATTCAAGCGTATGATCGCCTGCGTTTTGGCCGATATTTTTAACCGTATATTCAGTAACAAAATCTTTGTCAAATTTGTATTTTGGACAAATTTCCTCGCCGTTAAAATACAGCGGATCGTTTTCAAAAATCACTGTAACTTTTGCGGGAATTATCACGAAATCGAATGTTGGGTTAACGATTTTAAAATTACCCAAACTGTTATTTTTGAGGCTGATTGTGATTTTGTGCGTACCAACTTCGGTAGCGGTATTGTTGTAAATAATACTCTCGTTTTGCGCAAAATTCGGCAGAGCGTTTTTGATTTTTGGCATATGCGGATTGCCGTCAAAAACCACCTCGCTTGTGTCCCATTGTGCCGTAAACGAATGCGGTGTTATTGTAAACGGCGTCGTACTTTCATCTAGTATAAAATTCTTTGCATTTGCGCCCAAAATTGAAGCGGTTGCCGTATATGAACCTTGATTGATTTTTGCACCCGAAACGCTTAAATCAACCTTATCAAAATCGATCTCTTCGCTCGCAACAGATGGGCTTTGTGCTAGTCCGTTGTACTCAAAAGTGGTGTTGCTCCATGTGAGTTTTAGCTTATACCCCGAGATCGTAAAAGGGTGCATCGGGTTCAATAAATCTACCACATCGCTATTGCAATACAAGTGTGCTGTGTATTGCCCTACGTCCGTCTGCTCGTCAACTTTTATAATTTGCAAAGTATTGCAAAAATCAGGCAATTCGGCGCTAATTTCGGGCATTTGAGGTTTGCCGTTATACACAAGATTGTTATTCCCCCAAACGATTTTTAGCTGGTATTTTTTAATCTCGAAACTTGTTTTGCCGTCCAAAATTCTGTAGTTTACAGTATCTCTAGACTTTATCGTCATTTCGTACTCGCCCACATTTTTAGGTGTGGCGCTAAATAATTCATAGAAATTACTTACGCTAGCAAATTCGGGCAAATTTAAACTATATTTGCGTGCTTGAATTTTGTTATTGTACTCAAAAACCCGCTCCTCGTCCCAATTAACCTGAATTTCTGCGGGACGGATATAAAAGTGGCAAATCGCACTGTCGTTAAGGGTGAAATTTGTGTCGCTATCGCTCAACCGAACATACCCAATATAGTAATCCGATTTCGCATTAGTGGCGTATCCTCCGCACTCCAATTCAATAGACTTCGTGAGGTCATTTTGCTGAAATTTCGCTGTAGGCATTTGCTGAGACCCGTTGTAAGTTAGCTCCAAATTAGACCAAGTAAT
>CAVEBU010000006.1:0-52355 GCA_963614045.1 Alistipes finegoldii | reverse complement strand
GAGTACGAGGAAGAATCCACTGAATAAACGGCAGAACCCCAATTTAAATAAATAAGATGATGTTCTTCATCTTCGTCATCCTGAGCGTCGATTTTTTCGGTGTTTAAGCGTCGCAATACTTCGTCACGAGCCGATAAATCACTCAGTTACATAGGTCTGACTATGCGCCTTCGTGATTTTCGGCATGCTCCTCGTCTTGCTTGCTTCTCCCCCGAAAAACTGCGTAAGCCTATATTCGAAGGATCTGTGAGGGCTTGCCCGAACCCAAATTAAAATAATTAAAGGATAAAATCACTTTACATTTGCAAGTCTTCAACTTGCTTTCAATCTGGGTTCGCTCCGCTCACAGATTCTTCGAATATAGGCTAGCGCGGGTCGGGTCTCAGAATGACGAAGAGGAGGGAACTTTTGATTGTTTCAATCTGGGTTCGCTACGCTCACAGATTCTTCGAATATAGGCTAGCGCGGGTCGGGTCTCAGAATGACGCAAGGGGTGTACCGTACCCTGCGGTAAGGGGGTAAATTCGTCGTAAATCTTAAAATTTCAACAAATGTTAACAAAATTAAACAAATTTTAAAAAATTGATAAATCTTGCTTGATTTTGGAATTTTTATTTGCTATAATATTACAGTAAAACTAGGATTATTGGGCGTAGAGTTGCATTTTTGTGCGCCGAAAAGGGCAAAATACATAAGAATAAATGCATTTAGACATATTTAGGCGATTTTTTACAAAAAAAAATAGAGTTTGCATAGGAGGTTTTTGGTGGTAAGTGTTGGGTTAGGTCAAACGGGTGGCATTTTAGACACATTAAAAGACATTATTGTTAAGCCAATTGTAAATGCTTTTGCCGAGTGGATTATTACGCCAATCATTTATATTGTTGGTGCGATTTTGTATGGCTTGCAAACAGGTTTGTTTTATGTAATTGACACTATTCAAATGGTAGTCCGTAAAATTGTCGGTTTGCCAGCATATAGCATTAATGGTGAGCGGACTTACGGCTATATCGTGAACGGCGAAGAAAGAAATGACGACCTTGTAATGTCCTTTTTGGAAAGCGATACTGTTCGCTCGGTGTTCATTTCCGTTTTGGTTGCTGGTGTGTTCTTGCTGTTTATTTCAACAGTTATCGCAGTGCTTAAGTCGGAAACGGACGAGAAAAGCAATGCCAAAGGCCCTATTTTCAGTAATGCAATAAAATCGATTGTGTATTTCTTTATGGTGCCTGTTGTGTGCTACTTGGGTATAATTGTTGCTAACCTCGTGCTAAAAACTCTAGACGCCGCCACAAGTCGTGATGCAATTTCGTTCAGTTCGCAAATATTCTGCGCCGCCGCCTATAGCTCGAATCGGATAAAATCGGACGCAGATTTTGCAGCGGAAGTGTGGAATTCGCAACATATTCCAGGTTCATCCGCTATTTCTGATGAAGCCGAAGCCCGATCGGATGTGGGTAGGGAAAAACTTGCGGCTCTTGTCGATGATGCTTTTCGACGAGGATTAAGCCCTGTAACTGATAGGGGCTATGCATCTAGTAACAATCGAGTGACGGTTTCGATTAATACACGTGGGTCAATGGGTTTTGGTAAGGACGAGTATTACTTTGACCAATTTGACGTAAAAGACTATCGGTTAGTATTCTACTACTATAACGTGCTAAGTTATAACTATTTAATCGGTTACGCAGCGGGCTTGATAATCTTGGGAATGCTTCTTAACCTGCTTATTGGTGTAATTCGACGGATATTTGAGATAGTAACACTGTTCGTCCTTTCGCCTGCGGTGGTGGCGCTTATGCCACTGGACGGCGGGGACAAATTCAAGACGTGGAAAGACAACTTCATCAAGCGAGTCTTTGCGGCGTACGGGCCGATTATCGGTATGAATTTGTGCTTTATGGTGCTAGAATTACTGCAAAATGTAACCTTATTCTAAACAAAAGGAGTGATTGATTTTGGATTTTACAGGATTAGCAAATGCAATAATGCAATTGATTTTTATAATAACCGGCATCGTGTCTATCAAGAGTTTGACCGAAATGATTACTCAGTTGGTAGGACAGGGTGACGCACTAAAAGACGGCACCGACACAGGCAAAGACGTCAAAAAAGTCGCAGGCCAGGCCACCGGTGCCGCAATCCACGGCGCACAGCTTGCTAAAGCAGGTATGAAAAGTACCCAAGCGACTGCGGAATGGGCTAAAAACAAAATCGGCAATTCTGGATTAGCAAACTGGACTAAGGACAAATGGGGTAATATGAGAGATAAAAGAGCATTGCATAATCAAGAACGTAGAAGTGCTGATGCTGCTATTCACGATGGTTCTGCTTTGAAAGCAAGACAGGATTGGTATCAGAAGCAGGCTGCTATACGGCGGAACAAGGAGAGTAATGCACGTAAACGTCTTTCTTTGGAGGAAGCACGTAAGTATGCTGATGAGGCGAAAAAATTTGAGGACAAAGCAAAAGACACCGATGCAATTAAAAAAGAGCTTAAAGGCGAAATGAGTAAAAGAGGCAGAATATACTATGGTACTAAAGATAATACTTGGGATTCCAAGACTGGTAGAAGAGCTAGAATGGCTGCGGGAGACGCTGCTGATAAGCTACGGGAATCTCATGTTGGTGCGTTTGGAAGAACAGCAATAAGTACTGGTCGTTGGGTAGCGAATAAGGGTCATGTCGCTAAAGCCAAAATTGATAATGTTGATTGGGGAAATGTAAATGCTCAGATCAAGTCTGGTGGAAAAGCTGGTGCCGAAGCGGTTAAAAATTCGGCTTTCTATCAAGAAGTTAAAAATACTAACAAATTTGTCTTTAATATCACTGGTGCAAAAGGGTCTGTCAAGGACTTCCTTGATAATGCTGACGTACTAGATGCGATTGAGAAAAAGGGTATAATAAAAGAAGCATTGAGTTTTACTGGTGCAAAATCTGATGCAGCGAAAGCAACTAAGGCAGCACAATCACAAGCAGAAGAAACTGCCAAGGCTATGAAAGTGCAAACTGATGCAATCAACAAAACGATGGAAGATATTTTGCAAGCACTTAAAAATATCAAGAGTTAGATGCCGTAATACTTAAAATTTCCAAAAGGGTGGTCATCCACTCTTTTTTGTTTGTTTAATCTGGGTTCGGGCGATGCCTTCACAGATTGAATAATCAAAAGCTCCCACCTCTTCGTCATTTTGACCGCTCCCCGCCTTGATTGTCTGTGGAAGAATCTGTGAGGCGGTTTACCGCTGAACCCAGATTGAAACAATCAAAAGTTCCCTCCTCTTCGTCATTCTGAGACCCGACCCGCGCTAGCCTATATTCGAAGAATCTGTGAGCGTAGCGAACCCAGATTGAAAGCAAGTTGAAGACTTGCAAAGGTAAAATGATTTAATCCTTTAAAACACAAGGGGCGTACCGTAACCCCTTTGCGCTACAAGGAATATATCCTTTTTCTTCACAACAAAAACCCCACCCCCGAAAAACACTTTCGGGGGTGGGGTTAAATTAGCACAAAATTATTCCGTTTTGATTTCTTCACGAGGAGGGAGGTGGTCAAAGACATCTTTTATAATGTCCGCCGCTTCGTCCATAAGCGCTTCGGTGTGGGTTGCTGTGTAGCTTGTGCGAATAATTGCATCGCCAGGAGCGACGGCAGGGCTAACGACAGGGTTTACATAAACTCCTTTGTCAAAAAGCGTCTTGCACGCAAGAAAAGTGCGGTAATCGTCGTACGTTTCAATCGGGATAATTGGCGCTACGCTATCACGAATTGGGATATTGCGTGATTTAAGAGCATTACGCATATAGTCGGCGATGTGCTGAAGATTCTTGACACGTTCAGGCTCACGCTTGATAATACGCAAAGCAGCTAAAGCGCTCGCTGTGTTGGCTGGCGTTGGGCTTGCTGCGAAGATAAACGGGCGGGAACTGTGACGAACATAGTCAACGACTTCCGCTTTGCCGACCATAAAGCCACCTAGACTTGCCAAACTCTTGCTAAATGTACCCATAATAATGTCAACGTCATCTTCTAGCCCGAAGTGTTCTGCGGTGCCACGACCATGTTCGCCAAAAACACCCAAGCCATGCGCATCGTCAATCATAATTCTAGCGCCATATTTCTTTGCCAAAGCGACGATTTCGGGCAACTTACACAAATCTCCGCCCATACTAAACACGCCGTCAGTGACAATTAGAATACCTTTATCGCTAGGAATTGTGCTAAGCTGACGCTCCAAGTCCGCCATATCGCTGTGTTCGTAACGGAGCATTTTCGCAAAACTAAGCCGACAGCCGTCGTAAATACTTGCGTGATTCTCTTTGTCGCAAAGAATTACATCGTTTCTGCCAGCGATTGCCGAGATAATTCCTAAGTTGCTCATAAAACCTGTAGTAAAGGTCATACAATCTTCTTTGTGCAGAAATTCCGCCAATTCTTTCTCAAGAGTCAAGTGTAGGTCCAACGTACCATTTAGGAAACGGGAACCCGAACAGCCTGAGCCGTACTTTTTGTACGCTTCAATGCCTGCTTCCACAACTTCGGGGTGGTTGGTAAGCCCCATATAGTTGTTTGACCCGATCATTATGACCCTGTGACCCTCCATATTTACGACAATATCTTGTCCGCTCTCTAAGTAGTGAAAATAAGGATAAACACCTGCCTCCTTGATTTTTTTGACAGTGTCGAAGTTATAACATTTTTCAAATAAATCCATAAAATTTCTCCAATCTATAATTAATACAAATATAATTATAGCAAAAAATTTGGCTTTTGACTAGCAAATTAAGCAAAATTCATTTATAAAATTTGATTATATTGCTTGATAAATTTCAAGAAAAAGTGTATTATTGTATGTGAGGTAAGCAAATGATAGTTTTGAAAAATGTTGTGCTAGCATATAGCAAAGATTATAATGCGCTAATGAACGTGAGCTTGTCTATCAAGGCGGGCGAGCGAATTGCGATTGTCGGTGACGAGGGGGCGGGCAAGACTGCTCTTTTGCGAATAATTGCGGGACTTGAGATGATCAAAAGTGGTGAAGTTTATATCAACGACAAACCGCTTAGCAAGGTTGATTTTGCTAGCGATGTTAATCTTGGTTACATTACAGAAGCGCCTGTCTTTTTTGAACGCAAAACCGTTGCGCAGAATTTCGCTTGGGTGCTAAAAAATCGCAAAATTCCAAAGCGGGAGTGGGAAACTCGTATTCGGGCTGTTTTGGACGAATTTGAGCTGAGTTACTTGGCAAATTTGCATGCCGGCACTTTGTCCAAACTTGAGCGTAGGCAAGTGCAAATCGCCCGACTTGCTTTGCGTCCGATTGATATTTTGCTGTGCGATAATATTTTGAGCGATAGCGATCAAGAAGTTGTTCGGCAGACCAAAAAATGCTTAAAAATTTTGATTGACAGAGAGCCGAAGCAAAAAACGATTGTTTTTTCGGCAGAAGATGAGCAGTCAGTCGCTGGCTTCGTGGACAAAATTTATTCTTTAAAGGGTGGCTGTATCGAGGAGAAAACTAATGGCAAATAAATCACAAAAATTAAGCTTGCTTGAGAATATTCTTATCAACACCGAGCCAATGCAACTCGCTGTTGTGAGCGAAATTTACAACAGTCCTGGCGTCAAGAAATTTCTCGAGGATGAAGAACTCGTTATGACGGCGCAGACCTTATTTGAGAATAATTTAAACCTAATCAAAACCAGTGAAGCGCTGATAATTCACCGCAACACGCTAGTGTACAGAATTAACAAGATAAATAATTTGCTCAACTTGGATATTCGCAAATTTGATGACGCCGTTACTGTCCAAATTTTGCTATCGTTTAAACATACCGAAATCAAGCGCAAACGCCACGCAAACAAAATTGCCCAACTTCAAAGCCTTAATGAATAACATCGCAAAGTACATAAAAAACCGAGAGGGGAATCTTCTCGGTTTTCTCTATTTAATCTCGCTGTTGTTCGCTATCCTTGAGTTTTGCGAATTTGTCCGTCGCTTCGCTCTCAATAAATTGCGGAACGTTGTAATCTCGATCAATGTGTTTGCCTAACATATTATATTCATCGTCTTTGTCCGTAATGCGATAT
This sequence comes from Alistipes finegoldii, assembly GCA_963614045.1. Classification (GTDB taxonomy): domain Bacteria; phylum Bacillota; class Clostridia; order Christensenellales; family UBA1242; genus UBA7867. Next base: position 46,264 of record CAVEBU010000006.1, on the reverse strand, counting down.
CCGTTGCGCATGTAAAAATGATAAGCAAATTTAGCACCTTCGCCCATCGGGTGATACACGCCCGAAATTTCGTGGCAGTCGTTTTGCAGTAAAAATTGCTCAAAAAAGTGATTCATAGACCTGCCAACACCCTTATTCAAATAATCTGAAGCAACTCGGATATTACACAAATTTGACTTACTGTGATTGTAAGCCAATTCAAAACCAAGACGGCCGACAAGCGAACCATCCATATTTGATGCTACGACTTCATAATAATCAAAAGGCATACCATGTCATTATTTTCTCATAATTTTTAATTTCACACTCAATTTCTTTCATACTTTTATTATACCACGGAAAAGGGAATTTGTCAATACCAAAGTTGTCAAAATTTATGCGTTTTATTTAAAATTATGCATAAAAATATAAAAATTATGGATAAAATAATATTTAGGCAAGCCAAAAAAATTTTAAAAAAAATTTAAAAAAAGTTGTCTTAAACACTTGACAAAGTAAATTTTTAGTAGTATAATACTCGGCGAAAGGTCAAAGAAAGTCAAACTTTTCAAAAGGAGGATGAAAGTGAACATTTCCGATATGATTGAGGAATTTATCAAGGACACTTTGGGCGATTCGGAGAAGCTCGACATTAGCAGAAACGAACTAGCGAATTACTTTAATGTTGCGCCCAGTCAGATTAATTACGTGCTGACGACCCGATTCAATTACGAGCGAGGTTTTACGACGGAATCAAAGCGTGGCGGTAGCGGGTATGTGACGATTCTGCGGGCGGACGATAGCGATGCGAAGTGGAAGCGAGAGATTTTGAATCGACTAAATAATGAACTTGATTATCGTGGCGGACTATGTCTTTTGGCTGAAATGCGGGAGCGGGCGCTGATTGATGAGAGGCAAGAGGCTGTATTAAAATCGGCGATTGCTCCTAGTGCGCTGTCTAATCCTTTTAAACTGGAGCATCGTTTTCGGGCTCAAATTTTAAAAAAGGTTATCCTAGATAGCAAAAAACAGAAATAAAGTTGAGGGGGAAATTATGTATTATTGTGATAAATGTGGTAAAAAAGCAACCAATCTCACGTGGGTTGAGATAAATGGCGAACGAATGGAACAGCACTTGTGTGGTGAGTGTGCCAAAAAGGAAAAAGGCTTAGGTGAATTGATTGAGCCTATGGTTGGGGAATTTTTTGATTTTCCTGTTGCGTTTGGACGTAAGAAACCGTCCAAGCGAGGAAACATTTGCCCGACTTGTGGGTTTACGTTGCGTGACTTTTTGGAAACGGGCTACTTCAATTGTCCTGACTGCGCAAGGTTCTTAAACGTGAATAATTATGCAATGTCGCCGAAGTCGTTTGATGACACGCCGATGCCGATTGAGAAGGTGAAATTGAACATCAAGAAGCCTAGTGATATGACGTATGTTGACGAATTGAAAGCGAATTTGCAAAAGGCGGTTAACGAGGAGCGTTACCAAGACGCCGCCGATTTAAAAAAGAAAATTGATGAAATCGAGAAATCAAAGGGGGAATAAATTATGAACTTTTCTGAAACATTATATAAAGCTTTGCAAAATGCGGGCGAGTTGGCGACTCGTATGGGTTATGCGGAAATTGCGTCCGAGCATTTGCTTTTTGGTATAATTTCTATAGAAGATAGTCCGTCGGCACAAATTTTGCAAAAATTTGGCGTTACAAAGCAGAGTTATTTGCAGGCGGTTGACGAGCGTATGGAGAAATTTCCTAGCAAGTATCTTGACGAGGTTGGCTACACTGCGTACGTTCGTGACGTGTTGATTTTTGCTAACAAGTTGGCGAGCAAGTTGGGGTTAAATAAGACAAATACGGAGCATGTGCTTGCTGCTATGGTTCAAAACACCGAGAGCGATGCGATTCAGTTGTTGCGTCGGGCGTTTGGGCTAGATATTAACAGCTTGCGCAATCAAATTTATCAATATATTTTGCCTAGCGCTACGCAGTCTGCTGAGGAAGATGCGGGGCTTAAGGACAACGTGGGTAGTTCTTTGCCAAAGAATTTGCTGGAGTTGGGTACGGATTTGACATTAAAGGCAAAGCAAGGCAAGATTGACCCAGTTATTGGACGTGAGGATGAAATCGCTCGTGTGATTGAAATTTTGTGTCGAAAAACGAAGAACAACCCCGTGCTTATTGGTGAAGCAGGTGTCGGGAAATCGGCGGTCGTTGAGGGCTTAGCAAAAGCGATTGTGGACGGAAATGTGCCTGATTTGTTGAAAAACAAGGTGATTTTCTCGCTTGAGTTGGGTTCGTTAATGGCGGGAACTAAATATCGTGGTAGTATGGAAGAGAAGCTTAAAAACGCCATTGACACGATAATTCAAAACAAGGATATCATCGTTTTTATTGACGAACTGCACACGCTTGTGCAAGCGGGCGGTGGCGACAAGGGTGAAGTTAGTCCTAGCGATATGCTAAAACCGTACCTTGCTCGTGGCGAATTGCAGACAATTGGTGCGACGACGACGGAAGAATATCGCAAATTTATCGAGCAGGATAAAGCTTTGGAGCGTAGGTTCCAGCCGATTGTCGTTAATCCGCCAACAGTGGAGCAGACGATTGAGATTTTGAAGGGCTTGCGGGAGTCTTACGAGAAATTCCACCAAGTGAAAATTACGGATGAAGCTATTACAGCTGCCGCAACACTGAGTGACCGCTACATTATGGATAGAAGTTTGCCCGACAAGGCGATTGACTTGATTGACGAGGCAAGTTCTCGTGCGAAAGTTAACGGGGCGACGATGCCTGCACCACTTAAAGCGTTGCACGACAAGTTGGAAAAGTTGGAGGCGGACAAAAAGGACGCTGTCGCAAAGCAAGATTACAATCAAGCGGGAGCGTTGCACGATGAAATCAAAAAATTAAGCGTGGAGTATCAGCAACAAAAGGAAGAATTTGACAAATCTATGGCAAATGGTCCTGTGATTGGTTTTGATGAAATCGCTCGTGTGGTGAGTGCTTGGTCGCATATTCCTGTGACGAAACTTACCGAAACGGAACGAGACAGGCTTATGAAATTGGAAGAACTGCTTCACAATCGTGTGATCGGGCAGGACCAAGCAGTTGTTGCGGTCAGTAAGGCGATTCGGCGTGCAAGGGCAGGACTCAAAGACCCAAACAGGCCTATTGGCTCGTTCTTATTCTTAGGCCCTACGGGTGTTGGTAAAACGGAATTGTCCAAGGCGCTAGCTGAGGCGATGTTTGACGACGACAATTTGATTATTAGGCTTGATATGAGTGAATATATGGAAGCGCATTCTGTGAGCAAACTTATAGGTTCGCCTCCAGGATACATTGGTCACGACGATGGTGGGCAACTTACTGAGCAAGTTCGCCGTAAGCCATATTCAATCATCTTGTTTGACGAGTTGGAAAAAGCGCACCCCGACGTGTTCAACATTTTGCTACAAATTCTTGATGATGGGCGTTTGACCGATAGTCATGGCAGAACAGTAAGTTTTAAGAACACGATTATTATTATGACAAGTAATGCGGGTGTAAATAACCCCAAATACAAGAAAAATCGTGAATTATACGAACAAGAAGAGGATTTGGATAAACTTGCGCAGTTGGACGAGGAAGCTAGTGAAATCTTGAATCAGTCGCTAAAAGGACAATTTAGACCCGAATTTCTTAACAGAATTGACTCAATTGTGATATTTAAGTCACTTTCTAAGCCTGAACTTGCACATATTGCCAAGTTGCTGATTACAAAAGTGGTAAACAAATTAAAGGAAAAAGACATTGAATTGAAGTTTACCGAAGAAGCTTTGCGGTATTTGGTTCAAAAAGGTTATACAGCAGACTATGGCGCAAGGCCTTTGCGTAGAGTTATTGAGCAAGAAATTGAAGATAAATTGGCGGATGAAATCTTGTCAGGGAAGTTGACAAATGGCGCAAAAGTAACGGTAGATGCCGATGTCGATGTGGGTAAATTAAAATTTAGAATTTATCAGCCGAAAACTGATGCAGAATCTACTAAATAATAGAAGCAATGACCTTACAGTTTTGTAGGGTCATTTTCTATTTTTTCACAAATCAATCACTATCCTTATTATTTGGGTGGGGATAGCGATTAAAATTGTGGGGGATAGTGTATGATTTTTGCAATTTCGAATTTAAGGATTTCACAATTTTTTTAACAATAAAATATATAAAAGGAAGTCCGCATTATGCGTCAGGGGATATTTTTGTAAGGCTTAATATTTGAGACTTAAATTCATTTTGTGGCGTGTTGGTAGGTGATTCTGTGGGAGATTGTGGTGGTTGTTTGGATAAAAGTGGAGCAATACATTCCAAAAGCTTAATAATGCTATTAAAATTAATATTTTGCAAATTTTGGCTAGAAATGGCGGTTTTTGGAGGTACTATGCATTGCATAGTACTGTGCATAGTACCTTGCATAGTACTGTCAAAACCTGATTTTTCTGCATTAAAATCATATTTTGGCATATTGTAATAGTTATTAGTGTTTGTTTGCTGAGATTTGTTTTGGTTAAATAAAGAAAAAATGTTATTTAGAAGTTCTGATAAATTAACATTATTTTCTTGTAAAGAAGATATAAAATTTATAATATCCATAATAATGCACCTAAATTATATATGTAAACATATATTGATTTAGTGATTAATGGAGGTAAAAAATGAATATAAAAGATTATAAATCTACAGAAATTAATGAAGAAAGCATATCAAAGGACGATTTCGAGGAATTAAAAAAGACAAAAGAATTTCAAGAAATTGAACAAGATTACGGTGATTTTGTGGAAGATTTTATTAACAATTATGCGGGAAAAAGCGAGCCAGAACTTATGCAAGAAATGTTGCGTTTGATTGCAATAAAGAAAAAAGAAGGCACCTTTGATGCTCAAAAGTTGCGTGATTTGGCGAAAGTAGTTGCGCCGATGCTTGATGATGAAGCAAAAGCGAAGATGTTTGGACTGCTCAATTTTTTGGACTAAAAATGCTTAATAAAATCGACTCAAGTTTATTAAATTCTGTGGGTGTTTTGAGTGTAAATAAGTGTAAAATCATAGTTTATTATCAAAATGAGCGGTTTTTTCATAGAATTTTACATAATTTTGATGGTGAAGTGTTAGGGCATTATCCTTTTATAAATGCGGTTGCTTTGTCTGTTTATTATCCGCAAATTTTTGACTTTGCACAAGAAAGTTGTGTAAAATACATAACAAAAGTTGCTTCGGCGCACACGCTTATTAATAACGCAAAGCGAGTTATTAATGTTGACGAACTCCATAAAGCCAATATTTGTGGGCAGGGTATAAATATAGCGGTTATTGACACAGGGTGCTATCCTCATTTGGACTTTGTGCTAGGTCGTAATAGATTAATCAAGTTCGTAGATTTTATAAACGAATACAATTATCCTTATGATGATAACGGTCATGGTACTTTTGTTACGGGTGTCTTAAGTGGAAATGGGGCGATTTCGTCACAAAAATACTGTGGAATTGCACCAAAAAGTGGAATTATTGCATTAAAATCGCTAAAAAGTGACGGTCAAACGCAAGCATATAAAGTTTTGGAGGCGATGCAATGGGTTTATACAAACTGTCTAAAATACAATATTCGGGTGGTTTGTATGAGTTTTGGAAGCACTCCGCTTGCGCAAAATGACCCGCTTACAATGGGTGCTAACGCTCTTTGGCAAAAAGGTGTGGTGGTTGTGGCGGCGGTTGGTAATGATGGGCCTAAAGCAAGTTCGGTAAAATCACCTGGTTCAAGTGGTAGAATTATCACTGTTGGTTGCGCAGATACACGCACAAATGAGATAAAAATCGCTGATTTTAGCTCTCGTGGGCCAATTTTTGACTATATTAAGCCTGATTTGGTTGCTCCAGGTGTGGAAATCACTTCGCTATCAAATAGCACACAGTTTTATACTACGATGTCGGGTACAAGCGTAAGTACTCCTTTTGTGGCGGGGGTTGTTGCGCTACTTTTACAGCAAAATCCACGCTTAACGCCGAACGAAATCAAGTCAATTTTGCTTGCGAGTGCCACCCACTTACCGTTTGAGCCAAACACTTGTGGCGCAGGAATTGTTGATGCCAAGAGGTCGAGCGAATATGCAAGTGATTTAGTATAAACTTTAAAAAGTATTGTAAAATCATCAAAAAACAGCAAAAAAAGTGCTTTTTTGGCACTTTTTTTGAATTTTTGCATCAATTTTTGTGTTAATATAGATTTTCGGGAGGGCAGACATATGCAAGTAACTTCACAAGAAATTAACAATACTTTGGTTATTTCGCTCGTGGGCGAACTTGATGAGCATAGCGCAAATTATGTGCGTGATACGATGGATAACATTATGAGCGAAAGTAATGCAAGTCAAGTTATTGTAGATTTGGCGGGATTGGAATTTATGGATAGCACAGGAATCGGCGTAATGATTGGCAGGTACAAAAAAATGAAATCAAGAGGCATACCGATTTTTGTGACAAATCCTAGCAAGCAAATTGATAGAATTTTTATGATGACGGCATTGTATGATGTGATGCCAAAAATTAATTAGGAGGCGAAATGGATTATTTAAATGAGATGACACTGACTTTTTTGTCACATTCGGTGAACGAAAGTTTCGCTCGCAGTGCAGTAGCGGGTTTTTGCGTGCAACTTAACCCAACTTTAGACGAAATTAGCGATATTAAAACTGCTGTTAGCGAAGCGGTGACTAATTGTGTTGTGCATGCATATCCAAAAACGAAAGGCGAGATTACTGTTTGGGTCGGATTAAAAAAAGACGAAATTTTCATCAAAATTATAGATAAAGGTGTCGGAATTAGTGATTTTTCGCAAGCGAGAGAGCCTTTTTACACAACTCGACCAACTGAAGAGCGTGCAGGTATGGGATTTACTGTAATGGAAAGTTTTATGGACGAAGTGATTTTGCAGAAAAACAAAGAGCGTGGTTTGATTGTTGAGTTAAGGAAAAAGTTGCACAAAAATGAAAGTAAAAGCTGTGTTAATGGTAGATTATAGCGAAACTCTAAATTTAATTAAATTAGCGCAAAAAGGTGACGAAAATGCAAAAAATACGCTAATTAATCAAAATTATCCGCTTGTAAAGAGTATAATTCGAAGATATCGCAATAAAGGACTCGATTATGATGACCTTTTTCAGTTGGGGTGTGTGGGGTTTGTGAAGGCGATAAATAATTTCGATGATAGTTACGGAGTGAAATTTAGCACCTATGCAGTGCCGATGATAGCGGGCGAAGTAAAACGCTTTTTGCGTGATGATGGTTATATTAAAGTTAGTCGTGCGATTAAGTCGCAAGCAGTTGCGATAAAGAAATACTTGGCGTCGTTGCCACCGCAATCTGCCCAGCCCGAAGTATCGGAGATTGCAAAAGCGCTTAATATGACCGCCGAAGACGTTGTTTTTGCAATGGATAGTTTGCGATATCCAATGAGCTTATCGACTCCGATTGATTCTACTGATGAAGGTAGCATTACACTTGCTGAGCGAATCGCAGACAATGACGATGAAGAAAAGCGGATTGACCACTTTATTTTGAAGGAATTAATACAAAATTTGGACGAGCGGGACAAAAAAATCATCATTTTGCGCTATTATCGTGATAAAACTCAAGCGGAAATTGCGAACGAATTGGGCGTGAGTCAGGTGCAAGTCAGTCGCATTGAAAATAGAATTTTGGCAACTTTCAAAAACAAATTACGCTAAAAGCTCTCATTTTGGGGGCTTTTTTGTTGTGAAAATATATTGAAAATCTTGTTTTTTTGTGATATAATCTATTTATGCAAATTATAGGGGGAAAAATGATACAAGAAGTTATGGATTATCTGGCAAGATTATACCCAAATCCCGAACCCGAATTGCATTACGACACGCCGTTTCAATGCTTAGTTGCGGTTATGTTGAGTGCGCAGTGTACGGACAAAAGAGTTAATCTTGTGACAGCAAAGTTGTTTTCTGAATTTCCTGATAGTGCTACTTTGGGCAATTTAAGCCAAGCTGAACTTGAAAAGCGGATTTATTCAACAGGTTTTTATCACAATAAAGCGAAAAACATCTTGGCTATGTGCAAGGTGTTGAACGAGAAATACGACGGCGTTGTGCCGAATGACCCTGAAATTTTGGAAGCTCTTCCAGGCGTGGGCAGAAAAACTGCTAACGTGGTTTCAAGTGCGGTTTTTGGTGCTAACAGAATAGGGGTTGATACGCACGTTTTTCGTGTGACGAATCGCTTAGGGTTGGTTGATGCAAAAACACCGCTTGAAGTGGAACGGCAGTGGGTCAAAAATTATCCCGAATATCAAAATCACGATGCTCATTTTCGGCTCGTGCTTTTTGGGAGATATCACTGCAAGGCGCAAAAACCGAATTGCGAGCAGTGTGAATTGCGTGAAATTTGTAAATACTATAATAATATTAAAAGGAACTAGGTTATGTTTATAGATAAAGTTTCAATTACTGTAAAAGCGGGGGACGGTGGCGATGGCGCTGTTTCCTTCCGTCGTGAAAAATACGTGCCGAACGGCGGGCCGAACGGTGGCGATGGCGGAAAAGGTGGCGATGTAATATTAAAAGTTAAAGATAATTTAAACACGTTGCTAGATTTCCGATTTAACAAACATTTTCGTGCCGAAAATGGTCAAAAAGGCGATATTAACAATATGGCTGGCAAAAAAGGGAAAGATCTGTATATTTTTGTGCCTCGTGGTACGCTTGTTCGTGACGAAAAAACTGGCAAAGTTATCAAGGATATGTACGGTGCTGATGAAGAATACGTGCTTTTGCGTGGTGGAAACGGTGGCAAAGGTAACCAACATTTTGCGTCTAGTCGTCGTCAGACGCCAAGATTTAGTCAAGCGGGACAACGTACGATGGAGCATAATATCGTGCTAGAACTCAAAACTATTGCTGATGTCGGGCTGGTTGGCTTTCCAAATGTTGGGAAATCAACGTTTTTGGGGGCGGTTACCGAAGCGAAGCCAAAAATTGCTAACTACCACTTCACGACTCTCAGTCCGAATTTGGGTGTGCTAAAAAGATATGAAAAAACTTGCGTGCTGGCGGACATTCCTGGTCTTATCGAGGGTGCTAGTCAAGGCGTAGGGCTTGGACATCAATTTTTGCGTCATATTGAGCGGACAAGATTGATAGTTCATATTGTGGATATTAGTGGAATCGAATCTCGTGACCCGCAACAAGATTTTGTGACAATTAACAAGGAATTGTGTGAATTTAGTCCGATTTTAGCAAATTTACCACAAATTATCGCCCTAAATAAAGCGGATTTACTGCCTCCAAATGCCACAAACATTGAAGATTTCAAGGCCTTTCTCAAAACGCAAAAAGGTTTTTCTGATGCACCCGTTTATGTGATTTCAGCGAATCAGCGTAAAGGTATGCAAGAACTTGTTGATGCTATTTTTGAAAAATTGGACACTTTGCCTAAACCTGAACCTATCGCCTGTGAGGAATTTGAGTTTGATACACTTGACACGTCGTCAATTGAAGTAATTAAACTGGGTGACGGCACTTTTGAGGTTAAAGGTGGCAGGGTTCACGAATTAGTACGGAAAACGAATTTTATGGAAGAGGATAGTCTGGCATATTTTCAAAAGCGTTTGCGTGACGACGGAATAATTGCTAAATTAAGAGAATTGGGTATGCAAGACGGAGATACAGTTGTGGTTGAAGATGTGGAATTTGAGTATCAAGAATAGAATAAAATAAATCTTGTTTTAGCTTAAATCAATGGAATTTTACAAGTTAGATGCGATGAATATTATTAACTACTTTAAATAAAAATACATAGTAGAAATATTTGATTTTACGAAAACTTCGCAAGAGATAGCAATAAAGCATAAAAAAGTGTAAAAAATAATAAAAAAAATCGCAATTTTTACAAATTTTCGTCTGACTTGAGAAAATTTTTGATTTTGCTATATTAAGTAAAAATGAATAATTTATGCATAAAAAATTAACAAAAAATTGATTTCGTTGCAAATTTACGAAACAAAAAATTAAAAGGAGAAAAGATATGATTACACCAAAAGAAAGAGCAAATTTGCGTGGTGAGGCGCAAAAACTTGACGCAATTATTCAAATAGGTAAGGACGGAATTACTCCAGAAGTTGTAAATACGGTGGACCAGGCTCTGTTTGCTAGAGAGTTAATAAAGTTGTCAGTTTTGGAAAATAGCCCTATGGAAACTAGGGAAGTTGCGAATATGTTGGCGGAGCGTTGCAGCGCTGATATTGTACAGGTTATAGGCAGAAAAGTAGTGTTTTATAAGAAAAATACGACAAAAAAACGCAAAAAAACGCAATAAAACGATTATTTTTGATAAAAAATCGAAAAATGACATTTTTAAAGAGATAGAAATAAAAAGGGGCGACCTCCACAAAAGTGGAGGTCGCTTAATTGTTGTGTTAGCTTCGTTTTTTGTTTACCAGTTTTTCTATATAGTTGACAATTACATACATTATGCTTGCCAAAACGCATAGTATCAACGTGCTTGCCATTACTAAATCAAGTTTAAATACCTGACTGCCATACACGATTAAATACCCTAATCCTGCGCTACTAATAAGATATTCACCCATTATTGAACCAACCCAGCTCATTCCTATGCTAATTTTTAGGACGGCAATAAATTGCGGAACTGAGGCGGGCAAAATTAATTTGTATAAGATTTGGAACTTGCTTGCTCCCATAGAGCGCAGTAGCAAAATTTTATCTTTGTCGCAACCACGGAAAGCGTTCAGCATACTTATTATTGTAATAATAATCGTTATTAGCACACAAATTACTACAATGCTTTGCATGCCAGCGCCGAACCAAATTATTACTATCGGTCCGAGTGCGATTTTGGGAAGAGAGTTCAGCACAACGATGTACGGGTCAAGAATCTTTCGTAGTGTTTCGCTCCACCAAAGAAGTATTGCTATTAGTACGCCTAAAATTGTAGAGATAACAAATCCTAAAAGTGTTTCATACAAGGTTATGCCTATATGATAAAATAGCTCGCCAGACGAGTAAAGGTTGCCGATTGTGGCGATAATCTTACTCGGACTGCTAAAAATGAGGGAGTTTATCAAATTAAAATGCGCCAGAATTTCCCACAAAGCCAAAAATAGTACGAGCAAACCAAATTGAGCGCTCAAAATGAAAATCTTTTTGTGTTTGTGTCGGGCAAGAAATTTCGAATGCTCTTTTGAGTAGTTAACTTGCTTCAATTTCACTTAATTTAGACTAGCTCCTTCCAAATTTTATCTACTAAATCCCTGTATTCTTGCGTATTTTTCCTGTTTTCAATGGATGGAATCTTGCGCAAAGAAGATGAAAAGACTTTTTTAATCTCACTTGGGCGTTTCGATAACACGATAATTCTGTCCGACAAACTAACTGCCTCGTTTAAGTCGTGAGTAACCAAAATGCTTGTTTTTTGTTCGCTAGTTATAATATTGCTAACATCTTGAATTACTATGCGTTTAGTTTGATAGTCCAGCGCTCCAAACGGTTCATCTAAAAGTAAAATTTCAGGCCGTATGGCCAAAGTGCGTATTAGCGCAACTCTTTGTCGCATTCCACCGCTCAAGTGATTAGGATATTTATCCATAAAGTCTTGTAAACCATACTTTTTAAGCAGTTCTTTAGCATACTGAAGATTGTTATCAGACTTGTCTTTGCTGATTTCCAGACCTAATTTCACATTTTGCCACACATTTCGCCACTCAAAGAGGTGGTCACGTTGAAACATATAGCCAATCTTGTTTTTCTTGTTTGCAAGAGGTTCGCCACCCAAAGTAATTGTTCCGCTACTCTGGGTTAAAATCCCCGCTATTAGCGAAAGTAGGGTGGTCTTACCGCATCCGCTCGGGCCAACAATGGACACAAATTCCTTATCGTCGGCAAACATTGATATAGACTTAATCGCCTGCGTTTCATCTTTTAATGTGTGATAATTGTAAGTTACATCTTGTAGTGAAAGTAAGTGTTCCATTATCTGCCCTTTTTGTTATGGTTTACATTGCCATTATATTATAAACAGCATAAAAGTGTTACAAAAACCCCTCCGAAAAAGTGGAGGGGTTAAGTTTTTTGCTAAGCGTAATTAAAGTAGTTGATAACTTTTGTTGCAATCGTGTTGTCAACAACTTTGCTAAAATCAACCGAGCCAGTAAGTTCGCCCGCATTTCTTATAATATTGCATAGTCGCTCGTAATTGTCTTTATTAATAACAGGGGTGTCGGCGAAGGCGTCTAAACTCTTGTAATTTTCAATAGCAGATTTGATGTTTGCAGTGCTAGTACTCGCAAAACTTGGTGCAAGCGCACTTGCAACATCGTCAATTGGCGCATTTTTTAGATACAAATACCCACGATAAACCGCACGTAAGAATTGTTCTGCTTGAAGAGAGTGATTTTTCAAATATTCTTGCGTTGCAATAAAAGCTGTGTACGGCACTGCACCGCCAAGTTTCCCGATTGACGCCACAATTGAGCCTTTCCCTGCTTCTTGATAACTGCTTGCAACAGGCTCAAACATAGTACAATAGTCGCCGATTCCCGATTCAAAAACTGTCGCCACCATCCCAAAATCATAATCGAGATTTAGGGTGTAGTCTCTGCCCGCAATCAAACCTTGTTGCTTTAAGGCATATTCAAGTGTCATCGCTGGCATTCCGCCTTTGCGTCCTGCGATAATTGTTTTGCCCTTTAGGTCATCGATTTTAAAGTCAGGGTCGGCGGTTCTGCCGATTAAAAACGAACCATCGCACGCCGTCAACCCGCCAAAGACTTTCGGCGAATTTCCGTCGTCAGCGCTTTGCTTTGCGGTATAAACGGCGGTTTCAGGCCCCGCTAAACCGATAGTTGCTTGCCCCGAAATTATTGAAGTCATCACATTATTGCTTCCATTTCCGTTGACCAACTCTACAGTTAGTCCTTCGTCTTTAAAGTATTCATTGTTTAAGGCGATGTAGAGCGGGGCATAAAAAATACTGTGCGTTACTTCGCTTAACACAATTTTGTTGCTATTAGTTTCGCCACAACCAACAAAACAGATGCTCATAATTGGTAGCATTAAAACTGCTAGCATAAATGCTAATTTTTTCATAAAACCTCCTAATTAGACATTTAAAATATTTATATTCAATTTTGATTTTTTTTGTTAAATATTTGTTATTTTTGAAGTTTCTTGATATAATTATCTTTATAAATATATAAGGACAATAAAAAATGAAGGATAAATTTTGGAATGTTCCCAATACTTTAACTTTGCTGAGATTGTTTTTGGTCCCAGTAATGCTTTTGTGTTTTTTCTTGATTCCAGGCAGGGATCATCTAGTAGCGATGATAATTTTTTTGATTGCGAGTCTCACCGATATGCTCGACGGAATTATTGCGAGAACAACGCACCAAATCACGCAGTACGGAATAGTTCTTGATCCGCTGGCGGACAAATTGCTCAAAATTTCCACATTGATAGCGTTTACAATTGTGGGAATTTTACCTATATGGCTTGTTTCGATACTGATATTTTTGGATGTTGGAATGATAATCACTGGTGCGTGCCTATTTAAAAAGAAAATTACAATCCCAAGTAACATTTTCGGCAAAATTGGGACGGTAATTATGACGATAGGCCTGTTGATGTGTTTCTTTGACGGCTCACTTAACCCTTGGAATTTGTATGTGCTGTACTTGGGACTGATTATAATTGTAACGAGCTTGATAACATACATTGTGCTAAATTATAAACGAGTTTTCTTCGGCAATAAAAATAGTGAGGCGCAAGTTATTTCGCCGACGGATAAAGTTGATAAAGATGATTCTGATATGGAAAGAAACGAGGCTGACGGTGAAAATTCACTAGAATTCACTAAAGAAAAAGATTGCGAATCGGTCGAAATTGCAGAAAAAGAGGCTGAAGAACTCGAGACTGTAGAAGATTTTGAGGATAAAAACTCAGTTGAACAAGATAAAACAAATAAAAATGAATAAAATTGAAAACAGTTATTGACTTTTGTGAATTTTTGGTGTATAATAAAGTTGTAAGAAGCGAAAAAGGGGATTAATTAAATGATTTATGGTTTGATTGCTCAGACTTTGATTGAGAGATTGTCTCAAACAAATGTTATTATCGGTATTGTTTTGTGTGCTATCGGCATTGCTTTGGCGTGCTTGGCACGTAGGATTGCTTGCGCCTCTCGTAAAACTAACGAGGTTGCAAATGATGACTCCATTATGGTCACGATTAAGGTGATTGGTTTGGTGTTCATTGTCGGTGCGCTTGTGGTAATGGTAATCCAGTAAATAATACAAATTCAGTAGATATATTGCAAAATTCGTGCAATATATCTTTTCTTTTTATCTACAAATTTTATTCGGATAAGCTATAATTAATGGTGTAATAACGGAGGCAAATATGCAGATTATTATAGAGTATGTGTTGCTGGATAATTTTTTGATTGATGCACTTTTATTATATCTTACGAACAAATTAATAAAACTGCCTATCAACAGACTAGGGCTTGTAACCGCTGGAATGTTTGGCGCGGGGTTTGCTCTTTTTTCGCCGATTATTCATGTAAGCGGGTTTTGGGCAGTTTGTGTAAAAATCGCTGTTGCGGGTGTGATGGTGTTTATGTCGAACTTCTCACTGCATAAATTTCATATAAAATTTCCTCTATTTGTCGGTTTTACCTTTGCTTTCGGTGGAATGTTGATAGCGGTCTTTAACTTTTGTGGTGTTGGAGTGTACGATTCTATGTATCTGGGTTATATTTCGTCGCTTCCGTTCGGCACGATTTTGGTAAGCGGTGTGGTGTTTCTGCTGTTTTCGGCAAAATCAATTAAAGCAATCTTCGTGTCCCGAAAATTCACTGAAAACACTTGCGAAATTCGGGTTTTTGCAAACAAAAGGGAAGCGAAGCTTCTGGGCTTTGTGGATTCGGGTAATGTTTTACATAATAGTGCTGGCAAATCGGTCATCGTCATTAATGAGGATACGCTTAAAAATTGGTTTTCGCCGTTCGAACGTGCGCAAATTATGTTGGGGAAAACGACCTTTTTGCCAAATTGTGAAAGTTTAAATGTATCAAGTCTGGGCGGACAGTATAAAATTTGGGTTTTTGATTGCAAAATTTGTGTGTATGGCGTAGAAAAAGACAGCGCTATCGGGATTGCGCCAAGTAAAATCAGTTACGGCAAATGCAATGCGATTGTCGGCAAGGAATTATTGGAGGTGTAAAAATGCTTGCGTGGTTAAGAGATTTGTTTTTGAGGGCTTCAAAGAGTGAAGTAAAGGTTGGTGCACAAATGTTATTATTTTTGTGTAGCAACGAGGCGCTACCGAATCCGCTTGAAAGTGAAGAAGAGACGCAGTACTTAATTAGGCTTCAAAACGGCGATATTTCTGCAAAAAACGAGTTAATTGAGCGAAATTTGCGTTTAGTTGTGTATATTGCGAAGAAATTTGAAAATACAGGCGTGGAGCTAGAAGACTTAATTTCCGTTGGCTCAATCGGGCTTATTAAGGCGATCAATACTTTCAAAATGGATAAAAAGATAAAACTTGCAACATATGCTTCACGGTGTATTGAAAATGAAATTCTAATGCATTTGCGTAAAATCTCGAAACAAAGAAAAGAAACTTCGCTAGAAGCTCCGCTCTCATTTGATAGCGATGGTAATGAATTGCTACTGTGTGATATTATCGGCGTTGATGCGGACGAAGTTTACAAAGATATCGAAATAAATGCAGAAAAAGAGATGATTTATAGAGTTTTGGATAAACTTAGTGAAAGGGAACAAAAAATAGTTTGTATGCGATTCGGATTGCGTGGCGAAAAAGAAAAAACGCAAAAACAAGTTGCTGATTCACTAAATATTTCGCAAAGCTATATTAGTCGAATTGAGAAGAAAATTCTTGGTAAAATGAAAAAAAGTATCTCAAAAATGATTTAAATTGTATAAAAGTGTGCCATTTGCCGAAACTATTGTTTGATTGTTAACTGATTTAAGGAGAGGGAAATGTCAAACAAAGTGGATATTTGTGGCATAAATACCAATAATTTGCCGAAATTTACCCCGCAAGAATTAAGCGCACTTATGGAAAAAATCAAAAATGGTGATGAAAGTGCAAAAGAGCTTTTTATTTGGGGAAATATGAGGCTCGTGTTGAGCGTAGTGCAAAGGTTTAGCGGAAGAAAAGAAAGTGCTGATGATATGTTTCAAGTCGGGTGCGTGGGGCTTATCAAGGCGATAGACAACTTTAATACCGAATTAAATGTCCGCTTCAGCACGTATGCTGTTCCTATGATAATTGGTGAAATTCGTCGATTTTTGCGTGATAATAGCGCGATTAGAGTGAGCCGTTCTTTGCGTGATGTTGCTTATAGGGCTTTGCAATCAAGAGAAAAATTGGGGATAAAGTTACAACGTGAACCTACAATTGATGAAATTGCCGAAGATATGGGTGTTCCGCTACGGCAAGTCGCTTGCGCTCTTGATGCTATAAGCGAACCCGTTTCTCTGTCTGAACCCATGTATTCGGATGATATGGAGGCGAGCGAGTTGTGTGATTATATTTCTGACGGAGAAAATTGCGATGAAACATGGCTTGATTCGGTATCAATTAAAGATGCATTAAAAGAATTAGCTCCTCGTGAGCAAAAAATTCTGATTTTGCGATATTTTTTGGGTAAAACACAAATAGAAGTTAGCGAAGAAGTGGGGATTAGCCAAGCTCAAGTTAGTAGGCTGGAGAAATTTGCACTAAAATCTATCAAAAAATTCTTTGTGTAATTTATTATCTATATTTTCATATAATAATAAAAAATGTAGGGAAAGTATATGGAGATTAGTTTTAGCGAATTTCGCTCAAAAATGGTGGTAAATTTGACGGACGGCAGACGATTAGGCCATGTTGTTGACTTGATTTTTGACCAAAACTCTGCAAAAATTTCAGGTGTTGTCGTTCCTGGTGGGCGGGGTGGATTTTTCAAAAGTAAGGAGGACTTATTCATCCCGTACCAGTATATTTGTAAAATCGGACTAGATACAATTTTGGTTCAACTCAATCCGATAAATTCAAATCCAAATACGCAAAATGTCAATACACAAAACACAGCTCTAAATGTTGGTGAAAGCACACAAAACTCATCCTTAAGCAACAAAAAATATGTAATATACTCGCCAGATAACTACTAAAAACACGCTAATAAAAATAAAATATTATGAATATTATACAAAAAACAAATTTTGCAAACAAAATCATAATACGGTCAAAATTTGTGGATAAATTTATGCATAATTATAAATCGTGTTTTTAGTAATAATGTAAAAAATGGACTTTTTTGCAAAAAAAATTAAAAAAATCGCAAATTTATAATAGCACTCGCATTTTTGTATGAATAATTATAAATAAAAATGCATAAGCATACAAACTAAATTTTAACTAAAAAACTTCAATTTTCTTGTAAAAGCTATGAATATATTTTGTATAATTTCAAACAAAAAAATCCCATCCGCTCATTACAATAAAAAATATAATATGAATAAAATTCCACTTTTTTAATATTTATTCAAAAAGTGGGTATTGACAAGTTTTTGAAAGAGTGGTATAATATCCAATATTATCAATGAGAGGATTGGGAATGACAAAAGAAGAGATTATTATAGAATGTAGCGAGCGTTATGGAATAAGTGGTGACGAAGCAACTGCAATTTACATGAGTAAAGAGAAAACGAGGAGATTTGATTTTGAAAACTTTATTGCTGAGTTGGAGGCGTACAGAGTCCGCCCTAGCAATTTAAAACATGACTTACTTGTACCACAAGCCTACATAAACGAAGAAACTGGTTACAAATTGGGACTCGAGGTTGGTAGAGTAAGATGCCAAAGAGTAAGCATAACCGAAGAGCAAAAGGCGAAATTGTGTGAAATGGGGTTTGTTTTTGATGCAAAAAGCTTCGATTTTGAGAAATTTAAGCAAGAATTACTTAAATTTAAGGAATTGCACAGTACTCAAGAGCATGAGCTTTGGGTACCAACGTCTTATGTAAATAAAGAAAATGGATATAAATTGGGTCAAAGATTTACTGGAGTTAGATGTTCCAAAATAAAGACTTCGGATGCTCAAAAATCGGAACTTAGTGAATTGGGCTTTGCTTGGGAAGTTAAAAAGTTGGAAAGATTTGATTTTGGTGTGTTTATGAGCGAATTAAATGCATATAAAAACTTGCCTAGCAACAAAAAACACGATTTGCTTGTTCCAAAAACTTATGTGAATCAAGATTCAGGATATAGACTTGGCAAAATGGTTAACAGGGTTAGAATAGGTGATATTCATACTACAAAAGGACAACAAAGCAAACTTAACGAGATCGGGTTTGTGTGGAGTGTCGCTGAAAATAAATTCGACTTTGATACATTTGCTGATGAATTGCGTATCTATAAAGAATTGTTCAACGACCTTTTAGTGCCAGTTATGTATGTTAACAAAAAATCAGGTTATAAACTAGGATTTAATGTCAAGTGCGTTCGGTCAGGTAATATTGAAATGAGCGAAGAGCAATATTCTACGCTTGACAAAATGGGTTTTGTCTGGGAAACAAAAAAATTTGATTTCGATATCTTTAAGTCAGAATTATTAAAATACAAAAATGACCCTAGCAACATTAAGCATGATTTACTTGTACCTCAAGCCTATGCGGATGAAGAAACAGGTTATAAACTTGGGCGAACTGTTGGAAGCGTGCGGTCTGGCAATGTTCGTACGGATGAATTGCAAAAGCAAGAGCTAGACGAAATCGGGTTCGTTTGGGATGTGATTGAGTATAATCGTAACATTAACGACTCGTCATCAAAAAGCGATTCGCAAATGGGCGACGAATAAAAGAGCTACAGATTAGGCAAAATTTAATTTGTGGCCTTTTTTATTCCTTAATTCGCGACAAGTGCTTAATTTTTGAATATTTTTCGTTTTGTTGAATATTTATTCAAAAAGGGTATTGACAAATTGCTGAAAGTATGTATAGAATATATTGTATAAATAAGGAAGGGATTGGAAAATGACAAAGGAAGAAATGGTTAAAGCGTGTTGTGGGCGTTACGGCTTATGTGGTGACGACGGAATTTTGAAGGAACACAACCAAGGGATTTATTCAAAAATTATTCAAGGCTTTGAGAAATCGAACAGAGTACTGATTGAGCAAGCTACAGGCATTACTTAAATGTACCGTTAGATTATGTGAACAAGGAAACAGGTTATTCACTCGGTCAGATTGCGTATGATGTGTGTCATCACGCAATCGACTTAAAGGAAAATCAAATTCAAGCACTTTTGGAAATTGGCTTCCCGTTTGACGAAGAAGCGTGGGAGCTTGGCGACCTTGCGAAAGCAGTTTTAATCACAAGCCAAGAAAAAGTGAACGAACAAGATGATTGGGGACTTGTGAGGGCGAATTGATTGATGATGAACTTCAGGGCGGTTGCAACCCTATACAGCAAGGTGATGATGAATAATTAATCAATTAAAATAAGAAAAAGGACTTTGATTGAATTTTCAAAGCCCTTTTTTTCTATTTTGTATTGTTTTCGGCGTTCGCCTTTGTCAAATCCTGTTTTAATTCTTGATTTTCTTTTAACAGGTCACGAATTTCTTTTAATAGCCCCTCAGTGCTATTGCGATAGTCTTCGTCCTTTTTTGCCTTATTTTCTGCTTCTTGCTTTTCTTTTTTCGCTTTTTCTTTTTCCTTGCAATGTTCTTTCCAAACGACAAGGAACGGTCTGTTTTGTTCTTTTGCTAGCTTGCGTACTTCCTTGCGCTCTTTCTTGATGTCTTTGTCGGTTAAATCTTTGACTGTCCCTTTAAATAAAGTGTCCGCCCTCATGGCAACCTTTAAGATTATGAATAGCACTAGCGCAATGATAAAGAAATTCAGTATCGCAGTTATAAATGCACCCCAATCTATGTAAATACTTTTCGTTAAGTCAATAGTGCCGTCCGATGCATAAACTTTTTTCAAAAATGTATAGGCGGTTTCTAGCCCGTCCGCTCCACCAGCCGACAATAGTAAGTTAATTAGTGGCATAATGATTTTGTTGGTCAGCGCCGTCACAATTGCCCCGAAAGCTGTACCGATAATCACACCGACAGCCATGTCAACAACATTTCCACGTTGAATAAATGTTTTGAATTCTTGCCAAAATTTCATTTGTTTTGTGTTCCTTTTTCTAAGTATATTGCTATTATAACACTAAATTTGCAATTTTTCAATAATTTGAGTATAAAAAATTGTCAAAAGTCAATATTTTTTTGCGGAGGTTGTTATGAAATTAAAAGATAGTCAGACTTACAAAAATTTGGCACGCAGTTATGCTTCGGAGTGTCAAGCTCGAACCCGTTACGAATTTATCGAATACGGAGCAAGATTTAACGGCTACAAAAACATTGCCGATATTATTGATGAGATAATTTATCAGGAATTTAATCACGCAAGAATGTTTTATACATTTTTGCAAGACGGCGAAGACGGGCAAATCGATAACATTGAAATTAATGCGGGCTTTCCTTTTCGTGAAAAATGGGATTTAGGCGAAAATCTGCGTTTAGCTAGCGAAGACGAAGCAAACGAAGCTCGAATTTACGAGGAATTTAGTATAACTGCCGAAAAAGAGGGTTTTTCTGAGATTGCAAAGCTGTTTCGTGATACGCTTGAAGTTGAGAATTATCACCGCCAAATTTTTGAGGAACTGCACCAGCAATTCATTAGCGGAACGCTTTACAAAAAGGATAAACCTGTTGCGTGGATTTGTGGTGATTGTGGTTATATGCAAATCAGCGAAGAGGCTTGGGACGAATGTCCGCTCTGTAAAGCAAAGCAAGGCTCAATCAAACTTATCCTTGATGCTCAAAAAATCCGTTTCAATTTAGACTAAATTAGTGCTTTATCAAAAAAGTACCAAATCAGCCGAGAGAATAATCTTCTTTCGGTTTTTTGCTGTTCTGCGGTGATATTAAACTGCTCTGCAATCGTCAGTTCTCAAGAAGCCTGATATTGCCATCTTAACAACAACTGCGGGGGCGGGGGGCTTGGTGCGTGCGTTCGTGCCGAACGCACCCTGCCCCGCAAAAGCGGGGCAAAATACGCTGGAAGCGTATGCACCAAGCCCCCCCATATGTCCAAAGAAGATATTTATCCTTTTATATACATACTGTCGGTGGGGAGCCTATTCTCAATAATTTACACCTTTTGCGTCACGCAGGCACAATGCTTGTTGGTGAACATGGGGGGTGCCTTGCAAATTAAATTATTGCGTTTTTATAAGGGTTTTGAGGGTGAGGTGGTGAAAGTGCATAATTTTTGGAAAAAGTGGGCTAAAATGTTTTGAATTTTTATGAATTTATATTATAATAAAAAGACAAGATATTTTTAGTGAGGTAAAAAATGAGGTATATTCCACGCAGAACAAAAGTCAAGATGGAATTTTACAAGGGTATCACCTTTGCAGATATTATTTATTTGGCGATAGCTATTGGTGTGTTATTGCTATTTATTTTCAGTAGTGGTTTTAGCACTGATATAAAAGTCTACTTGTCGATGGCTTGGATTGCGTTTAGTATAGCGTTCTTTATGAAAATCGCCGACGATAAGCGAATGTACGAGACTTTGGGTATTTTGTTTAAATTTTTCGCTCGGCAGAAAAAATACAGCAAACACGCAATGCGCAAGCATCAGCCGATTGAAAATCTTATTCCGTATCGTGAAATTGCGAACGATATGATTGATTACAAAGATTATTATGCGGTGGTAATTGAAATTAAGCCTATACAATTTTGGCTTTTGAATCCTGACAAGCAAGATATGGTAGTTGAAGCATTTGCAAATGCTTTGCGTTCGTTGACAGTGGGGCAGTCGGCAAGTATGGTAAAAGTTGCAAAACCTATGTTGCTCGACGGATTTATTTACAACGAGGATCGCAAATATGACGAAGTTATGGAGCTAGCTAACGACCAAGTAATGTCAAAAGAGGAATTTGACGCCCGCAGTGTAATTTTTGAGTCCCGTATGCAAGATTTGCGTGACCTCAGTAATTACGAGGTAACTTTTATGGACCATTATTACATTGTGATTTATGATCGAGATCGTGACGGTTTGGAAACGGCTTCTAGCAATATGATTAACACGTTTGCGCGCAGTATTGTGCCGATGCATGCATATAAGTTAAAAAATCAGGAGCTGGCGATTTTTCTTAAGGCGAATTACGGGCAGAATATCGACGAAAACGAACTTTCGCTTATTCCGATGGATGAATATGTGCAGTGGACTATGCCAGACGAAGTGCTGTTTAAAACGGGTAGAACAATAATTGATAATGTTGCGTATCGTAATTTCTCGATAATTGACTATCCGTTGGAAGTGCCTAATGCGTGGGCTGTACCGTTCTTTGAAATGGCGAATACGAAAGTTGTTGTAAATATTACTCCGCTACAAAAAGACAAGTCAGAACGTGTAATTGACCGTTCTATTGTGGAAATTGAAGCGAGAATGTCGTCAACATTTAAGTCAAGTAAGACGATCGATTTGCAGACGCAACGTCAAACTCTGACCGATTTGATGAGTGATTTGAAGGTCGGTAACGAGGACTTGTATGATGTGCGTGTTCATATTATGTGTCAAGAAGCAATGAAAAAGGACGTCCGCACCGTTCTCAAGCAAAACGGCTTTAAATACAGCGAAATGTTTGGGCGTCAGGTTGATGCATTTATCAGTGCCAATTTGAGTAAACTTGATACTGTAAACGAGGCTAGCCGTAATATTCAAACTTCGTCAGTTGCTGCTATGTTTCCGTTCATTTCGGACAATTTGCAAGATGAAAAAGGCTTTTATCTCGGCAATAATGGTTCGCCCGTGTTCGTAGATTTCTTTGTAAACTCGGACAAAGAAAATCCGCTCCACAACGAACGTGTAAATGCGAATATGATTGTAATCGGTAAATCTGGTTCAGGTAAATCTTATGCGACAAGTACGTTGTTGGCAAACCTCGCTGCTGATAACACCCGTATATTTATTCTTGACCCCGAGAAAGAGTATGATGCGCTTACTAGGAATCTTAAAGGCAAGTATATTGACGTTGGTAGTTCGGTGCATGGAATTTTGAATCCTTTCCATATAATGACCAGCCTTTCAGACGATGTCGATGATGTGGTTGAACTGACGGGCGACGAAACGGAAGAAGAGCTTGAGGCAATCGAATTGCAACGTATGAATAATGCAAAAAAATCCTCCGATTCTTATAACCAGCACTTGCAGTTTTTGGAGGAATACTTTAAAATAATTTTTGAGGGTATGAACGGCGATGCGTTCGAGATTTTAAACTCGCTTGTCGTGGAAATTTACCGCAACAAAGGAATTGACGCAAGTACTGATTTGTCTAAATTAAAGCCTGCCGATTATCCAATTTTTGACGATTTGTATAACTTGATTCTAAAGAAATCTGATGAGTCGGACGATGCATATATTAAGCGCAACTTACAAATTTTGCAGGCGTACGTGCAGAAATTTGCGACGGGCGGGCGTAACGCAAATCTTTGGAACGGGCCTACGAGTATTGAAACAGATGAAAATTTCGTATGTTTTAACTTCCAGTCACTTATTAGTAACCGTAACAGAACTGTCGCAAGTGCGCAAATGCTTTTGGTATTCAAGTACCTTGATAACGAGATTTTGAAAAACAAGGACTTCAACAAAAAATATAAGACTCAGCGTAAAATCGTGGTGGCGGTAGATGAGGCACACTTGTTTATTAACCCGAAATATCCAGTAGCCCTTGACTTTATGGCGCAAATGGCAAAACGTATTCGTAAATATATGGGTATGCAAATAATCATTACGCAAAACATAAAGGACTTTGTCGGAAGTGCGGACATTGAACGTCAAGCGAGTGCGATTATTAACGCAAGTCAGTATTCCATGATATTCTCACTTGCTCCAAACGATATTAGCGACCTTGTAAATCTGTATCGTAACGCAGGTGAAATCAACAAAGGCGAGCAGGATACAATTGTTACTGCTGAACGTGGTTGCTGTTTCTTTATCGCAAGTCCATATTCTCGTACAACTTTCTATGTGCGTGCTAATGATGCGGTCAAAAAGGTTGCAGATATCTAAAAAAATCAGGTCTGCGACCTTTTTTATAAATTTTTTTGCATAAAAATTCATTTAATATGTAAAATTTTTTAAATTTTTCTAATAAATTTGAATTTTAGTATTGATTTTTGTTTTTAAATATGATATAATAAACTGTAATATAAATAATGCCTAGGAGGGAAAAGAATTATGGCTGATAGTGATAGTGCAGTTCGTGATGAATTTCAAGAAAATATTGACAAAAAGGTGTTTTGGTTTACTCGTGCAAAAGTTAAGGTTGCACATTGGTATGCCGCTAGCAATAATTTAGTGGAAGATTTGAACAAGGTAATACCTTTGGATGTTTATGGTGAGCGTTTCAAGAGTGCTGAATCAAGTACGGACGGTAAGTTTCGGGAGTTCTATCATGACAGAGATTTATTGAGAGCGTTGACTAGCCACGTTGATTTGGGTGGCGACGCTTTCAAGGTAACACCGGATGAGCGCAAGGCCTATTCCTTGATTGCTAATGGTTACAACGGTAATTTGCTGTTGGGTAAGGTTCGTAATGGTTCTGTAAAGCAGGTTGCTTACAAGGTGAATGCGATTTCACGTAGACCTTACTCAGTTCTTGAGGAAGAGGCGAGCGAACTTGCGAGCGGAGTTAGTCCGTTGGTTGTGGGCGCATGGACGGATGGCTGGGCAAATGTTTCGGACAGCGAGCAAGCAATGTCTATAAACGACTACATTAATATTTCTTATGCTGAGTTTAGATTAAATGGTGGTTTTGACCAGAGCGAAGAGAAAGGGTTTTATAAAGGTGAAATACCAAGATTTACGGGTGAGCAAGGATTTGATTCACCTAAATTCGTAAATTCTGATGCCAAGTTAGAGGATATGGCACCTGCTTTAAAAGATAAAGACACCTTTAAGCAAACTATGAACACTATTTCAAATAGATTCGGTATTGTTTTGGTTGAAGATAGTAGTCTTAAACCTGGTTCGATAGGACTAAAGGCAAGGGCAAGAAAATTTTTTGGTGCTTTAGATGCTATAAAGAGACGTATCTCGCCTTTTAACAATGGTATAAGTATTACAGGGTGGCCGAAACGTTTTAATTTGAGTTACCCTAAAGATATGTCAAATGCTGACAAGGTTTATAGTGTAATCAAATACATTTGTAACTCACAGTCCGATGAATTGAAAAACATTGCAAGGAGTGTAATATCCGCTAACCCGACTGCTACAAATTTGCCAAGCATTGATACATGGACGAGTATTGAGGATGGGTTTGCTAGAGCGAGCGCTTGTTCAATAGCGAGTGAATTATGTTTGATGATGTTGCCAGAAAAAGAAGCGCAAGCTATGAGCAATATGTTTAAAGTAGAATCTCTTCAAGAACTTGCACAAATAAATGAATTTTTGGAGCCTGAGGAAAGTCAGCAATGTATGGCAATATTCGCTGATATGCATGCTATAGGTATAAATAATGTTGCTGCTCGATACAAACCTAATTTGCAAGAATATGCTCGCACTAAGGGAGTTGATTATGAGACTCTAAGGGCAAATTTGGGACATGAACCAAGCTTGCAGTCTATTATGTATTCTAGCAAGGTTGTGCGTGATCCTGAGTTGGAATTGAGTCCTGAAATGTCTTCGGACGAGATTAGAAAAAGAATTGAGAAGATTTTTGAATCGGCAAGGGTAGAAGATTATGAAGAAGAGCATGTGCCTGCCCCAGAAGTAACTCCTAATTCTACTACACCTATGCCTGTCGGAGATACATTTAATTCTGCTACTGATATTGATACCCATGAACCTGCACAAGTTGATACTGATACCCATGAACCTGCACAAGTTGATACTGATACCCATGAACCTACACAAGATTGGCTAGATTGGGCAAGAGAAGTAGCTCAAAACATAGAGAATGCTAGGGATGAAGCGGAACGTGATAGATTTATGACACAACGTCAACAAAAGGAGGAAGAGAGAAAAAGGCTTTTCAAAGAAAAAGGAGACGGAAGTGCTACTTCAGATCCTACTCCAGCTCCAGCACCTACACCTACCCCCAGAACACCTAGGGTATATGTTTTTGATACTAAGTTGAAACCAGCAAAGAACGCTCGTGTTCTACAGTACACGGGTAGAAAAAGTGCAGCATCAGATGAGTGTCGTAAGATCGTACTTGATTTGATAGACGAATATACAGGTGTACAGAAAAATGAAGTAGAAGGTCTGCGAAATGTTATAAAAAGTGGCTCAACACCCGACACTTTGAAAGAACTTGAATATCAAGAGTTGCGCGCTAGAACTGTTAGTAATGTTAGACCTGTATTTATGGGTAAGATGAACGGAGGTAGTGGCTATTCTAGGTTAGATTATACAGATGTTCCTGAGTATGAAGCTACAGAAAAACTTGAGCAATATGCAGGTTGGATAATGGCTTTGGCAAAAGACTTTATGGAAAAGAACGATTACAAAGGAACTACGATTACAAAAGGCACGATTAATACTATGTTGCGTGTTGCGGGAGAGAAAGCTCTTGCAGACAGAATTGCTAAAGGCGAGAAGTTTACACGTACAAACAAAATAGAAGCGGGCAAAGAGCTACTCAAGGACGCTATGCGTGATCAAGTATGGGGAATTCTTGATGATGTACATCCTACGGCCACTGACTCACAAAATGTTGATGTCAAAAATGTTTCGAATGAATCAAGTGCTACACCTAGCGAGACACCTTTTAGCTTGATTGATGATCTGTTGAATGAAAAGTTTACCCCTGAAAAAAAGGAGCAAGCTAAGCAATATATTACTCAAAATACTGACGAGGTAAAATATTGTCGTAGCTTTTTGATTGATATGGTTGATAAACATAATGAGCATTATGGGCAGTATTATATTGAAGCAAGAGCTTCGGGTGAAGATCCAAGCTCTGGTGAGCCACTCAATGAGTATCAAATAAAATACTTGAAAGACCTGGAAGCGGCACTTTCTGTTGGTTCTACGGTAAGTAAGATGTTGAAGTATAAAACAAAGGGTCGTGAAGAAACTTGTGAGAGTCTTAAACAGAACAATCCTTATGCATATGATGTTGCGAGTGAGATAGATCAATATACTGGTTTTATTATGGTTCAAACCCGTGAGTTTATGGAGCACAATGGTATTCAAAACGAGAAAATTACAAAAGACGACATAGACAAGATGTTTGAAGCTATTGGTAGAGAAGACCGCAAGCGTGATCTCGGTGAAAGACGTTTTAAGGAATGCAAAGGTGATTTTGATACCGATAAGTATATTCAGCTTGGTAAAGAAAGATTAAGACTTGTCTTTGGCGCGGATGTAGATGATATTCTTTACCATGCGGGTGTTGATTGGCTAGAGATTGAACAACAAGAAGCTAATAAGAATGCTGAAACGTCGAGCCCTGAAACACAGAGCGCTGATGCAACGCAAAAGAAAACACCTGGTAAGCCCACGCAAACAACTTTGTATGATGATTTTAATAAGGGAAGCAAAGGGCACGAACAAGAAAAATGCTAAAACGAATTTAAGAGGTAATAATTATGGAAACATTAAGTTTGGACGATCCAAAAGTTGTAGAGATGAGTTACAATGTTTTTGAAAAAATACTGACTTCGATTGACTACAAAACTAAGGAAGAATTGATCGATTTGGCTGATATTATGCTAAAGATGGTAGACGAGGGTGAGTACCCAGAAATTATCAAGTTGGCATATAAGGAAGCTCACAAAAAGATTGAGATTCTTAACCTTTCGCAATTAAACGAGATTAAATCAATCATCACAAGTTAGTTTGGGTTGATAAAAAAGACTTTTCTTAAAAGTACGCTTTGTAAAGTTATTTAAGAAAAGCTTTTTTATTTTTAATTTTTGTGTTTATTTATTTGATTTTATTAAAATTTTCGGGTATAATATACTCGAGGTATTTTAAATGAATAAGCAAAAGTATATTTATTGTAGCCTTATGATAATTTGTTTTAGCCTGTGCATTTTTGCAGGGCTTTTTGTGGCAAGTGGTGTGGCATTTGCTAACGACGAGACAACAGAGACTAGCGAAATTACTGAATATAATATTTTGTACCTTGATTCTGATAAGTCACATACACCATTAGAAACAACCAACCCAGCAAAAGTTTCTGTTTCGGATTTGCCGATAACAATTTATGCGCCGGCGACGACAAAGACGGGTTATAATTTTGCTTATTGGGGTGCAGGGAAATTAGCGCCGTTGGATGATAAGCCTGACGGGAATTTTCAATTGACGCGTGAATTTGTCCAAGACTATGCGAAAGGCGACACGTTGACACTTTATGCGTATTGGGAACTGATTGAGTATAAGATTAGTTTTGCGTATTCTGGGTATGAATACGGCGTTCCTAGTGACCCAGACGGTTTTACGAGTTTGGGATATATTGTAACCGCTGAGACTGATATTGACCTAACAAAAACGGAATATATGCCGAAATGTATGGGGCATAAGTTTGAGGGGTGGTTTAGCGATAGTGCTTATACAACAGCGATTACACAACTTAAAAATGTTACAAGCGATGTGACTTTGTATGGGAAATTTACAAGGCTTGATTATCGTATTACTTTTGCTGATAAAACTTTGGGCTTTGATGACATTCCATTTAAATCGGGAATCGACTATGCCTATGACTACAACGGTCACCAAGGTTTGCTCACCAATTTGAAGCCAACAAAGGACGGCTACATTTTTGCGGGGTGGTATTCGACTGAAAATTGCGAAGAGGGTACTCAAGTTGGGAAATTTTACATTTTCCAAACCCCGATAACCTTGTATGCGAAATGGACAAAAGCGCCAAGTCCGATTTGGCTGTACGCAATTTGCGGTGCATGTGTATTGATTGTTGGTGGATTTGTTTGGTGGTACTTTGCTAACAAGCGGAAACTTTGGAGTTAGCGAATTTTTTGCGAGTGGACATTCCGCCACGAATATGTTTTTGTGAAAAGTTGAGTTGCGATAATGCGCTCACTTTTTCATATTTGGAGTAATCAATCTTTTTTAGATAGTTGTGTAAATAATTGTGAACAGTACTTTTGCCGAGTCCGAAATGTTTGGCGCAATCTCGCATAGTGTTCTTTTGCGCTAGGTAGTAATCGGCTATCATATTTATTATATAAGGATGTGGAGTTGTCATTTTTACCTCGCAAATTTTGTATTAAAATATGCACTAAAAATAGTAAAAGTGACAAAATCTTATAAAAAAATTAAAAATTTTTTGCAAATTGGCATTTTTCTATTGAAAATTATATGAAGATTTGATAAAATATGCCAAATTAAATTGAGGTAAAAAATGAGTAGTAACGCAGAGGGAAGAGTTCGTAAGGCTCTTGAAAATTACAAGATGATTGAAGACGGCGACAAAATCGCTATCGGTTTGAGTGGGGGAAAGGATAGCTTGGCGCTATTGACACTGCTTGCAAAGATTCGGCGTTATTATCCCCAAAAGTTTGATTTGGTCGCCCTAACTATTGATATGCATAACGGCGAATCAGATTTTTCGGCGATTACAAAGTATTGTAACTCTTTGGGTGTTGACCACAAAATCGTGCCGTCCAGAATTTATGAATTGCTGTTTGAAGTACGCAAAGAAAATAATCCTTGTTCGCTATGCGCAAGACTTCGTCGGGGAATGCTCGCAAGCGAGGCGAAAGAATTGGGTTGTAACAAAATCGCTTTAGGTCACCACGCAAACGACTTAGTTGAGACTTTTTTCTTGTCTATGCTTTATGAAAGCCGTTTGTCGACCTTTGCTCCCGTTACACACCTTGATAGAACGGGGATGACGGTTATTCGTCCAATGATTTTGGTATGGGAGAGCGAAACGACGGCGATTTCACAAAATCTGCCCGTATTCCATAATGATTGTCCCGCAGACAAACACACCGAACGGGAATTCGTCAAAAACTACATCGCAAGCTTGAATCCGCATATTGCTCACGTTCACGAACATATTTTAAGTGCGTTAATTCACCCTGAACGCAATAATTTAAAGTTTGACAAGTAGATTGTAATACAAAAAAGAACCCAAATTTGTGGGTTCTTTTGATTTAGAGAAAAGGAGTTGTTTATTTTGATTTGTGGGAAGTGAGTTTATCTAGCGGAGTTGTGATGTGACTGTGCAAGAATTTATACGCTTCGTTCATCGCTTCACTGCGGGCTTTGGTTCGTAAATTGATAAATGCGTGCCGAGCGTCCCGTCTATATCTGGGGAAAATTAGCGTCTCACACTCTACACCTAATTCCTTAAGTCGTTGAATAAACGGCAAAGATTCCGTTTTTGTAAGCGAATCAATTTCGCCAGCGGTTACGAAGCAAGGCGGGAAGTTTTGCGTTGCTAATTGTAAAGGGGAGTAGTCGTGATAGAATTTCTCAAGAATTTCGGGTTCGTTGCGGTATTTTTCTTCAAAATACTTGCCGATTGAACGGCACGCACGAAAGCTTAGTTTGTGCAAGTGCGATATATCAAAAACTCCATAAAAAAGCAAGCAACCCTTAATCGTGCAGTCTAATTTTAGATTGCCCAAATGCCAATTTGACGCAACCAAACTGGACAAATGCCCGCCAGCACTATCACCGCCGACAAAAATTTGTTGCTTGTCTATGCCAAACATTTCGGCGTTCTGTACGCAATAGGTAATGCATTCCGCTACATCGTTATATACATCGGCAAATTCCACATCAGGTAGCAGTCTATAGTTTATGTTGATGACGATTAGCCCTTGCTCAGCAAAATCTTTTGCGACAAGCGTAAAAATACTCTTATCCGCCGCCGTCCATGAACCGCCATGTATATAAAATAATGTAGGGGTTGGGGTTGGGTGAGAAGTGCCTGCAATGTTTCGTGGGCAGTGCCAATCGAATTGTCGCTTGGTATCGGTCTTGTCTTGACTGTATGGTATATTATATAATGAATAGATGGCGCTCGTGTCTTTGTCCTTTTTTATTATGGTAGAAATCGCAGTTGTGCCGTATTTTTCTAGCGCAAGACTCGCTCTTGCTAACAATGTCATATCATCTTTGCTTTGCTTTTGCATAAATTACCTCATTTTTTATAAAAATTTATCAAATTTGTGTTGACAACAGCTTTATTTTATGTTATACTTATAAAACTATTATATACATATAGAGAGTGTTAGGTGGAAATATTGAGTTTGTTAGGGATTAATTGTTAATATTAATACTTGGGGCGCTTTTGCCCAAATCAAGTGCTTGGACGGAAAAAGCATATTTTTTTGTTGTCTAGCATTTGCTTTATTTCTCACAAAATCATTCCTTATATGATTTTATAATATCTAATATAGCACAAAAGTACTCTACTTGGCAACTTTTTATTAAACAAAAATACGTTTTACAAGGAGATAATGTTTAATGCCAGCAAACAACAAGACAAAAAAGTCATCACTCAAAAAAATTATGTGTGGTAAGACCGAGCGTATTTCGTTCGCTCGTGTTGATGAACCTATTGAGATGCCTTATCTCGTAGGTATTCAAAGAGAAACTTACAAGGAATTCTTGGAAAAGGGGATTGGCGAGACTATTGCTGAATTTTCACCTATTGAAGATTTCAGCGGTAAGTACGAACTGCATTTCTTGGATTACAGTATTGATTATTCTGCTGTAAAGTATCCAGTTGACGAGTGCCGTAGGCGTGCGCTTACTTTTAACGCACCTATTAAGGTTAACACTCGCTTGATTAATAAGGAAACTGGTGAGGCAGTTGAGCAGAATATTATGTTAGGTGAAGTGCCTCTTATGACGGACAATGGTTCTTTCCTTATTGGTGGGGTTGATCGTGTAGTTGTCAGTCAAATCGTGCGTAGCCCTAGTGTTTACTATGACGCTATTGATGATAAGAACACTGGTAGGACGTTCTATATGGCTAGCCTTAACCCTACAAGAGGTATGTGGCTAGAGTTCGAGCAGACTCAGAAAGACACTTTGCGTGTTACTATGGATCGTAGTGTCAAGACTTCTGCGGGAATTTTGCTAAAGGGTTTGGGATTAGGTAGCGATGAAGATATTGCAAAGCTTTTCGGTAATCACCCACTAATTTTAAACACTTTGGAGCAAGAGCCTCAAAAGACAGAGGAAGAGGCTTTGATTGAGCTTTCCAAGAAGTTAAAGCCAAGTGAATTGCCTAGCGCTGACACAATCAAGACGTTCATTATGAACACGTTCTTTACAAATCTGAGATATGATTTGGCGAAAGTCGGCCGTTACAAATTCAACAAAAAGTTGAATCTTTGCAACCGTTTGCCAGGACAGATTTTGGGGCAAGAGTTGGTTATTAATGGTAATGTTTTGCCAGAAGGGACTGAGATTACAAGCGAGCAAGCAAAGATGATTCAAAATGCGGGTATTAATGAAGTTTGGGTAACTTTGCCAAGTGGTAAGAAACATCTTATGCGTGGTAACAATCGTGTTGACCTTGCTTCGCTTATTAAGTGCAACCCTCGTGATTATGGTATTTATGAGCTTATTAACTATCCTGAGTATCTTGAATTAACCAAAGATGCCAAGACAAAAGATGCCAAGCTCGCTATTGTAAAGGAGAACCAAGAGGCTTTAATCAATCGTCACATCGTGATTGATGATATTTTGGCTAGTATTAGTTATTTGTTAGACTTGATTGATGGTATTGGTACAATTGACAATATTGACCACCTTGCTAATCGTCGTGTAAGCAGTGTTGGTGAACTTGTAAATATCGCTATGCACTCTGGTATGGCAAAAATGGCAACTTTGGCTAGAGAGAGTATGCAAGGGCAGGATATGACTCAAGCAACTCCTAGCACAATTGTAAACGCTCGCCATGTAACGAAAGCGTTTATGGACTTTATGAAGACGAGTCCGCTATCGCAAAGTATGGACCAAGTAAACCCTTTGAGTGAACTTACGCAAAAACGTAAAGTTTCGGCTGTTGGTCCACGTGGTGTGCGCAAAGATCGTGCAGGTGCGGAAGTTCGTGATATTCACTACACGCATTATGGTAGAATTTGTGCGATTGAGACACCAGAAGGTCAGTCAATCGGTCTGATTAACTCGCTTGCAACTTATGCAAAAATTAATGAATACGGATTTTTGGAGACTCCTTACAAGAGAGTTGACAAAGAGAAAGGCGTTGTAACGAAAGACGTTGTGTATCTTATGGCTGACGTTGAAGAAAAGTGCAAAATCGCTCAGGCTGTCGAACCTCTGGACAGCGAGGGACATTTTGTGAACAAAAACGTTATTTGTCGATACAAGGATAGAGTTATAGAAGTTCCAAGTAGTGACGTTGATTATGTTGACGTTTCGCCTAGACAAATGATTTCAGTCGCAACCTCTTGTATTCCGTTTTTGGAAAACGACGATGCTGCCCGTGCGTTGCTAGGTAGTAACATGCAACGTCAGGCTGTTCCACTGATTAAGACGGAAGCGCCTATCGTTGGTACAGGACTTGAGTATCGTGCCGCCAAAGACAGTGGGGCGTTGGTGCTTGCTGATTGCGATGGTGTTGTAAAATTTATGGACTCATCAGAAATTGATATTATGGACGATGAGGGTAATATCCACAAGACAAGACTTACCAAGTTTGCAAAAACTACAAAAGATACTTGCCTTAACCAAAAACCTATTGTAAAAGAAGGCGAAAGGGTTAAGAAAGGCGATGTAATCGCTGACGGCTTGTCTACTTGCAAC
This sequence comes from Alistipes finegoldii, assembly GCA_963614045.1. Taxonomy (GTDB): domain Bacteria; phylum Bacillota; class Clostridia; order Christensenellales; family UBA1242; genus UBA7867. Next base: position 12,368 of record CAVEBU010000006.1, on the reverse strand, counting down.
GGTGAATTGTCTTTGGGTAGGAATATGCTAGTTGCGTTTATGAACTGGGAAGGATACAACTACGAGGATGCGATTTTAATTAATGAGCGTCTTGTAAAAGAGGATGTTTATACTTCAATTACTCTAAAAGTTGAAGATGTAAAATGTAGGTCAACGAAATTGGGTAACGAGGAAATCACTCGTGATATTCCTAACCTTAGTGAAGATGCACTCAAGAATTTGGACGAAAATGGTATTATTCGTATTGGTGCAGAAGTTCGTCCAGGAGATATTTTGGTAGGTAAGGTTACACCTAAGGGTGAAACCGAATTGACTCCAGAAGAGCGACTTTTACGTGCGATTTTCGGTGAAAAGTCAAGAGAAGTTAGGGACACAAGTTTGCGTGTGCCACATGGTCGTGCCGGTGTTGTTGTCGATGTCCAGATTTTTAGTAGAGCAAATAAGGACGAGTTGGAAGCAGGTGTAAATATGCTTGTTAAAGTTTACATCGCTCAAAAGAGAAAATTGTCAGTCGGTGACAAAATGTCAGGTCGTCATGGTAACAAGGGTATCGTTTCTAGGATTTTGCCTAGCGAAGATATGCCGTTTATGGCAAATGGTCAGCCTGTCGATGTTGTGCTAAACCCACTTGGTGTGCCTAGTCGTATGAACATCGGTCAGTTGTTGGAGGTTCACTTGGGTAGAGTTGCTAAAGTTTTGGGCTGGAAAGTTGCAACTCCTGTATTTGACGGAGCAACAGAGCAACAAATTAGCGAATTGTACCGTGAAAACAACCTTGACGATGACGCAAAGATGGTGCTTTATGATGGGCGTACTGGTGAAGCGTTTGACCACAGAGTAACAGTTGGCTATATGTATATGCTGAAACTTACTCATATGGTTGATAACAAGATGCATGCTCGTAGTATTGGGCCGTACGCACTTGTTACAGCTCAGCCTTTGGGAGGTCAGGCAATGTTCGGTGGTCAAAGATTCTCCGAAATGGATGTTTGGGCTTTAGAGGGTTATGGTGCTGCTAACCTGCTTCAAGAAATGTTGACGATTAAGTCGGACGATATAGCTGGTAGAAATAACGTCTATGAGTCTATTGTAAAAGGCTTGCCAATTTCCGAACCTGGTATTCCAGAGTCCTTTAAAGTACTTGTAAAAGAATTGCAATCTTTGGGTATGGATATTAAGATTTTGACCGAAGATAACCGAGAAATTGAGCTTAATGAACTTACAAACGATGATGTGGATATTCCGAGCGTTGCAAGGCCACAAAACGACGAGCGTAAGGAAATTGAACTTAACTTTGATGATATTGAAGGCGAGTCTAACGACATTATTAGCGAAAGCGAATTTAATCAAATAGAAAATGATGAAGATGCGTTTAATGCTGGTAACCTGTTTGATGATGATTTTGATGAATAGGAGTGTATCGATAAATGTTTGAATTAAAAAATTTCGATTCAATTAGAATCGGTCTTGCTTCACCTGAGAAGATTAGAGAGTGGTCTCATGGTGAGGTTACAAAACCAGAAACAATAAATTATCGTACCTTAAAGCCTGAAATTAATGGCTTGTTTTGTGAGCGCATTTTCGGACCGAAAAAGGACTTTGAATGTCATTGTGGTAAGTATAAACGTGTAAGATATAAGGGTCACCACTGTGAAAAGTGTGGTGTAGAAATTACACGCAGTAAAGTTCGTAGAGAACGTATGGGGCATATCGAACTTGCAACCCCTGTTAGCCATATTTGGTTTGTTCGTGGTGGAAGCAGTAAAGTTGGTACTATCCTTGATATGACCAGTAAAAATCTTGAGCAAGTGCTTTATTACGCTAGTTATATTGTGCTTGACCCAGGAAAAACAGAGTTTGAGAAAAAGCAAGTAATTACTGATAGAGAATATCGTGATGCGCTTGAGAAATACGGTGCTGGTGCTTTTCGTGTAGGTATGGGTGGAGAAGCAATTAGAGAATTGCTTTCTGAGGTTGACCTTGAGGGCGAAAGCAAGGTATTAAAAGACGTTGTGGCGAACTCAAAGGGCGCACGCAAGTTAAAAGCTATCAAAAAACTTGAGATTATTGAGGCATTTTTAAAGAGTGGGAATAACCCTCGCTGGATGATTTTGGACGTACTACCTGTACTGCCTCCTGAATTGAGACCTATGATTCAGTTGGAAGGGGGAAGATTTGCTGCGAGTGACCTCAACGATTTGTATCGTAGGGTTATAAACCGTAACAACCGCCTTAAGAAACTGATTGATTTGGCTGCTCCTGAGGTAATTATCAGAAATGAAAAGCGTATGCTTCAAGAAGCTGTTGATGCGCTAATTGATAACGGTAAGCGTGGTAAGCCTGTTTTGGGTGCAAAACAAAGAGAATTGAAATCTTTGACTGCTATGATTAGAGGTAAGCAAGGTCGTTTCCGTCAAAACTTGTTGGGTAAGCGTGTTGACTACTCAGGCCGTTCCGTAATCGTGGTAGGGCCAGAGCTTAAGCTTTATCAATGTGGTGTGCCGAAAGAAATGGCGTTGGAGTTGTTTAAGCCGTTTGTTATGCGCAAGCTTGTTGAGTTGAACTTTACGCAAAACGTAAAGAGCGCAAAGAGAATGGTTGAAAATGAACGACCTGAGGTTTGGGATATTTTGGAAGATGTTATCAAGGACCACCCTGTAATTTTGGACCGTGCTCCAACTTTGCACCGTTTGTCTTTGCAAGCATTTGAACCTGTTTTGGTTGAGGGTAGAGCAATCAAACTTCACCCACTTGTTTGTCAGGGTTATAACGCCGACTTCGATGGTGATACGATGGCTATTCACGTACCTTTGTCGATTGAAGCACGTACTGAGGCGAGAGTTTTGATGCTTGCTAGTAATAACATTCTTAAGCCAGCATCAGGTTTACCTGTCGTTGAACCGCAACAAGATATCATTTTGGGTATCTACTATATGACTATTGAAAATCCTGAAGAAAAGGGTGCTGGTACGATATTTACTAGCGAGGAAGAGGCGATTATGGCAAATGCGAACGGCTTTGTGCATTATCAAGCGCCAATCCAAGTTAGGCGTACCGCTGTGGTTAACGGCGAAAAGGTCATGGGTAGGATTTCAACTACTGTTGGTAGAATTTTGTTCAACCGTTGTATTCCGCAATGTATAGGTATTGTTACACGTAGTGAACCTAAAGACTACCTTGAATATGAGGTAAATTACACAGTTACAAAGGGCAAAATGGCTGAAATCGTTGCGCAAACTTACTTTGCTTTAGGTACGACAGAAACCGCCAAAATGCTGGACAAGGTTAAGGCTTTCGGTTACAAATATTCAACGTTGAGTTCGATTACGATTAATGTTTACGATATGCTTATTCCTGAGAATAAGCAGAAGATTATTGAAGAACACCAGACGCTTGCTCGTCAAAATGAGAAGTTATATGCTCGTGGTTTGATAACTCGTGATGAAAAAGTAAACAAAAACATTGAGTTATGGAACGAGGCAACTACTCAAATTAGAGATTTGGTCGTTGGCAATTTGGGTACATTCAACTGTCTTAAAATGATAGTTGCGTCTAAGGCTCGTGGTAACGATGACCAGGTAAAGCAGTTGTGTGGTATTCGTGGTATTATGGCTACGACTTCAGGTAGTAAGATCGATGTTCCCGTTTTGTCATGTTTCCGTGACGGCTTAAGTCCTATAGAGTACTTTATCGCCGCTCGTGGTGGTCGTAAAGGTTTGGCTGATACGGCGCTCCACACTGCAGATGCAGGTTACTTGACACGTAGGCTTGTTGATATTGCTCATGGTGTCGTAGTAACGGAAGACGACTGTTTTGCTTCGTTGGGTGAGTCCGCAAAAGGTATCAAGGTTAGCGAGCTTAGAAACGGTGACCACGTTATTGAAACTTTGGAAGGCAGAATCAAAGGGCGTGTTGTTGTTGATGATGTGATTGACCCAAGCACTGGCGAGGTAATTATTAAGGCAAATGAGATGGTTACACCTGAGATTGCGCAAAAGATTGTTTCAGCAGGTATTACTGAGGTAACAATCAGGACATTACTTACTTGTAAATGTAAGCATGGTGTTTGTGCAAAATGTTATGGTCGTGATATGGTTAGTACTGGAATGGTTGAAGTTGGTGAGGCGGTTGGTATTATCGCCGCTCAATCAATCGGTGAACCTGGTACACAGCTTACCATGCGTACTTTCCATACTGGTGGTGTTGCGTCGGTTAAGGATATTACGCAAGGTTTGCCACGTGTCGAGGAGTTGTTTGAAACACGTAGGCCAAACGATGCTGCTATAGTTAGCGAAGTTGGTGGAACGGTACACATTTATGAAGTAAGCAACCGTAAGTGCGTGCAAGTTCACACGCCAAACGGTGATGCTGAATACTTGTTGCCAGCAAAGAGTCTAATTGCGGTTGTTGAAGGTCAAGAAATCGAGCCAGGAACTCCGCTTACAGAGGGCAGCATTTTCCCTCAAGACATTTTGCGTACTCGTGGCGTAAAAGATGCTCAAGAATATTTGCTTAAGGAAGTTTTGGCGGTTTATAAATCGCAAAGTGTTCCGCTTGACTCAAAGCACATTGAGATTATTGTTAGACAAATGATTCGTAGCGTAAGAGTTGAGAATAGTGGTGACACCGACCTGATTCCAGGCGATATTTTGGACATCAACGATTTGGAGAATATCAACCTATCGACCATTATGAAGGGCAAAAATCCTGCTAATGCTAGGAGAATTTTGCAAGGTTTGACAAAAGCAAGCTTGTCTACAGGTAGTTTCTTGTCCGCTGCGTCCTTCCAGGAATCTAGTAGAGTGCTTACAGATGCAGCAATCAAGGGCAAGGTTGACCACCTTGTTGGCTTGAAGGAAAATGTCATTATTGGTAAACTTATTCCTGCTGGTACTGGTCTAAAAGTATATAATACTGTAGTTCCTACCGTTTATGAAGATGTTAAGAAAGAAATAGCTATCGAAACGGATAAGGAATTCCCTACAAACAAGAAATTGCGTGTTGACCCAAGCGATGGCTTGACTGGTGACGATTTGGACTTGTTTGATTTAGGATAATTTACAAAAATATCTCTTATTTTAAGGGATATTTTTCTTTTATGCTTTAAACATTTGCGAAATTTTTGTTTTTGTGTTATTATAATTATAGGTTTACGGTTTCCGTCGATTTTTATCAACATTTTATCACAATTCTGGAGGAAAAAAGATGTTTTTTAAGTCTAGCAATCTAGGTAAATCAATTGCAATCACGATAAGTGCTGTTGTTTTGTTGGCGCTTTTGCTCGCTTGCGTTAGCGTACCTTTTGAGCAACCCTCAATAGCGGTGAGCAAGGCGGGGAATTACTATTCTCAATTAGATGATAACGCTCAAAAATTTTATGATGCGTTGGAAAATATGTACACAAAAGGCAATCTCAAGACTGGCACAACGGAGTTTGATTTGATTGACAAAAATGTGGTGACGAGTGAACAAGCTCGCAAATATGCCGAGGGCGACGAGTCGATTTTGAGAAGTTTTGCCACAGCAAAAGATGTTTTTTTAATGGAGAATAACGTCTTTTATGTGGATTTTTCCAAACTTCAACTCAGTATCGGTATAAAAGACAATAAATATGTCGTTACAATGGGGGCGGGTAGAAACAGTAATTATTATTCCGCAGGGTTCGAGAACGAATCACAGGTGGAATCGGCTCTTAATGACTACAAAACAGCACTAAATGAGATTGTAACAACGGCGGAAAAAAAAGAAACGACTGAGCAGAAAGTTCGCGCTGCCAATTCGTTGATTTTACAAAAAGCAACTTTCGGTTACGGAATAACTTCAGACGGCAAGATTTCAGATACGGCTTCTTATATCACCACAAATTACGGTGCTTTGTGTAAGGAGACAGCTGTGTACGAGGGGTTTGCTCGTTTGTTCAAAGATGTTTTGGACTCGTTGAATATTGAAAATGTGCTAGTAAACGGCTATGTGCTAAATTCAAACGAAAGCTTTGTGCCTGCGATGTGGAATTATGTAAAAATCGGCTCAAAATGGTATGCGGTTGATGTTGGATTGAATAGTCAAAATGCTGAAAATCCTCAAGAATTCGTTTTAGTCGGGCAAAATCAAATGAAATATCGTCACTACATAAGCAAGACGATTGCTAGCAGTTCTCGTGAATTTAGTTGCCCTGAGTTGAGCGAGGAATATTATGGTTTTGAAGAAGATGTCGCTGTTAGTTGTTCTTTTGCTGAAGCATCGACGGTTTTATCCGCAAGCTATATGGGTAGGAATTCTACAGCTTTAGCGAAAGACAAAGATTTATATTTGGCTTTTAGGACGAGTACGAACGAATTCGATAGTAATTCTATTTCGTGGGGAAGTTGGATAGCTATGAGTGTCGCTTGTGCTAATGAAAATGGTAATTATAAGAATCAAATAAGTGAAACTGATAGCGAAACGGCGCTTACAGTTCCCCAGACGGCGACTTATGTGCAAGTTGCGGTGATTAATGTTAAGCCTACAAGTGATGCAGGTGTTTATGGAGATGTTGACAAGGGAAATATCGTCTCAATTAGTGAAATAATTGCTAACAAAAATCACACCGAATATGTTTCTGCTCCTACAGCCAAAAAGGTTTTGCCGTCAGGGGTAAACGTTTTAGATGTGGACAGAAGCTATACGATAGTGATTCAATATGACGAATCTTTGGCAAAAGCGAACGCTACAGAGCCTTTCGCAGTAAGCGTTACCTCATCTCGTGGTGCTAAGGCAGAATCCGTAACTAATGTCGTTTGGAATAGCGAGCAGGATGCGGATACGATTACATTTACCTTTAAAGCTAGCGCCAAATTTAACGATAATTATCAAACATATTATTTTGAAATTGAAAATTTAGTTGGTTCAAAAAGTAAAAAAGCGCCCAACAAGGTTGCAATGAATTTTCAAAAATTTAACATAAACTTGTCTAGCGTGACCAAAACTGCGGGTGGCTATAATTATTTGGCTATGAGCGAAAATAATTCTATCGATTTGACGGACTGGCAATTTGCTTCAGAAACGGGCGAGAGCATAAGTGCAAGTAACAAGTTGGCAAATCAGTTGAGTTTTGCTTCTAGTACATTAAGCACTGATTTTACCCAATCGATAATCAAAAAAATTTGTGATAATAAGAGTATCGTTTCCTCCGATATCCTCGCTAACTGGGGTTACGACACTGAATTATGTCTGTGCGGTGGCAAGGTTACCTTTATGAACGGCAAAATGCTAAAACTTAAAGCACCAATCACGACGAACGACACTTCTTATCGTGTGTTTGTTTGTTCAAAGGACGAAAACGGGGAGCTTCAGTTGGATAACATTACCGAAGCGAAGTGTTTTATCGATAGCAATGAGCTGACGATTGAAACTAATAAATTCGGCGCACTCGTTCTTTTAGCGGTAAATAAAAGTTCAATATCCAATGGTGAGCGTGTGCTTTTGGTGAAAAACATTAACGGCAATGGTGGAATTAAAAGCAAAATCAACGGCGTAGAACAAACAGATATAATCGCATTAAAGTTGGACGAAAGCGTTATTTTTGAGTTGTCGTCGAATCCTGGTTACAAAGTTGCTAACTGTTTGCTAAATGGTAAGGCTTTGAGCAGTGCGGATGATAAAATTATTATTTCTTACAACGATTTGCGTGCAAATAATATTTTGGATATTTGTTTTGTGTCAACTCGTGTGACAAATTACGAAACAACCATAGGACTACAAAATCTGCAAAGTGAATTTTTGGCAAATCAGTTTGTGCCAAGCGGTACGAATTTAGGGCTGTGGATTTCTATAATTGTTCTTGCGTTAGCAATTTTAACGCTTGTTATTGTGTGGATAGTTGTAGTTGTAAAGAATAAAAAGCGTGAAAAGATTGCTCGTGAATTTGGTATATAAATAAAAAAAGTCGAATAAAATACAATTTATTTCAAGCATATTTCTTTTAAAAAAGTCGAATTGTTGTTTATTCGGCTTTTTATTTGTTATTTGTGGGTATTTGGGGGCGAATTCTCGATGTTTTTTGTTTCGTTCTTTTTCTGGAGCGTTGTGTGATTTTTTGATTTTTTCTTCTTTTTGTGTGGCGGAGAGGAAGATTTTTGCGGAGTATACACACGTCCTTTTTGAATTGGTAGCGCAATTAAACTGCAAACTGTGGCAAGACCTATTATCATATAGAAAAAACGGCTTATAAAAGTCGCTTGACTGCCAAAAATTCCTGCAATTATATCGAATTGAAAAAGACCGATGCATAGCCAGTTGATTCCGCCGACGCACACAATCAAGAACGATATCAAACAAAACATAATTACCTCTTAATTTCATTGTGTGCAAAAAATGTATAATTATGCATTTTTTAATATTTTAGATTTAAACTACAAAATTGTACACAAAGCTACTTCACAAGACAAAAATAGTGTTTTTATAACACTGTGATTAATTGCAAAATTTTGTCGCAAGGTCTATACTTTTTATACAAATAAGGGCGATGAGGCAACTTCTCGCATTATTTTGATAAAAAATAGTTTTTAGGAGAGAATTATGGAAACAATTAAATTAGCAATTATTGACGACAGTCAACAAACAAAAGACATCGTAAGCGAGTATTTTAGCAACGATAGTGATTTTGAAGTGGTGTATTTCGATGGCAACGGAGCAAATGCTTACGATAAGATTTTGCAAACTGAACCGAATGCTGTGTTACTAGATCTTGTGTTACCAAACAAGGACGGTTTGGCGGTTCTGGGGGAAATAAAGGCGCTAGAGAACGCTCCAAAAGTCATTGTGACCACTGCTTTAACTAACCAGAATTTTGTGCAGAAAGCAGTGTCTTTGGGTGCGTCCGACTATATTGTAAAGCCATACGATGTCAAAGTTCTTAAGGAACGCATCAAATCGGCTGTTGAGGTTGATAATGTCTGCGGTTTCAATTCGGCACAAAGCGAAGTTGATAAGATTTTGGGTGCTAGAGCAAGGGAAGTGCGAAAAAATCATAATTTAGAGGAGAAAATTAGCAATATTTTCATTACGGTCGGAATTCCTGCTCATATAAAGGGCTATCAGTTTCTTCGTGAGGCGATAAAAATGGCAATTGACGAGCCAGAAATCGTAAATAGCATTACGAAAAAGTTGTATCCTAGTATTGCTGAGCGGTTTGACACAAGTGCTAGCAAGGTGGAGCGGGCGATTCGTCACGCTATTGAAGTCGCTTGGAATAGGGGCAAAATTGAGAACATTAACGATGTTTTCGGGCTAAAAGTTTATGATAGTAACGAAAAACCGACTAACGGAGAATTTATAGCGCTGGTCGCCGACAAGATGATTATCGAAGGTTGTTAAAAATTTTTTAAAAAAGTATGCAAATTTAGTTTACTTTTTGCAAATAACTCTATATAATAGTACCAAGTTTGCGAAAGCAAGTTAAGTATGATTTATAGGAGAATGATTGTGGAAACAAATAACAAATTTATTAGATGCCCACGTTGCGAACTTAATTATATTAATAAAGATGATAAGTTCTGTAGCATTTGCAAAAAAGAAATGGAATCTGCATTTTCAGACGACAAAGATTTGGATTTGGATATGGCTTTTGATTTGGATATCTGTCCAATTTGTAAAACAAATTACATAAATGAAGACCAGATTATGTGCGAGTCTTGTAGAAAAGAGCATGAGCATGACAAAAAGCTTATTGACGAAGACGACGATGACGAATCCGGTGTTAAGTGGGATAGTGACGAGGATGATAGCGATATGGAGCCTGAGGACGACGGTTTGGGCGAAATGGTCAACACGATTGAAGTTGACGGCGATTCTAACGTTCTGGAAGGTTTAGACGACCTTGATATTGGCATCCCTCTTGATGAGGAAGTCGACTTTAGCGACGAGTTAGAAGAGGAGGAAGAAGAACCTGAAGAGGAAGAAGACGACGAATACAAAGACAACTTCGAGGACGATTTTAACTACGACGAAGACGACGATTTTGACGATGACGAAGACGACGAGGATGATTATGACGAAGACGACGAATTTGATGACAATTTCGACGATGATGATGATGACTTCGATGATGACATTTTTGGTGATGGCTTTGGTGACGAGGATTGTGATACAATAAAGAAGAAAAGCAGGAAATAAAAACGCAACCACTTTTGATTTGCAAATTTAATAAAATGGTTGGGAGTAGATTTCTCAATTCAATTTGAAGCGGACCGACGGGTTTGCTTCATTTTCATTTGTGATAATAATGGGCATTTTGTGTTTTTTTGATTTAAAAACAACGACCACTCCAGTTAGTAATTATTAGAGCAAGATTACAAAAAAATTCCACAGTTCTACGAGTTAAAATTGCTTGACTTTGCGAGCAAATTTTAATATAATAAGCTGTTGAAAAATGTAAGTTTTTTGATTTTAAACGAAAGAGTGGTTTGTCTATGTCGAATAATGAAAAATTGAAAGTTTTGATGGGAATTGATTGTTATTTTCCGAGTGTGGACGGGGTTGTTCAGTCTATGCACAATTATTTGTTGGAATTGAACAAGGATAATGAGGGGTATTCAATGGCACCTAAATTGCGACAGAAATTTGATGGCGATTTGCCATACAAGAATTTCTGGTGTAACAGTCTGTATTTGCCACTTCATCATGAGTGTTACCCAACGCCTCAGCAAGACAAGAAATTCAAGGCGGAACTGGAGGCGTTAGACTTAAGTCTGATTCATATACATTCGCCATTTACAATTTGTTCGTATGGTGTTAGTTTGGCACGCAAAAAGGGGATTCCTGTTGTTGCTACTTTTCACACAAAATTTAGAGATGCGATTTACGCAAAAACCAAAAGCAAGTTAATCACGAATGCTTTGTGCAGAAAAATTGGCAAGAATTTGAACAAAACTGATGAGGTTTATATCGCTAACGAAAGTATGCTTAAGGAATTGCGTTCTTATGGGTACACAGGTAAGGTTCATATGATGCCACTTGGTACGGAATGGGAGAAAAGCACAAAGACACCTGAGGCGTTTAATTTGGTTAACGAAACTTACAAAATCGGAGCTGACGAAATGGTGTTTCTGTTCGTCGGTAGGCTGGAAACGGTCAAAAATATCGATTTTACAATTCGTGCTTTAAAGCAATTCAAAGAGGCAGGGCATCAATTTAAATTTATCATAGTCGGCAAAGGTCCTGAACTTGCAAATCTTAAAAAATTGATTGCGGAATGCGGTCTAAATAATGATGTAATTTTCACCGGTTTTATTGAACGTTCTATGCTCAAAGCGATTTATTCACGTGCCGACGTGCTTCTTTTCCCGTCCGATTTCGATACTTTTGGGCTTGTAAAAGTTGAGGCTGCCGCTTTCGATACGCCAACACTTACGCTAGAAAATTCGTGCGCTGGCTACGGCATAATTGACAACGAAAATGGCTATTTAATAAAAAATGATTTAAACGATTATGTGGAGAAATTGAAATTTATAATTGCTCACAAATCGGACATTTCGCAGGTTGGCAAAAAGGCGGGCGAGACGCTTTATCTCAATTGGCACGATGCGACACAATGCCTGATAAAAAGATATCGTGAATTGCTTGCGGAAAAATCTCAAGGCAACAAAATTACCTCAAAATCCGATTAAGTTTCAGGCTGTAGACTACTCAAATTGTCTACAGCATTCAATTTGTGATTGTTCACATTGTCGAATTTGATACCACGTCGACAGCACTTTTTGTGTTAATAAGAGGGTAAATAAAAATCTACCAGTGTACCTGGTGGTTTTTCATATAACGGGTAAAATCCTACTTTAACGGCAGCACGAAATCGTGCGTAGCCTAACTTTGCCTATTTGCGAATTGCTTTACTTCTTAAATGGGTCTGTCTTTTCAAATATCGTCGTCTGCTTAGATACCCCATAAATCCGCTTACACTTAATTTAGGTGGAATTTCAACTCGCATATGTACATGGTCTGGACAGACTTTTGCCTCAACAATATTTACATCTTTCCATTCGCACAAACTTCTTAGAATTGCGCCTATTTCCAAACGCTTCTCTCCGATAAAAAACTTTTCTTCTATATTTGGGCGCAAATACTATATGATACTTGCAATTCCAAGAAGTATGCGCTAAACTATTAATGTTTACTTTTGACATAAATTTCTCCTTTATTATTTTGTATCGATATTAGGCTACAGTTACATTATATCATAAAGGAGAAATTTATCAACTCATCAAACCCAAAACGAACCACCAGACTATCTGGTGGTTTTTTAATAACAACAATAAAAACTTTGGACTGTGAAATTTTTGTTCATAATCCAAAGTTTTTCGCTTAAATAAGCCATTTTCTATTGGTGCCGAAGG
>CAVEBU010000005.1:45534-56970 GCA_963614045.1 Alistipes finegoldii | reverse complement strand
CTTCAACGTAAAATCGCTCGCTCCAAATTGATTTTAATTGAACAGGTTTTTGCAAACAAAAAACTCGCATACGGTCGCAAATTTGCGTCGTACTCGAGTTTTTAATTTTGTTGATTTTTTGCCCAAATTTGTATTAAAGCGTCCTTTATTTGCTTAAATTCGGAGTGTTAGCCGATTAAATTCAGCCAATTATTGGGGTGAACTTTGTGCCATTATAGAGCAAAATTTGTTGACCTATCAAATCTTCGCCGTTGATTGTGGTGTAGGAAGTTTTGAGTTTTTCGTCTTTATAAAGGCGGAATTTTGTGCCGTTTTTGAGATTTTTCATATAGAAATACCCTTTTGAATCCGTTCTGATACCTGTATCAATTTCCTTTCCGTAACTGCCGTTATCGTTTGGAACGGTTATCAAGAGCGAAGCGCCTACAACCGACTGACCTTTGTAACGAAGTGTGCCTGAAATTACATAAGTATTTGGCTCAAAAGCGTAGCTTACCGAAACTTTTGCGTTGCCGTTTGCGTCGTAGCCGTTAAGCTTAACCACGATTCCTGTATTTGTGCCGTCGTAATGGCTGATAACCCTGTTGCCTGTTGCTAGAGGCGAAAAGCTTCCGAAAGAGTTGCCCTCAGTGATTACCGCATTTTTGGCGGATTGTTCGTTGCAGTCGTTACGAAAAACGTAGACTTGATACCTCGCTTCACCCAATTTTTCTGGGTAAGCATTGCCGTATCGTGATGCGTGCTGTGAGTCAATTGCACGATAAACGATTATGCCTGTGCCTGGAATTGAATAGTCGGTCTGAGCAGAGTTTGATGCTTTTTTGCGATATTCAACATAGAAAATTTCCTTGCCTTTTTCCGAAAATGATTTGCCTGTAACAGTAATTTCACGCTCGGCGATTTTTAGTGCGATTGTACCTCTTTGCGAATTTGCGGGTGAAAGAGCGTATTCGCCACTAGCGTTAATTGTACGAATGCTTGCGGTATTGGAAGTTGTTGTAGTGCTTTCCTTAAAAACCCCCATTTTGTACCTAAAAAACACATTAATATTCTTTAGACTATCGCCACTGTTAGCAAGTTCGCACCAATCTCCCACAGGTTCGGTGGCGCCGTCATAAGTGTACAAGTCTTGGAATCCGAAAGTATGCGAAATTTCATGAGCATAAGTCGAAACAAACGGACTTTCGCAAACATTTCCACCATTCTTTATTACCACCCTTGGCGTAGATATTAATCTAAAATCTATATATGCGTGAGGCCACAAAACGTTACCCCAGCCATGAGATTCTCCTGGGTAGTAGAGCAGTTTACAGTTGTACTCAATCGAAACTTGAGAAATTGGAACAGCTTTACCTCCGTCGCTAATTTCAGTGGCGTCGTTGAGTGCTTGATGATAAGTGCCGTATTCTAGATTAAACGTGGCTTCAGTTTTGCCAGCGTATTCATAATTATAATCGTTATAATTTCTCGCAATATTGCAAACCACATAATAAGCGTGAAAATTCAACTTGCCGAGAGTTTGTTCCTCGAAATATTCGTGTACACTAAAAACATCATTGTTCGGTTCGTCGTCGTTCATAGCACGCATAATTTTGTTAATGTTCGACTGGTTCCAAGTTTCAGGAGCGTTTGCAAGATTTACAAAAGCAACAATCATTGTATAATTAACTGTCTTGTCGCCTAAATAAATCGATTCCAAGTCAACGAACTTCAAGTGCGGATTGTCGTCAGAAGTATCACTGCTTGCCGAAATTGAACCAGCACTTTCAAGGCTAATATGCTGAAATTCTACCGACTCGCCGTCGGTTGTTTGTTGTGTTGTTTGCGAAGAACCTTGCTGAATTTCAACACTAGATTGAATGTCGTCAATTAATTGGTCGGCAGTTTGCTGAGTCGTGTTTTGAGTCATGTCAGCAGTTTCGGTTTTCTTGATATTTGCGTTGTTCAAGCAAAAGCAAAATGACGCAACAAGGACAACTATAAGCGCAAAAATCGATGAGATTTGTATAAATCTCTTGGTGGTTTTTTCCATAATCCCCTCACATTTTTTTATTTTTCTGAAATATATCTTATTTCTAATATAATTATATCATAAAACCCGCAAAATTGCAATACCCAAATTCAAAATTTATTGGCATTTTGTGATATTTTTCTGTATTTTTCTGTATTTTTCTGTATTTTTCTGTATTTTTTTGTACAAGTTTGTACAGTTTTGTATTTTTGGAGTACATTTTTGTATATTTTTGTACAAGATTGTATATTTTTGTATATTTTTGTGCGTTTCTGTATGATTTTTGGCGGAGGGGGAAATTAAAAAATACGCAAAAAATCAAGCAAAATATCGCCCAAAGTGACAAAATTTGCAAAAGAATATAATAATTATGGTTAAAAAAGATTGACAAAAATTTAATTTTATAGTATTATGGGTGCATATGGTAAATCCATAAATTTAATGTTGGAGGAAATTATGAACAACGTTGGAAGAATTGTTTTCGGTTGCATTTCAGCGGTGATTATTATAGCAGCTATTATTTTACTTATTCCGTTTGGATTGTCTGCCGAAAATGCAAAGAAGTTGTCGGACGACGCTTTTGCAAATTTGACGAAAGTTAGCGAGACTGCGAAGTATATTCAAATAAATGGTGAATATAACACGATGTATTTTTACAATAGCAACTCTTTAGGTGACACGACTGCAAACACAATCGGTAGAATCGATTTCAAGAAAGCAGCTGTTGACACAGAGGGTAAGGCGATTGAGGGTGCTTACAAGTCAGGTAGTGTAATTATTGGTTATATGAATGACAAGTGGTATGTAATCAAGACCGCTACAAACGGCGCTGAGGGTGACAAGAAGTATTACCAGACTTTCGCTGACAAGAATTCTGCACTCGCTTCAGTTAATACGCTTTGCAGTGGACAAGCGGAGCTATTTTATGACCTTTACGAAAAGACCCTTGAGAACAGTGTAAAAAGTGTTGTTATTGAGCCTAATGAAAACTATGTAGTAACAGGCGGTTCAAAAGCAATTGCTGGTGCTGCTAGCATTACGATTGAGAACAAGACTGCAAAATGCACTGAAACTTTGCAAATTAGCAATAATTTAATCAAGAAAGCAACCCAAACTGTAACTTCAGAAGACAACAAAAAGACATCTCACACTTACACATTTAAGTACAGTGGCGAGTTGAAAATGACCGAGTCTCTTATTAAGGGCTTGGACGAGCTGAAATAGTTTGAATTTCGGTGTAAAAAAGAGCATTATCCATATGATAATGTTCTTTTTTGTTATATAAAATTGCCTTTAATCTTGCAAAATCGATTCGTTTTACACAAAAAACCTCATTAACCAAGGAAGTAGCAGGGCATTTAAAAAGTCGTTTGTTATGCCAAAAAGCCAGTTTGTAACGGGATTTGCGGATAAAATTTCAGTGACAGCAGTGTGCGTTGCGGGAGCAATTGGCAGAATAAATCCAAGCATACAAAAAACCACCCAAAGCACAAAAATTCCCTCAAACAGTGACACAACCGCACCAAACGACCTTGCAATCCACCCGTAAGCCCGTTTGCGATTGATGGCACGAACGCACCCGCAAACCAAAAGCGTGATAATTCGCACAAGCCCGCTCACAACGAAGAAGCTTATCAGCACAAGCAAAGCGTCAGAAATCATATAACTAAATTTTGCGATAAATTCCGCCGATTCGACCCCGCCCGCATAATTCAGCCAGTATTCGTGACCTAGCGTGATTTCGGCAAAATTGTGCAAGAAAGCGTTGTCAAGTTGTGTCCCGCTACTCGATACGCAATAGCCTGAAACGGAATTGGAAATCACTTGCGAAAGCACTGTATCAAGCCCCAAAACGCTAGTAAAAAGTAGGGCGAAAGTCGGCGCAAGAAGTAGCCCAACGACAACGGAAATTGCACTGTTGGTAAACCGTATAGCCGAACGCAAAAAGCCCCGCACTAGCCCGATAAACGCATACAGTCCGAGTATGATAAATAATAATAAGTCAACCCAAAACACCGCTTCGCCCTCCTCCTTTTTTGTTTTTGTCAATACCAATCCCGTTAAATTTAATTGCTATTATATCACAAAATTTTATGTTTTTCAATACTTATTCACAAAATTTTTTAAAATACATTAATTTAGGGTAATTTTGGCAATTTTATGCAAAAATTTTTATAATTTTGTGGCAAAAAATTCAACAAAAAAGGACAATAATTGTTGTGGAAAAAAGCGCAAATAAGATTGACTTTTTTTGTATTTTTTGATATAATATTTTTGTCTAAAAAATAAGTAAAAATTTGACCGTTTATATACTATTATAATAGTATATAAAAATTTTAATTTTGGCGGGCGAATTTAGGCAATTTATGTGCAAAAGGAAGCAAATTAAATGACACAAAAAATTACAGAGCAGTACACGGAGGACGCAATTCAAGTTTTGGAGGGGCTTGACCCCGTTCGTAAGCGTCCTGGTATGTACATTGGTAGTACGGACGAGCGTGGTTTACAGCACTTGATTATCGAGATTGTGGACAATTCCATCGATGAGGCGCTGGCGGGGTATTGTAACACGATTACGGTGACTTTGATGAAAAACGGCGCTTGCAGTGTTCGTGATAACGGGCGTGGAATTCCTACGGGTATGCACAAGACTGAGCATAAGAGCGCAGTAGAAGTCGTGCTGACCAAACTTCACGCTGGTGGAAAATTCGGTGGTAAGGGGTACAAAATCAGTGGTGGTTTGCATGGTGTAGGTTTAAGCGTTGTAAACGCACTTTCGACTGATTTGGAAGTTGATGTTTATCAAAACGGCAATATCTATCATCAGGACTACAAGCGTGGGATTCCGCAAAATCCGCTGACTGTCGTTGGTACGACTAAGGAAACGGGTACACGAGTAACATTTTTGCCTGACCCAGAAATTTTTGAAACAGTGGACTTCAACTATGAGTCACTTAAGAATCGCTTTAAGGAAATCGCTTTTCTAAACAAGGGCTTGTCGATTACTTTGACCGATGAGCGAGAGGGCAGAGAGCGGAGCGAAACTTTTCATTACGAGGGCGGGATTGTGGAGTTTGTCGAGGCGCTAAACAAGGGCAAAGATGTGATTTTCCCGCAACCGCTATATATTAATAAGGAAGCGGACGACTACCAAGTTGAGATTTGTTTTCAGTATAACGACGGCTATAACGAGGTTATGCACGCATATGCCAACAACATCAATACGGAGGAGGGTGGTACGCACCTTGTCGGATTCAAGAATGCTTTGACCAAGATTGTCAACGATTACGGCGTGCAGAATAAGATTCTCAAGGAAAATGAGAAGCTTGCGGGCGAAGATGTTCGTGAGGGAATTTGTGCGATTATTTCGGTTAAACTTACCGAGCCACAATTTGAGGGGCAGACCAAGACCAAACTTGGCAATAGTGAAATGCGTGTCTATGTCGAAAAGGCGATGCAAGACGGCTTCGGCACGTTTTTGGAGGAAAATCCGCAAATCGCTCGTGAATTGGTGCTAAAATGCGTGACCGCTCAAAGAGCGAGGGACGCAGCCCGTTCCGCTCGTGAATTGACCCGCCGTAAAGGTGTGCTTGAGAGCACGACTCTGCCTGGTAAACTTGCGGACTGCACAAGCAAGGATTCTTCGCTTTGCGAGATTTATCTTGTCGAGGGTGACAGTGCGGGGGGTACTGCAAAAGAGGGGCGGGACCGCAGATTTCAGGCGATTTTGCCTCTTCGTGGTAAGATTCTTAACGTAGAAAAAGCGAGATTGCACAGAATTCTTGAAAATGCCGAGATAAAAGCGATGATTACTGCTTTCGGGTGCGGAATTCACGAGGATTTCGACGAATCGAAACTGCGTTACAACCGAATTATTTGTATGACTGATGCCGATGTCGACGGAAGCCATATTAGAATTCTTATGTTGACGTTCTTTTTCCGCTTTATGCGACCATTGATTGAGCATGGGCATATCTATATTGCGCAACCGCCTTTGTATAAGGTGCATAGGTCGAGCGGTGACAGGTACTTTTTTAACGATGACGACTTGAATAACTACCTTGACAGCGTCGGCAGAAAGGGTTACGAATTGCAACGTTACAAAGGTTTGGGCGAAATGAACGCCGAACAACTTTGGGAAACGACTATGAACCCCGAAACCCGCTCAATGTTGCAAGTAACGATGGACGACGCTTTTGAAGCTGACCAAATTTTCTCGCTACTTATGGGCGAGCAACCCGAATTGCGCCGTGAATTTATTGAGAAAAATGCAAAACTTGTCGAAGATTTGGATATTTAATCAAAAAAGTGTGTCCCAGACTCGCAATTTTGCATAAATTATGTGATATAATTAAATAAAAAGCATAAGGAAAGAAATATTATGGAAGAAAAATCTTTTAGCAATGAAAACTTAAATATTACCAAAGTCCCCGTAGTCGACGAAATGAAGAAAAGTTTTATCGCCTACGCAATGGCGGTAAATGTCAGTCGTGCGATTCCTGATGTGCGGGACGGCTTGAAACCTGTTCACCGCCGAATTTTGTACAGTATGCACGAGCAAGGTTACACAAATGACAAGCCTTTTAGAAAGTCCGCCCGTATCGTTGGTGACGTTTTGGGTAAGTATCACCCTCATGGCGATAGTGCGGTTTATGATGCGTTGGTGCGTTTAGCTCAGCCGTTTGCAATGCGTGCGCCGTTGATTGATGGGCAAGGTAACTTCGGTAGTATCGACGGCGACCCCGCTGCCGCTCAGCGTTATACTGAGGCGAGAATGAGCAAACTTGCGGGCGAAATGATGCGTGATATCGAGAAAGACAGCGTTGATTTCGTGCCGAACTATGACGACACGTTGCAACAACCAAGTGTCTTGCCGGCACGTTTCCCGAACTTGCTTGTAAACGGTTCGGACGGAATCGCTGTTGGTATGGCGACGAGTATTCCACCGCACAATTTGGGCGAGGTTATCGACGGAGTTATTGCGCTTATTAACAACCCAGATATCGAAATCGACGAGCTTATGACGTACATAAAAGCGCCTGATTTCCCGACAGGTGGCTTGATTATGGGACGTATGGGTGTCCGCCAAGCATACAAGACGGGGCATGGTAAGGTGATAATTCGTGCCAAAACCGACATCGAGGACGACGGCAACAAGGTTCGTATCGCAGTGACCGAAATTCCATATCAGGTTAACAAAGCGCAACTGATTGTGCAGATTGCGAACTTGGTTAAGGACAAGAAAATTGACGGAATTTCCGATATTCGTGAGGAATCCGACCGCCAGGGTATGCGAATCGTTATCGAGTTGAAGCGGGACGCAAATCCGCAAGTCGTGTTGAATTTACTGTTCAAGCACTCGCAAATGCAGGTTAGCAACGGGATAATTTTCCTAGCACTTGTAAACGGCGAGCCGAAAGTCCTAAATCTTAAAGAAATGCTTTACTACTATCTGGAACACCAAAAGCAAATTATCACTCGTAGGACGAAATACGACCTCGAGCGAGCGCAAGAGCGTGAGCATATTATTGAAGGTTTGGTTATCGCTTTGGCGAATATCGACGAAGTTATTCAGATTATCAAAACGAGTCGTGAACGCAGTGAGGCGATGAGCAATTTGTGTCGTAGTTTTGAATTGTCCGAGCGTCAAGCAAATGCGATTTTGGATATGCGACTTGCAAGGCTTACTGCTCTCGAAGTTGAGAAATTACAGCAAGAATTAAACGATTTGCGTGCGTTGATTAAGGAATTGCAGTCGATTTTGGACAATCCGCACAAAGTTTTGGCGATTATTGCTAAGGAATTGACCGAAATTAAGGAGAAATACGGCACTGTTCGTAAAACCGAATTAAGTCACGATATCGGCAATTTTGACCTAGAAGACTTGATTGCTCGTGAAGATATGGTGATTTCGATGACGTCGCAAGGGTATATCAAACGTATGGCGCTCAGCGAATATCATCAGCAAAATCGTGGCGGTGTCGGTATGACCACGCATAAATCTAAGGACAACGACTACGTAAATCGGCTTTTTGTGGCGAATACGCACGACAATTTGCTGTTTTTCACGAATTTAGGCAAGGTTTACTCAATCAAGGGTTACGAAATCCCTGAGGGCAGTAAGACAAGCAAAGGGCGTGCGATGGTGAATTTGCTTCAGTTCAATCAAGACGAATACACAACGGCGGTAATTTGCTTGCCATATGATATGCTTAACGGCAAACGCAAAGTCGAATACACACCTGTTGACGAAATTCACGCAGTTGATGACGAAGGCAACGTGATTTCGCAAGAGAACCCGATTTACCAAGAGGCGATTGAGGGCGAAGGGACGGACGAATATGTGGACGAAGTCAGCCCTGACGGGTATTTGATTATGGTTACCAAAAACGGCGTCATCAAAAAGACCCCGATTTCGCAGTTTTTCAGCATTATGAAAATCGGTAAGCGTGCAATCAACCTTGACGACGGCGACCAGCTGATTAAAGTTGAGCGGAGCAAAGGCGGGGAAGATATTTTGGTCGCAAGTAGTATCGGCAAATGTATCCGCTTTAACGAAAAGAAATTGCGTACAATGGGGCGTCTTGCTCGTGGTGTAAGGGCAATGCGTTTGCCTGAGGGCGCAGCTTTGGTTGATATGTGCGTGATTGATTCGAATAATGAGGTGCTGACTATAACTGCGAACGGCTTCGGCAAGCGAACGAGTATTGATGAATATCGTTTGCAAAGTCGTGGCGGAATGGGTGTTCGTGCGGGCGAATTTAACGATAAAACAGGCGACATCGTGGGACTTCGCCAAATCAACCCAAACGACGACATTTTGCTTATTACGAATAACGGTATGACGATTCGCATTAGCAGTAACGACGTCCGCAAGGTTAGTCGTACAAGTATCGGTGTCCGTATGATGAAATTGCGTGCGGGCAACACGATTACCAGTATTGCAACCGTCGAACCCGAAGCAAACGAACCTGAGGAAAACGACGGCTTGCCTACTGCAACCGAGTTTGCTGAGGACTACAACAGAAACGAGGCAACGGGCGAGCTTGAAACAAGCGAAACCGGTGGCGCAGTCATCGAATTTACGACGGATAACGAGGAAAACGAGGGCGAAACTAACGAGAATTCTGCCGAAAACGACGAATTCGACGCAGTAAGCGACAGTATTTCGAAGTATTTGGATAAGTCAAACGACGACGAAATCTAGTGTCATAGCAAAAAGATTTTTTGATTAATTAGCGGGAATTTGACCCCGCTTTTTAATTTAAAAAAATCAGCAAAAAAATCAAAAAAATCAAAAAAAATAAATTAAAAAAAATCGGCAAAAAATCAGAAAAAATAAATTGAAAAATAATGAAAATAAATTTATTTTTTAGGCATATATGTTTGCCAAAGAGCATAAAATGTGATATAATCATTTTGATATGAGTGCAATAAATCGCATATCAAAAAATTCGTAAGGAGAGTTATGATTATGGAGAAAGCATATTTGGGTCTTAGTTGGTTGGTTAGCTTAATTTTGGCAATCATCCCCGTAACAAACATCGTTTTGGGTATTGTGACACGTGTACAACGCAAGAATTATTTGGGTGCAGTGCTGAACTTCTTCTTGTGTCCAATTTTCTACATTATGGACCTTGTTACAATTATTCTTTGCAAGGACGTCACAATTCTTGCCTAACAAAAAAATTCACAAAAAAACAAACGCAATTGCGTTTGTTTTTTTTATACCTAAGTTATATTTTTAAAAGAATATTTTTCTTTTTTATACTGTTATTTCTCATACTTTTATCCTACTCCTAATCATTTTCCAGTGTTGGAGCTAGGGGGTCGGCGACTGGTGAGGCGGTGATTTTTGCGTCGAGCCAGTTGGCGAGATAGTCGTAGACGTCGTCCCTAAAAGTTTCGTTGAGAATTTCGTGATAGCCGTCTTTCCAAAGTTTGTAGGTCACGTCTTTGACGCCGATTTTGCGATAAAGGAGGGGCAATTTGTCGATTAATTGGTGATTTTTGCCACCGAGCGGGTCACTGTCGCCACTTGTAATCAGCATTGGGAGATTTTTGTCAATCATATTTAGCCCTGATTTTTTGTAAAGACTTGTTAGCCCGCCAAAAAATGAACGATAAAATTGCGCCGAGCAGACCGCCCCGCAGTATGGGTCAAGCGTGTAATCTTTGTAGCGTTTTTCGTCGTGGGTGAGCCAATTGCCGTCCTTTTTGCCCTTGCCGTAAGCCCCGAAAGTCATTTTGTAAATCAGTTTCGCAGGAGCGTTTGCACCGCAAAAAGCTTTGGTCACCTTTGCGATAAATTTGCCCGCATAGGCGTCAATTCGCCCCTTAAAACACGACGAACCCATAATAATTACTCCGCTGTGCATATGATAATTTTGGATAAAAGCCTGCGTGATGAAACTCCCGAAGCTATGCCCCATCACGACTAGCGGGAGTTTGTACGAGCCAATCAGCGTGTCCGCAAGCTTCATATTGTCCCGCACGATGTCCGAAAACAAATCGCCCGAATAAATGCTCACCATATTCGGAGCGCCCGCCGTCCGCCCATGACTTCGACAGTCTGGCACGACCAAAATATACCCCCGCCCGTTGAGGTAGCGAGCGAATTCGTCATAGCGCAAGCCGTGTTCCACCATACCATGCGCAAGCAAAATCACCGCCTTTGCCCGAGAAATATTGTCCCACGTCCGCACGTAAATATCATAGTCGTCGTGGCCGTGAAAGAAAAAGGATCGAAAAGTGCTTTTCTGCTCCACAAAATCGCCTTTTTCCAACTCATCAAAAGCCCGCTTTTTCTTAACCTCGTTTGCCTGCAAATTGTTAAAATCGTCGCTTGTGTCAATTTCTCTTGCAGTGTCTTCCGCTGTGTTCAATTCGTCATCTTTGTTTTTTATTTCCATAACCGCACTCCTTTTTTCTATTACATATTATAATGAAAAATCGCAAAAATATCAAATAAATTACGGCAAATTCAAAAAAATCCCTCAAAAAACTAAAAAAATCACGAAATTTACACAAAATTCGTGATTTTCTTGTTAAAAACCATTGTTAGTTCCGTTAGTTCCATTTGTCCCGTTGGTGCCGTTTGTCCCGTTCGGATTATTCGGGTTATTCGGGTTGTTAGGATTTACAGGGCGGAAGTTGTTAGGAATGTAGTTATTCGGGTTGTTCGCCACATTTGGTTGTTGCGGGTACGGAGTGCGAATCGTTTGCCCTGTTGGGCTGTACGCTTGCGGAATCGTTCTCGGCTGTTGATAGTTCGAAGCTGGTTGCTGATAATTTTGAGGACGAGGCGGAACATTGCGGTTAAAGTTATTCGGCATTACGTTTGGACTCGGGTAGGTTGGGCGAGGTTGCTGAGGCGTTGCGTAATTTTGTGGGCGAGGAGTCTGATAGTTTTGTGGTTGATAACC
>CAVEBU010000005.1:40964-45524 GCA_963614045.1 Alistipes finegoldii | reverse complement strand
GGTTGATAGCCCGACGATTGCTGAGTGGCAGGTCTAGGCGGTTGAGAAATTGGGCGGTTCGTCTGTTGTGGTTGTGCAACCCCACGAGGCATTGCGGTGTTTTGGTTCGTTTGCGGTTGCGTATCAAGGAAATGGCTAAACGGCTGCAAAGGGTTTTGCTGAGGTCTATTTGGCATTGCGTTCGGGGTCGATGCATTATACGGCGAATTTGGAGTTATCATACCGCTTTGCGTTTGAGCTGTCGCCGTTAGTCCTGTCGCTTGTTGCGTGCCGACTTGTCTAACTGGCCCGACGTTTTGCGTGGACGCTTGCGGGTTGAAACTTTTTGTCTGATTCATCACGGGAGTCGTAGGAATCGGCTGAATCGGTTTTCTGCGGTACGGGTTCGGCAAATTCGTTTTGTTTTGACCGGGGTAAGCGCTCAAAGGTTGGGTGACAGGTGCACCTGAATTTTGTATCGCTTCGCTAGAACGAGCTTTTGCGTTGGCCTCTTCTTCCGCCGAAAGTGACATAGAATTCGCTTGCTCCTCGATTGAAAGTTTCGGTTTGGACATATTCGGCGTGTCGGCGTTGTACTCCACACGAACACGATGCGGAATTGTCAAGAACATCCAAAGTGCCGAAATTAGCAGGTAAATCGCCAAAATTGAGAAGATTTGTGCGTCGATGAAGTTGATTACAGGCTTAAAATTGCCGGTTAGTCCGTCGATTCCGAAAGTTGCGCCGACGTAGTAAATTCCTTGCAAAGCCAAAAACAGTAGCCAAAAAGTCACGCAAAAAACTAGCGTTGTGGAAGCTTTGTTTTTGTGGAATTTTTGCTTGCTACGAAATACAAGCCCTAAAATATAGAACACGAACGAAATCACGAAGCACCCCAAAATTCCGTAGCCTACGTAGTCGGTTAGGTCAAAAAGGTTCATATCAACAAACGCTTGAGCGACGAAAGGTAGAGAGCAACCGAGCGCCCCGAACATTCCTGTCAGCCGAAACATCGTTGCCGACTTGCTTTGCCTTGCGGCCAAGCACACGAAATAAATGAGGAAGAACAGCACCATCAAGCCCGCTGGCCCCCACGTTGTAAAGTACTCCATCACATTAGTGCCAACAAAATCGGCGATTGGAGTGTATAAGTCCCAAATTTGCTTCAGTCCGAAAACCGCCGTCAAAAAGCTGGGCAGGTACATAATAATCAGTAGTGCGGAAAGCAAAACTGCACAAACTCCGCCGACGATATATCCAATGCGTATACCTTGCGCCTCAATATTTTTAGCCAAAATCTAACCTCCTATTATTTAGATAATTTGCTATATTCTAGTATAACAAAAATTAGTAAAATATTGCAAATA
Source organism: Alistipes finegoldii (assembly GCA_963614045.1). Lineage (GTDB taxonomy): Bacteria > Bacillota > Clostridia > Christensenellales > UBA1242 > UBA7867. The sequence continues at coordinate 44,178 of CAVEBU010000005.1, read as the reverse complement.
AAATAAGCGAAAAATTTAAAAAATTACCAAATTTTAGTAAAAAATGCGTGAATTGTTGATAAAATGTGGAAATTGTGGAAAATTTCGGCAAATTTTAGTGAATTTTGTTTAATTTTTGCCATACAGAATTTTCTCCCGCTGTGGAAAACTACTTAACAAAAAGCAATTCGTTTTTGTCCACCTAAAAATCTACACTAAAACGCAAAAAGTGGGGGTAAGTGTGCGATTTTGGTGGTGAAAGTGACAAAAAACAGCAACTATGTGCCGTTTTTTGCTATTTTCTATTTTTGATGTTTGACTGCGCTATCGCCAAAATCGTGCCAGGAATTCGGTTCGGTATGCAACTAATTCGCTTAATGCCCAAACTGAGCGCCAAATCAATACTTTCAGGGTCGCTAACTATATCGCCGAGCAACCAAATCGGCATATCGGGTTTGATTAAGCGTATTTTTTGAACGGCGGTACTGATTAATTCGTAAACACCGTTGCGGTCAAGCATAACAAACGGGTCTTTGTAAATTAAATAGTCGTCGTAGTAGTCTTGCAAAAATTTCATACAATCGTCACGACTGAATCCGTAAGTCAACTGCGTCAAATCGTTTGTGCCGAACGTTACAAAATCAGCGATTTTTGCGATTTCGTCGGCAATTAGACACGCACGAGGCGTCTCAATCATACAGCCAACCTGATATTCGCACTTGATTCGCTTATTCGAGTCAAGCACCGCTTGGGCGGACTTGCGAACAGCTTTTTCCAAAATTTCATACTCAGGGAGTAGGGAAATCATAGGGATAATGATGTTGACTTTTGGCATTTTGTTTGTGCGTCGTTTTGTCTCAAAAACTGCGTTGAAAATTGCCGAAACCTGCAAATTTACGAATTCTGGGTGCATAATCAACATTCTACAACCACGAATTCCTAAAGTTGGGTTAGTTTGCTTGAGTTCGTAATACGGCGCTTTGAGGTCGTCAAAACTTACGCCCATCGACTTTGCGAGGTTTTGAAGTTCGCTAACTGTGTTCGGTAAGACGTCCGAAATCGTGATATCGAGCAAGCGAATATTGATTTCGTCGTCGCCGTTTTGGGTAAGCAGTTTGATAAAGTCGGCGAATTGGTATTTGTAAATCGATTTTAATGCGTCGGCACGACATTTTTCGTTCGGTGCGATAAAGAATTGCCGTAAACTGTTGAGCTTTTGCGGGTGGAAAAACATATTTTCCGTCCTTACCAAGCCGACACCTTGCGCCCCAAATTCTTGCGCCCGTTTAACTCTCGCAGGCGTGTCAGCGTCGGCATAAATCATAATATTTTGCTTGGTTTTCGCCCACTCAATCAGCGTCCCGAAGTCGCCGTCAAGGTTCGGTTCAACCAGCGGAAGCGCCTCGCCGTAGACCTTAGATTTGTCGGCGTCAATCGTGATTTTGTCGCCCTCTCGGTAATTCAGTCCGCCGATTTTCAGCGTTTTGGCATTAAGGTTAATAGAAATCCTCTTGCACCCGATAATGCAGGGGAGCGCTCTACTTTTTGCGATAATGCTTGCGAAACTGTTGTAACCGCCTTGCAAAGCGACAATTCCCGACGCAACCGAAATTCCGTCCGTGTCTTGAACGGAGAAATTCTCCTTGACGAAAATCACACTTTCACCCTTGCCCGAGTAGTGAAGCGCCGATTCAACCGAAAGCGCAATCACACCACAGCAACTGCCTGGGTACCCGCAAATTCCCTCCGCAAGCACACTGCTCGCCGTCGCACGCATTGGGTCAATCGCCGACTGCATAAGCGCACTAACGCCGTTTGCGTCCACCTTGCAAATTGCCTCGTCTTTGTCAATCAGCTTTTCTTGGCACAAGTCGTAAGCGATTTTCGCACTTGCATAAGGCGAACGGGTGGCGTCCTCGACCTGCATTATGTATAATGTGCCGGACTGCACGCAAAATTCCACACTTTTAACGTCTTGATAAAAATTCTCAATTTTGTCGCAAGCCTGCTCAAGTTCGGTGTACAAACTTGGGTTTGCGCCTTTCAATTCCGCCATATCGTACGTGTAATTTTTCAAAAGCCCGCTCTTTTCTTGCGCCCGACGAAGAATTTCGCCCGTAATTTCCTTTTCGCCCGTCACGAGATTGCGAGTGTTGACCACACCGACCCCACTTGTCATATCGTAATTGCCGAACGCCATCGCTTGCACGCTAACCGCACAGCCTGTGTCCAACGGCAAATTGTGCGCACGCAAGAAATTCTGCGCCGTTGGGGACTTCCAACTCTCAAAGCCCGCCTTTATGCACTCCAAAAGTTGCTCGGCAACGTCTTGAGGAAAAGGCTTTTTCGTGTGCTTTTTGTACAGTTTTTTGTATTGGGCGACCGCTTTTTGCAAAATTTCTGGCTCAGGTGTTCCACGTGAGGACATACGAATCTCACTTTCCACACTCCGCACAGTTTCGGCGTCGATTTTGCCGACAACACAGCAGTAATCACGCATAAAGCGAGCGTAACACTCCCACGCAAAAACGGGGTTCTTGTTTTGCTTGACGAGGTGCGAGGTGATTGCGTCGTTAATTCCGAGATTAATAACGGTCGGCGCAAGCCCCTTTGTAACAGGCTTCGAACCCGTACGCACGCTCAAAAGTAGGGGGTTAGTCGTGTCGCCGAAAATCATTTTCGTGTGCTTTTCAATCGCCCTAACGCCACGCATAATCTGTTCTAGCAGGTCATTTTTTATCCCGTCATTGCGTAGAAAGTATTGGCAACCGTCTGTGGTGATGGTGAAGCCGAAAGGGATATTCAACCCCATTTGATAGATTTGCGCAAGGTTCGCCCCCTTATCACCCAAAAGCAAAGTGTCGCCGACACCACCTTTGTCAAAGCCAAATACGTAATTTTTTGCCATAATTCCTCCAAAAACTTTTTTTCTAACATTAATTATAGTAGTTTTGACAAAAAAATGCAAGCATTTTTGACTATACTTTTTGAACAAAATTTTGTATGCTTTAAAATAAAAAATTAATATTCAAAAAAATCAATAAAAATTCGCCGAAAAATCGCAAAAAATAATTTTTAAAACACTTTTTTTGCATAAAATTGCGTAAAATTTTTTTGCTTGACTAATTAATTTCGTCGTAGTTTTTTTAGGATTTCTTCTTTATAAAAAAGAAAAACCGCAAAAAATCAATAAAATTATGAAAATTCACAATTTTTTACGAATTTTTACGATTTT
>CAVEBU010000005.1:35820-40959 GCA_963614045.1 Alistipes finegoldii | reverse complement strand
ATTTTTACGATTTTAGCGAGATTGACTTTCGCTCTGCTCCCTTGACGACTTGTAAGACGAAATTTGTTTGTGCGACGATGTGTCAAAATAACGCAAACTTTGTATTTCGTCTTGCGCAATTGTTTCGCTTGGGAAAAGTTCCTCTACAGCGGAAAAATCGCCGTTGTCGGTGTGCAAAATCACGTGGTCGAAGTCCAAAAACGCACGATTGAACATACGCTTGTCCTTGTCGGGATGATATATATACCCCATACAAAGATGACTAATTAATGCGTCGTCGGGCGTCGCTTCAATTTTCACAGGGTAGCGACTGCTGATAACGGGCGCAAAAACATCCTCTTGCGGAAGCCTCTCGATAACAACATATTCCAAAGGAAGATTCTCTTCTTGGATGACGAAATTTGCGTAGCCGTTCGCCCCGCCAACGTCAAAAACACGCTTAATTCCCTTTTTCACGCAAAAATCAAAAATCGACTTGTAATCGTAGTAATCGACCTCCAAAATGTCGTCTTGCGCTTGCAATCTTTCCCAAAAATCCTTGCCCGTTTTGGTTAAACTGCATTCCCTAAAAGTTTTATCAGGGCAAATTCCCCGCAAATAATCTGCAGTTTTTTCCATAACTAAGTGCGAAATTTTTCTGTTATAAGATTCTCTTTCAATATCGTTAAAATTCATAAAAACTCCTCCAAAATTATTTTGCAATTTTTACACAATTTAATGCGATTTTTATCTAGTCATTTCCTCTTCGTCGCTAGCGGATTTGTCGCTACTATCCTTATCTTTTTGGTCTTTTTGGACGTCTTTTTCCGCCTTTAATTTAGCACGATATTCCGCTTTCCATTTGGTGTTGCGAGCCGTTTTTTCTTTCTTGCATTGCTCCTCTTTGGCAAGGAATTTCTCCAACTCCTCCGCACTCAAAGAGGACATATATTCTTCCTTGCGGGCTTTTGCTCGCTGATACTCCTCCGCACGTTTTTTGCGTTTTGCTTCACGCTTTGCTTTCAAATATTCTTCTTGCTGTTGCGGTGTAAGGGTAGCCAAATATTGCCGTTCCCTCTCGTCTTTACGAGCCTTGCAACGTGCTTGCGCTTGACGATTATATTCCCGTTGCTCCTCTGGGGTTCTGATAACCTTTTTAACACGAGGCTTCCTTTTGATAATCTTAAGAGGTGGAAGCGGTGGAAGTTCCTGATTTGACGCTATCCGCCTTTGATATTCCTCGTTTGCACTTTCAGGCATTGGCAAAAGCAACGAATCAAAACTTTGCCCGTACCGATTTAGCAACGCATAGAAATGCCTTTCGTAACCCAAAATCAACCGCTTGCGTGGGCGTTTTTCTACGGTTTTTGGGGAATTTTCTCCGTTAATAGAATTATGTTTAGGCAATCTTGATTGCGGTCTAGTTGATTTAATCACTTTAAGCGAAACCGCTTCGTTCTCATCTTTACCATTTTTGATAACTTCTCTCGCTTTTTGCACCCTTGCTTCCGCTTGTGGCTGAACAACCGATTCAGTTTTGGCTTCTTCTTGTGCAATTTTCTCGTTCTTTTCCGCTTCAATTCTTCTGTAGTGCGCCAAAATTTCTTCCCCAGACTGTGATTTGCTGTGAGGTTGAATTATATTTGCGCTGTCCAAATTGTGCGAATCCGCTTGCATTGACTGATAAGAATTATTTGACTGAAAATTCCACAAACGCATTTTGTCGTCTATCCAAAAAAATCGATTAAGCATTTTTGAATAGTCAACTTTTGTCAAAATGAAGGAGGTTTCACGTTTGGTTATTTGGTCAAGAAACTTCTTTTTATCCTCGCCACCTACATAAACTATAGTCTTGCTAAAATCACTGTATTCGTCTTTGTAGTGGCTGCTTTTGAGACAAATATCAAAGGACGAATTGCGTTGAACAGAAGCAAGCTTTTTTGAAAAAAGCGAATAAATCGACTTATCATAGTGACTGCTTTCTAGTAAGACAAAGGGGGTTAACCCCGAATCTAAACGCACGTTAATATCGTTCACCATTTCGGGCGTAATCCAATCAGCGTTAAGAATATTCTCTTTCATCCAGAAGTCTTCTTCCTGCGACCTAAGAACTGGGGGCCCAGAACGTCTAAGCGACCTAGTATATTTTGTTTGCATAATTTTCTCCCTTCGAAATTTCTGTAAACATTTTATCATATAAAGTCCAAAATGTCAATACCCGTTTTTGAAATTTGCGCCTTTAAGACCACAAGAAAATCATTTTTGCCATAAATTCACGCTAAAAATATACAAAAAACTACAAAAATATACAAAAATCCACCGCAAAAATCTTTTTGGGAGCGAGTTTTGTGGCATTTGCTTTGCAAAATTCTTGTAAAAAGATAAAAATTAATTTAAATTAGTGTAAAACTATTGAAATTTTTGATAAAATTATATATAATTAAAATGTTATATTATGCGAACAAAAAAAGGTAGAAAAAATGATAGACAAAACAATTTTAGAGACTTTTGAGCCGACGAATTTTATTGAAGAGCTGATTTTGGAGGACTTGAGAGCGGGGAAGCATACCGAAGTGATTACCCGTTGCCCGCCCGAACCTAGCGGTTATTGGCACATTGGTCACTGCAAAGCGTGGACGATTGATTTTGAAACGGCGAAAAGATTCGGCGGTTACACGAATTTGCGTATGGACGACACGAACCCTACCAAAGAGGACGGCGATTTTGCTGAAAGTTACTTGGAAGATTTGCGGTGGCTAGGTTACACGCCCAAGAACGTGATTTATTCGAGCGAGGCATATTTTGACAAGTTTTACGAAATTGCTTGCAACTTGATTCGTGACGGCAAAGCGTACGTTTGCGAATTGAGTGCGGACGAGGTTTTTAACACTCGTGGCGACCTAAAAAATCCAGGTAAGAATAGCCCTTATCGTGACCGTTCTGTTGAGGAGAATTTGCGACTTTTCAAGGAAATGAAAGACGGTTTGCACCCAAACGGCAGTATGACGTTGCGTCTAAAAATCGATATGGCAAGCCCGAATATGAATATGCGTGACCCGATAATTTATAGGATTATGCACGTGCCACACTACAAAACGGGCGACAAGTGGTGCATTTACCCGATGTACGATTTTGCGCACCCCGTTGAAGACGCTTTGGAGGGGGTAACTTTCAGTTTGTGCGATATTTCCTTTGAGGACCACCGCCCAATTTATAATTGGATTGTTGAAAATTGCTTCCCTGAACTCAAATATCCGCCTCGCCAAATCGAATTTGCTCCGATGTCACTAGAAAATGTGCTTTTGGGCAAGCGCTATCTTAAGCAAATGGTGAACAGCGGGAAAGTTATGGGGTGGGACGACCCTAGATTGTTTACGCTAGCGGGAATGCGTCGGCGAGGAATTCCAGCCAGTGCGATAAAAAACTTCGTTATGAACAACGGAATCACTAAAGCTGTGGCGATTTTACCGCTTTCCAACCTAAATTACTACATTAGAGAGGAATTGAACCGCACCGCAACACGAGCAATGGCGGTTTTTGACCCGCTTAAGATTGTAATCACGAATTACGAGGGCGAAAGCGAGGAAATTTCGGTTGAAAATAACCCGAACGACGAGCAGAAAACAACCCACGCAAGCCGTTTCGGGCGAGTGGTTTATATCGACAAAGAGGATTTCAGCCTCGACCCGCCCGCCAAGTACAATCGACTTGTTTTGGGTGGGCTGGTTCGCCTCAAAAATGCCTATGTAATTAGGTGCAATAACGTCGTTTTCTCGGCGGACGGCAAGATGATTGACCACCTTGAGTGCGAATATCTCCCCGAAACCCGTAGCGGTTCGGACACGAGCGGGCTTAAGGTCAAAGGCACGATTCATTTCGTTGAAGAAAACAATTTTGTGCGGGTTACGATTCGCAATATCGACAATTTGACGAAATACGAGTACTTAGAACCCGCAAAAGCGTTGGCGAGTGGTGTGTCCCTTGACGACGTATTTAACCCGAATTCACTGACCGAAACCACTGCGCTTGCGGAAAAATTCTTGACGACGGCGAAAGCGGGCGACGTGTTCCAGTTTATTCGCAAAGGTTATTACTGCCTCGACCCCGACAGCACCGATTCCAACCTAATTTTTAACCAAACAATCGGGCTAAAGGACAGTTTCAATAAATAGCCAAAAAATATCAAAAAATACCGAAAAATCACAAAAAATCATAAAAAAAGGACGCAAAAGTCCTTTTTTTACATTTTTGTACAATTTTGTACATTAAAATACATTACTGTACATTTCTGTCCATAAAAGTATTTTTTTGTATTTTCTTGTATATTTTTGTGTATTATTGTACATTATTGTATATTAAAGTATATGGCGGTATATTTTTGTACAATTTTGTACATTTTTGTGTACTGCGGTACATTTTTGTGTAATTTTGTGTATTTTTTTGAATTTTTAAGTAGTTGCGATAAGCATAACGGTTAATTCGGCGCTTGGCGAACTCGAAGCGGTGATAGTTTTGGCATAAGAAACGCTGGGGACGATTGAAAGGACGTCATTTTTTACCAAATTGAAAACGAAACTCCCGCCCGTTCCTGAGTTTGAAACGAGTGGGCGACGGGTTGCGCCGACGATAGTCCCGTTAATTGCGATTGCGACGTAATCGCCACTGACCGCATTGGTGGAGTTGTTGACGTTATAATTCACATAATACACGCCCGCAACCCTAATCACAATCGTGTTTTGGCTGATTAACATATCGTTGTTTGTCAAAATTTCGTCCATTACGAGATTTTGCCCCGAAGTCGCCGTTTGCGAAATTGAGTTAAAAATCGTCACGTTTTTGTTCGGAGTCAACCCGTCTTTGCCGTCCGCCCCCGTATCGCCTTTGTCACCCTTAGCCCCTTGAAGTCCTTGCGGACCCGTCGGGCCAATTTCACCTTGCGCACCCGTATCACCTTTTTCACCCTTTTCACCCGTTGGACCGATTGGACCTGTGTCGCCCTTAAAACCCATTTCGCCCGGCAAACCTCTAGGACCCGTCGGGCCAACCGCACCTGTCGGGCCAACCGCACCTGTCGGACCGATTGAACCTGTCGCACCTTTTTCGCCCGGAATTCCTTGCTCGCCCCTTGCACCTGTGTCGCCTTTTGCTCCCGTATCGCCT
>CAVEBU010000005.1:0-35790 GCA_963614045.1 Alistipes finegoldii | reverse complement strand
GCCCCTTGAAGTCCTTGCGGACCTGTCGGACCAATTTTACCTTGCGGGCCTGTTACCCCGATTGGACCTTGAAGTCCTTGCGGACCGATTTCGCCCCGTTCACCTTTTTCACCGCAATCGCCTTTTTCACCCTTTTCGCCTCGCTCACCGCAATCGCCTTTTTGCCCGCAGTCGCCTTTCTGTCCACAAGGAATATAGAAGTCGAGTAGGGTGGTGTCCGCACTGCGTTTTGATACAACCCTCGCTGGCAAATCGGGTGCAAGCGTCGTCGTCGAATTTACCGAAATTTGCGGGTTAGTGTACGAATTTGAGGGGTATAGTGACGAAAAACCGCTACTTAACTGCAAATTTTGTGTTTTTTTGGTTGCGTTAGTTTCGCTGTTTTGACCATTGTTTTGTTGCATTTGTAGATAATATTCCATTTCCATAGTGAATTGCCTTTTTTAAGCAGTATATTTTTTTCGCACCAATTTTGTTACCACGAACAACAAAACAAAACAAAAAAGGGGGCAAACTGCTCCCAAATTTTTGCTATTTTTTGATAACGTCGAAGCCCGTAAATTCACGCAAAACCTCAGGAATTGCGATTGAGCCGTCCGCTTGCTGATAATTTTCCATAATGGCAAGCAACACACGAGTGAGGGCGATAGCGGTACCGTTTAGAGTGTTGACAAACTGCTTTTTGCCGTCCTTGTCGATGTAAGTTATGTTAAGTCGCCTTGATTGGAACGTGCGGAAATTCCCGACCGAAGTCACTTCGCCATACGCACCCGATTCGCCACGACATGGCATCCACGCTTCAATATCGAACTTTTTGTAGCCAGGCGCACCCATATCACCCGAGCAAATCCGCACAACGTGATAAGGAATTTTAAGGTCCTCAAAAATCTCCCGCTCAATGCCCAAAAGCTCTTGCAAAGCGTCTTCGCCCTGCTCAATCGTGGTGAATTGGTACATTTCAACCTTAGTGAACTGGTGGACACGATAAAGCCCTGAGTCTAGTTTACCTGGAGCGCCCGCTTCTCTACGGAAGCAGTGGCTGATTCCCACATACTTTTTCGGCAATTCGCTGTAGTCAAACTGCTCGCCTGCGTGAAAACCGCCAATAGTGATTTCCGCCGTCGCAATTAGATTCAAGTCAAGGTCCTCAAGCTTGTAAGTGTTACTTTCCTCGCCACGAGGGTTGAAGCCTGAGCCAATCATAATCGAATTTTTGGCCAAATCAGGCGTCAAAATCGGCGTAAAACCCTTCTTGACAAGCTTGCGGATAACGAAATTTTCTAGCGCCATTTGTAGCACAACCAACTCATTTTTGAGGTAGTAAAATTTCGGGCCAGCGACCTTGCTTGCACGCTCCATGTCAATCAAATCAAGCGCTTTTCCAAGCTCGATGTGGTGTTTTGGCACAAAGTCGAATTTCGTCGGCTCGCCATACTTGTAAACCTCAACGTTGCCCGAATCGTCCAAGCCAATTGGCGTGTCCTCTGCCATAGTGTTGGGAACGGTGAGCATAAGGGCGTCATAGCGAGATTTCAATTCGTCACAAGTTTTGCTCAAATTTTTGAGTTCTTCCTTGAGTTGACGGCCTTTAGTTACGCACTCATCACGTTCGGCTTGAGTCTTGACATCCTTAATTTGCTTGGTGTTAAGGTTGATTTTGTGGTTAATATCTTCAACGGCAATATTCACACGCTTATATTCCTCGTAAGTACTCAAAAGTGCGTCAATATCGCACTTCATATTGCGTTTCTGCACGATATCTTTCATATATTCCGCATTTTCTCTGATAAAATTAATATCCAACATAGTTTTCACTCCTTCAAAAATCTTGATAATACGGGTTAATTATAGCACAATAAATCACGATTTGCAACCCCTTTTCGCTAGCATGATATATATAATATAAGGAACGGCTCGCAAATTTGGGCATTTTGTCTTGATTTTTATGGCGAATTGTGTTAAAATGTATTTTGTACAATTTTTAAGGAGAATTTTTATGGAAAAAAGCGAATTTGTAAAGGAAATTGCCGACATACACACTGACTATGCGCAGTGGTACACCGACGTCGTGCTAAAAACTGAGTTGGCGGACTATGGTCCAGTCAAAGGAACGATGATTATCCGCCCTTACGGATATGCGATTTGGGAGATGATTAAAGCGGAAATGGATCGTCGTTTCAAGGAATTAGGTCATCAAAACGCATATTTCCCGTTGCTTTTTCCGTATAGTTTTCTCGAAAAAGAAAAAGAACACGTGGAGGGCTTTGCGCCTGAAGTCGCTGTTGTAACGCACGCTGGCGGTAGCGAACTCGCTGAGAAATTAGTCATCCGTCCAACGAGTGAAACGGTTATTTGTAAAATGTTTAGCAAGTGGCTTCAGAGTTACCGAGATTTGCCGTTCTTGTATAATCAGTGGGCAAATGTAATGCGTTGGGAAAAGACGACCCGTCCTTTCTTGCGTACGTCGGAATTTTTGTGGCAAGAGGGTCACACTCTGCACGAAACAAAGGAAGAAGCGTTGCAAGAAAGCCGTCAAATGCTCGAGGTTTATCGTTCAGTTTGTGCGGAATTGCTTGCAGTTCCTATGATTGTCGGTCGCAAAACGGAAAAAGAGAAGTTTGCGGGCGCAGAAATCAGTTACTCAATCGAGGCGATGACGAGGGACGGCAAGAGCTTGCAGTCGGGCACAAGCCACTATTTAGGCACGAATTTTGCCAAGAGTTTTGATATTCAGTTCCAAGACAGAGACGGCAAAATGGCATATCCGCACCAAACGAGTTGGGGGACTTCGACCCGCCTAATCGGTGCAATGATTTGTGCGCATGGCGACGAAAGGGGACTTGTTTTGCCTCCTCGTGTTGCGCCAACTCAAGTAATTATCGTGCCAATCACGACCAAAAACGACGAGCTTGTGGAGTATTGCCGTAAGCTAAACGGGGAATTGCAGAACGCAAAAATTCGCTCGCAAGTGGATTTAAGCGACGCTTCGGCAGGGTTCAAGTTCAACAAATACGAGATGAAAGGCGTGCCAATTCGTATTGAAATCGGCAATCGTGACTTGACTAACGGCGTTGTGACAGTCGCCCGCCGTGACACTTTGGAGAAAATTTCTCTTAGCCAGCAAGACTTGACGCAACAAATTCTCGCTTTGCTTGAGGAAATTCAGGCGAATATGCTTGAAACCGCTCGCAAAAAGACTGAGGCGCACATCGTCGAAGTTGATAATCGTGAAGATTTGATGCGTGTGGTTAACGAGGGGAATTTTGTGCGTGTTACGTGGTGTGGCGACCGCTCTTGCGAAGAAAAACTCAAGGACGACACCGCAATTACTAGCCGTTGTATGCCGTTTGACCAGTCGGGCAAAAAGCATAAGTGCGCTTGCTGTGGCAAGGAATTAAAGGACGGCGAGGGGTTTATTACCTATTTCGCAAAAGCATACTAAAATTACAAAAACGGACGAATTCCGCCCGTTTTTTTGTTTTGCTATACAAAAATGTACAAGATTGTACAAAATTATACAAAAAAATACAAAGAAATACTAAAAAATACAAATATACACAAAAATACACAAGACTGCACACAAAAATACATAAATTTACACAACACTACAGAAAAGTACAACATACTATAGAATTGTACAAAATTCTACAAAAATGTACAAAAAAGTACATTTAAGTACAGGTTTGCACAAAAATAGACAAAAATAGACAAAAATGTAGAAAAATAGACAAAAATGCTCATAAAAATACAAAAAAGAAAAGCCCAACGCTTATCGTGACATTTCGTGGGCTGGGGAAGTATCTTTATCGCAATAAAAGTCGTTAGCGAACCTTAATTGCTGTGGCGGAATTATGTAGTCTTCGGTGCGAACACTCAAAAATTCATCGCCATAAATTTTAACGATTTTTTCTGGCTTTGTTTCGGCAATTTGTCGATAAATCTCGGAATTACCGCCGACTTCTTGCGCAAGACTTACAAGGGTATACGACGTTCCAATGTAATATTGTGTGCGGTTGATTACCTCACCAACATAGACTTTGCAAGCGACCTCGTCATATTTGCACGCTTTATCAAACAGCTCGAAACTCGTGCAGTCTTTCGGAAAAATCATTTTCCGCATATCACGAGTGGGGATTTGACGCTCGCACGTCGCATAATTGTTAAATTTCGAACGTGTGTAAGTAATGTAGTGCAGTAGTGTTTTGCAAGGGTCAATATTTGTCGTAGCCATATTTATATCCTCCCAAAGTTAGTATAATGATAACACAAAAATCGCTTTTCGTCAAGGTGTTAAGTGAATTTTATTTTACAAAAGTAGCGCAATTCCGTACAGCAAAGCGAGGTGCGTTGGATAGAAGACATAAAAGGCGTACTTTAGTTTTCGGTCGCCCCGTTGCCCATTGTAGAACATTAACGGCACTAACGCAACTAAGCCAAAAATTTCCGCATAACTTCCCGCAATCGTAAGCAAAATCAGTGCGATTCCTAAAAATAGTAGGCGGGTGTGGAGGTCGTCGAAGCGTTTCAGCTCGCCTGCATCAATTCCCTTAAAATCGGGGATACTTACAAAAAATGGTAGGATAACCCCATAAAAACCATAGTCTACTGACAAAATTTTGCAGGATACCCCACAAAAAACGAACATCGCCAAAAACCAACAGCCGTAGAGAATTTGCTTTTTGAGGTTGAATTTGTCAGCAAAAATCTCTTTTTTGTAGCGGTTAAAAGAATAGATTAGAATTATTGAAAGAGCAAACAGCACAAGCACGTTGCCGAAAACTATTCCCGACACCGCAAATTGCACAAACATCATCGCTACACCCAAAAGCGCCATAAATACAAGATAGTGCGTCTTGTCGTGCGTGTACTTGCAACCTTCGGCGACAAAAAACGCAAAAATTGGTAGCGCAAGTCTGCCGATAGCCCGAAAAAGCGCTATATTTGGGAAGAAAATCATCCCAATGTGGTCGAGAAGCATACAAAAGCAAGCGAAAACTTTGAGCGTGTTGCCGTTAAGCGAGAAATTTTTTTGAAGTACTAAAGTCTGCATTTTGTTGTGTTTCTAGTCCTTTTCGTCGTCATTATCCTCAAAGTCGCCCGCTTCGAGAAGATTATTTGTAATGTCTTTTACGACGATTTTTGAGGACAAAAAGCCCGTTTTAAGCAAAATTTTGTAGGTTGCGTTCGGTTTTGCACGCAAAATCGCCTTGCCTTTTTGCCAAGCGGTTTTGGTTACCACGATTTCGGTTGGCTCGCTGATTGTAATGTAAATAATCTCGCCGAGTCTCACTTCGGTAATTAGGTCGCCCGTTGCACGATTGTAAATTGATAGCGTACGACTGCCCAACGGCAAAATATTGGGGTCTTGCACGATGATTTTTATGCGTGTGTCTCTGTCGTAATTCGTCATATCGAATCGGCAGTAAATACACTCGTGCGACGTGTCTTGTATCTCTTTCCCGCAACTTGGACATTTGATAAAAGCCATTTTGTTCACCTCTTTTGGTTGATTTTCACCTAATTTTACACAAAATTCCCGCAAATTGCAAGCGTTTTGCAATAAATATTACCGTCCGCCCCTCCAAACTTGCGTGCTACACAAAATTTTCTTGCGTTCTCCATAACTTGCGGGACGAATTTACTTTGCTTGCGGAATTTTGCCGATTTTTTGTAGATTTTAAACAAAAAAATCAAGCGAATTCGCTTGATTTTTTGACTGTAAATTTACTATCTTGAGTTATTGAAGCTTGCCGATTCCACCGCTTCAGCGTAAATGTCTTGCGGTGCCGATTGCTCTGATTTATTGCTGTCGTGGGCGGTTGCTGTAGCTTGCAAAATCATGCCATCGGTTTTGTCGTCAAGCACGTTGATGATTGCAAGTTCCTCCAAGCTGTTGCTTATTCTGTTTCTGAGAATTTTCAGTTGCTTTGTAGAACAGTACAATATGCTCGCTACTGCGGTTGCACCAACACCAGTGAAAACCGCAACGCCTGTTAAATCAAGCCCGCAAGCCATATCGACAACCATTCCGCCTACAACAATTCCAGTCCACGCTAGCCCCGAATAAAGCGTCAATTTGTCGAATTTCTCATATTCGGACTGAGTGTTTGCTTCGTAATTTTGACTAGCAAGCGCCTTTTGGTCACACAATTCTTGAATTTCTTCTACGCTTTTATTCGCACACTGTTCAGCGTATTGTTTGTAAAAGCCGTCGAAAATCTTCGCCTCTTTCTTGGTAAATTGCCTAATTAAATCGTAATTTTTCATAACAAAATCTCCCCAAATTGTATTTTGCGAAATCTAGCGAGATTCGAGCGCTAAAGCACAAACTTCTTCATCGTTGTCGCACACAAATTGAGACGCTTCCATTACCGTATGACTTTCTGCGAGAGCGTCCGCACTTTGCTTTTGCGCCTGCGAATATTTCATTGCGTAATATCCCATAGCGCCATAACCCAAAACAACACCCGCACACCAAGGCAACGCAATGTCGGTAGTAATCTTGTGACTCAAAAGCACGATTGCAAGCGGAGTGATACTCAAGCCAACAATAAATGACTGGATGTTCCGAACCGCCGCATGCGATTTCTCAGCCAAACTATCAAGCTTGTTGTCCTCGTGCAGTTTCTTCATCTTGTACTCGTACTCTTTTATACTGTTGAAGTCAAGTTTTTCCCTAGTACTCAGCCCGCTCATAGTCTCAGCGACCTGCTCAAAAATTTTTTCTCTGTCTAATGTAGTTTTTTTAGTCATAATTATTCTCCCCAAATTTCTTTGCAACTATTTTATCACATTTGCGAATTTTGTCAATAGCATTTTTAATTTTTTATTAAAAAATTTTGAAATTTTCGCTGTTTTCCCCGCAAAATAAATTTTTAAAAGCGTTTTTATGCAGTTTTCTTCGCTAGTCCAACAAGCCGAAATTTTTTTGCCCCAACATTGTCATAATTTCGCTCGCAAAATAATCACAAATATATAAAAAATCACCAAGTTGTCTTGGCGATTTTAAGTAGTTTTGATAAATGATGATAAATTACTTGTTCATTTCTTTTCTAGCCTGATCAGTGAATAAAGATACCGGGATGGTTCTTGCTGGCATCACTTCTTCAGTCTGCTTCTCATCTGCCATTTTCTCAAAAACCGTTGCTTTGATATCACGAACTCTTTCATCAAACACCATAGCTTTTTGCACACCATAAAAAGCAGTAGAACAAGCAGTTGCAAAACAAATAACTGCAAAAGCCGATAGCAAGTCATCATAAGTAGCGCAATTAAATACTTTGTAACTTGTAACTAAACCTAACACAGCACCATACCCAAGACCAGCTGAAAACACTTTAGCTTTGTCTAAAGTACGATAGTATTTTTCGGAAGTCTTGCAAACTCTTTCGTTGTTAGCTCTTTCTACTTCGCTAAGTTTTCTCAATTCTTGCGAATTCAGATTAGCATACTCTTCACCAAATTTTTGAGTGTAATGCTCATAAATTGCTTGATAACCCTTTGTATACCCGGTTTCTTTGTTAAATTTCCTCTTAATCTTAAACATACATATTTCTCCCTTCGAATTAATATATGCATATTTTAGCATTAATTTTTATTTTGTCAATACCTTTTCTCAAAATTTTTTATAAAAAATCAATCTTTGTTCACTTTTTTTGCATAAAATTACTGCGATTTGCATTAATTTTGATAAATTATCTTTGCAACTCGGAGTTGTTGGAGCGGGAAGCGTCGATTTCTGCCCTGAGATTTGATTTGTATTCTTGCACATTTTTGTCGTTCTTGCAAACCGACATTGAAGCGTCTTTGATAGTCTCATGCTCAGCTAAGTCTTTATCAAGTTGCTTTCTTGTAAGTGCGCATTTTAAAGCAAAATAACCATAGCAACCGACACACACCGCCAACCCAGAGCCGAAAATACACCCAACTTCAAAAGGGATTTCGCCCGTCGCATAAAGACTCATCATAGGGATACACATACCGAAAGCAACCAACGTCGCATTTGCCCCCGCACGTCGTCTCTCGTTCTCCGCATTTGCCATAATGCTGTCCGCTTGCTTGTGAGCTTGATTGCACTCATACTGCCTTGCGACGCTATAGGCGATTTTATCTTGTGGCGAAAGCCCGCTCATAACCTCGTTTACTTTTGCGATAATGCTCATTTTGTCGTTGATTGTTGCTTGTGTTTTCATAACTTCACCCCGAACTGCCGTATTCGTCCTAATTTTATCACAAATAGCGAATTTGTCAAGGGTTTTGACGAAAAATTTTTAGCACCCAACAATTCCCAACGCAAAACAAAAAACGGGTTTTTCGCCCGCTTTGTTGTATAATTTTGTATAAATTTGTACAAAATTGTATTTTTTAGGTATTTTTTGTATTTTTTAACCGCTATTTTCTTTGATTTTGGGTGTATTTTTGTAGCAAAAGTTTGCCGAGTTTGTAAAGTTCCATTATAGGCACGATTGATATTGACACGCCGAACACGATTAGCCATTGCGTAAATGTTAGCGGAATTAGTCCAAAGACTTCGGCAACAGGCGGAATCGTAACAACAAGAACGTTCAGCACAAGCGCAATTGCCATAGTCGTCCAAAATACCCAGTTCGTAAAGACCTTGCTTACGAAAATGCTGTGGGTGTGGCGCACGTTAATTATATGGAATATTTGCGAAATCCCTAACACAAGGAAGGACATTGTAATCGCCAAACTACTGCTGTTTGTGAGCAATATGCACGTTTCATAAGTCGCAAGAACGCACATTGTTTGCCATAAAATTTGGATAAACATAGCGAGCTTAATTCCCTCAAAAAGCCCCTCATTTCGAGGTCGAGGCGGTATTTTCATATTGTCTTTTTCCGCCCGTTCCACGCTAAGCGCAATTGCTGGTAGGGAATCGGTCACGAGGTTGATAAACAAAATTTGCAGTGCTGTCAAGAACCCAAATTTTGGATACAAAAATGTAATCAACAGTATCGAAAGCACTTCCACCATATTTGTGCCGAGTAGGAACTGAACGACTTTTTTGATATTTGTGTAAATCGTCCGCCCCTCACTAACAGCGCCAATAATGGTCGCAAAATTATCATCAGTAAGCACCACATCGGACACCTGCTTGGTGACTTCAGTACCTGTTTTGCCCATACCGATACCGATGTCCGCCGACTTAATGCTTGGGCTGTCGTTGACGCCGTCGCCCGTCATAGCGACGATTTCGCCTTTGGACTTCCAAGCGTTTACGATACGCAATTTGTTTTGCGGGCTAACCCTTGCATAAACGGACACATACGGCAAAATCCGTTCAAAATCAGTGTCGCTCATTTCGTCCAATTCCGTTCCTGTCAAAACCTTGTCGCCGTCGTGGAAAATCCCAACTTCGCTAGCAATCGCCTTGGCGGTCAGTACGTGGTCGCCCGTAATCATAATCGTCTTAATGCCCGCTTCCGTTGCTGTTTTCACCGCCTCAATCGTGGTAGGGCGGGGAGGGTCACGCATAGCGACTAGCCCCAAAAATACGAGTTTATGCTCGTCGTTTTCGCTTGCGACGGCGGATTTCTTAACCCGATAAGCGAGCGCAAGCGTCCGCAAACCCTTTTGTGCTAGAGTATCGATTTGCGAGTCAATTTCCTCCCGCAAGTTCTTGTTAAGCGGAACAATTTCGCCGTCAATTTCATAGGCGGTCGCCCGCTCCAAAACGACATCAGGAGCGCCCTTTGTGTAGGCGTAAACTTCGCCGTCAATTGAGTTAAAAGTCGTCATAAGCTTGCGAATACTATCAAAAGGCAATTCGTTTAGTCGAGGGTGATTTTCCCGTAATTTCTCCACATTTTGCCCGCATTTTTGCGCAACTGAAATTAGTGCTGTTTCGGTCGGGTCGCCGACGAGTTTTTCGCCGTTAAGCGTCGTGTCGTTACATAGCACCATACAATTAAAGAAGTGCTTGCTCCGAAGTTTCTCCAAATTGCTGTTGTCGTAAATTTTGTCGTTTGCGTAAAAATTCTCCACAGTCATCTTGTTTTGCGTAAGCGTACCCGTTTTGTCCGTACAAATTATTTTGCAAGCGCCCAAAGTCTCCACTGCGTGTAATTTCTTGACAATTGCCCGTTTTTTGCTCATTCGGGACACGCCCAAAGAAAGTATAATCGTAATGACCGCTGGTAAACTTTCGGGAATCGCCGCCACAGCAAGCGCAATCGCAAGCAAAAGCGATTCGGTAATCGTGTGCGTCCCGCCTGCAATGTTTATCGTGAACACGCACAAGGCGATTAGCACAACACCGAAAGTGATGATTTTGCTGAGAGTTTTGAGACGTTGTTGAATCGGCGTCTGTTCTTCGGGCTGGTTGTCAAGCATTTTGGCAATTTTGCCCATTTCGGTATCCATACCCGTTGCGACAACCACGCCAAGCCCTCGCCCGTAGGTGACTACACAACCCGAATGTGCCATATTTATGCGGTCGCCAATTCCCGTACCAACCGCAAGAGCGATGTTTGCTTGCTTTTCGACTTCAACCGATTCACCCGTAAGCGAACTCTCATCGCAACGCAAACTGTGTGCTTCCGCAAGGTAGCAATCCGCACAAACCACGTCGCCTGCCTCCAAATGCACCAAATCGCCCACAACGACTTCACGAGCGGGAATTTCAATCAACTGCCCGTTGCGATAGACTTTTGCCGTCGGGGCGCTCATATCTTTGAGGGCGGATAGGGCGTCAATCGCCTTGCTTTCCTGCACGAACCCGATTATCGCATTAATGATGACAATGCCCAAGATTATCCCGCTATCGATTAAATCCATATATTCGTGATGAACAATTGAAATAATCGCCGTCACGACGGACGCAATTAGCAAAATAATCAGCATTAAATCTTTGAACTGCCCGAAAAATCTCGCCCAAGCGCCTTTGGGTTTTTTGCCCCGCAACTCGTTTGCGCCGTTTTCGTTGAAACGCTTTTTTGCTTCCGCCGAACTCAATCCGCTTCCGCTCGTTTGATATTCGCTATAAATTTCGTCTAAATTCATTCCAAATGGAATTTTCACTGTTTTTCCTCCCGTTTTTTTACAATTTAGTCGCTATAAAAAAGTCGCTTTATCATTATATAATATATACCAAAATCAGTACCGCTCCAAATCTATGTTTTTTGAAATATCAGACTGACCCGAACTTGCTTGCGGGTTAACTTCCGCAGACTGTCCGTTTTGTTCCGTCTCGGTCACTGCGGGTTGCGGGGTGGTTTGGTCACTAGACGAATCTTTGTTAGGAACAATACCCCTTGCGATCAGGTCTTGCTTTATTATGTCTTTTTGCTGTTGGTTGTCCGAAATTCGCTGAAGTCGTAGCTGATCAAGTTGGCTTCGAAATTCTGCAGTCTGTTTGCTTAGCCAACAGTTCTTTTCAAGCTCGTCCAAATAATCAGTGAGGGAGTCTCCATGCACTTTGCCTACGTTTTTGACGCCAACCTCATAATACTTGCGTGTTTCGTCTTGCCCCATACCAAAACAACAAAATCTGCGGTTAATTGGGTCAACAGAGTCTTGTGTAGGGTCAAAAGCTAATGTTTGTTTTTGTTCCCCCTCGTATATATCGATTAGCGAAATTTGATGATTGGACCGCCCATAATCCCCTGAATAATCTCGTGAATAGCAGTAGCAGTCCACAGCATTGACACCCATATTAATTGCAAATGCATTAAAAAGGTTACTAAAGCCCGCACAAATCGTTTTTTGATTAAAAAGCGCCGAAAAAGACGAGCGAATCAAAGAACGGTCAAGGGCAAGATCTATCAAAAGGTCGTTATCTTGGAAATCACTATAGGACTGATTGACGTATTTTAGAATTTCATCTCTATTATTAATTGCGTCTTGAGTATTGAAGTGGTAATTTTTTCTGAGTTTGGGAGATAATTCGGTATAATGATTAAAATGAGCGGGAGAACCTAACAGCGAGCGTTCCTTATATGTTTTCGCTTCATCATAGATAACGTTAGTTGTTATCCATTGATACACATTATATAGCGATTGAATAGTTGAATCGTTTGGGTCGCAAACAGTGTTTGTAATTTCGTCAATTCGTGATTTTAGCATAAATGCTTGCCTAGTATTCCAACCGCTTCTATTCTTGTCAGGGTTTTCCGCCCAGTTAATTAGGTCGTAACAAGGGTAGCGTTGCAAAAATTTGTCGTAATCAGCCAAAAATCTAGCAGTAGTTTCGTTGTTAGCGAGCCGAAAAAAAGTATTTACTGGAAAGCAAAATGTAGGCACAAAAAAATTTACCTTAGATTTCTGATTCATAGCTCTATCCAACAAGCCAATAAGGTCGGGGAGAGAGCTGAGTTGAGAAGACCTGTTAAAGTCAAAAAAATACTCGTTCGCAGTTTTTTGGTCGCAAAACATTTTGTCAATATCTTTTAGGTTGGTAAACCCTGTCACACGTGTCAAATTTTGGCAATTTCGCATACCGAGTTGCTTTAATTCGGGAAACTGCCCAACATCAAAATCAGTAATGTAGTCTTGGTTGTCAAGACATAACGTTACTAATTTCTTGCACGAATAAAGCGGGGTTATATCGTGAATTTGCTTACCCTCATACAAGTGTCTTGCTATATAAGGATATTCCTCAGGTGATATTTCGGTATTTGGATATTTGGCTGTAACATACTTTTTAATTCTTTCATAATCGAATATGTCTGAATTCTCACTATAATTCGAACAGTCCAAAAACGTCAAATTCCGCAAATGCCCGATACCCTCTAGCGAATTAATTTCGCCCTTATAACTCAACAAATCTAAACGTTTGCAATTGTCCAAAGTTTCGCCATATAGCGAGTCGCCAAATTTAATTTCTTGTGGCGGGTGAACAATGCCCGAACTATCAGTAAAACCCTCTTTATACATCGCTTCAAGAGTTTGTCGCACAGCGTCAAAAAGCGCTGGATTTTCTTCACGATAAAAAACGTCGTCGTTTCGTTCGGCTTTGGATTTAGCTTGCTTGTGTTCGGAACCTTGCTTTAGTTGTCTAATTTTATTCAAAGTTGAAAAACTCTTCATTTTCCGCCCCTTTATTTTCTTGTTGATTTTTGCTGTCACTTAATTAAAATTTAACCCAAGAAATTAGTCGTCTTGATTTTTGGGTGGGTTGCCCGCTGACAAAAATTCCGCAAACTGCTTGTCCGCTAATTCTTGGTCAAAAACATCATAAGCGGGCGCCGTTATTTTGTGAGCATTTTCTTTGTCGACAGGTATGTGAATATTGTCAGTTTTGCTATTTTGCGTCTGCTCGTTTGGGTTACTATCGGCGGTGTTTGGTAAAGGCGGAAGCCCGAAGCGACGGCGCAATTCCTCAGGGGAGAGATTAATCTCTTCTTCATCCCAGCGTTCCATATCGCCGTCAAAAATCCTATATTGCATAATGTTCTCCTTTAATTAACTGGCTAAATTGTTGTGAACGTTAATTTGTGCCGTTGCT
This sequence comes from Alistipes finegoldii, assembly GCA_963614045.1. Taxonomy (GTDB): domain Bacteria; phylum Bacillota; class Clostridia; order Christensenellales; family UBA1242; genus UBA7867. The sequence goes on along the minus strand of CAVEBU010000005.1, from coordinate 22,325 downwards.
TCTGCGCTTGCGTATTGCGTTGCTGTTGTGTTTTGTGGCATTTGCACAGCGGGTTTACTCGTCTCACGCTCCATTTGACCCTTGTCGTAGTCAAATTCCTTTTGGTACACATTCACATACGTGCTAATATCAATGCTCGCCATACGGGTAAAATCAATCTCTTCTTGCGTAAGATATACTTCTTTTTGAAGCCCGACTTCGTCACGAATTACATATTTAAAATAATTACGGTCAGGGCAGTGCTTCCTCATATCAGTTGGCACAAAACTGCTTGGGTCTTGATAAGTTGGCCCGACGAACGCAGGGGAGCGGGTTGGGTCGCCTTTTACGAATTCGCCACCCAATTTTGACTGATATTGGTCGTAAAATTCTTGCGCCGAAATGCCAAATTTGGTCAAATAATCTCGCTCTTCTTGAGTGAAATAAAATTTGGTTTCTTGCCCCAACTTGTCCCGTCCACGAGTGGTAAAATACTTGCCATACGTATTAAACGAACGCAAAGATTGTGGCACAAAACTATTCGGGTCTTGAAAACTAAATGTTTCATTTGCCGAAGTTGTTGGCTCGCTAATCGATTGCGGGGTGTTTTGCGACTGAACTGCTGGGTGCGGAAATTGTTGCGCAGTGTTTTGCTGTGGCGCAATTTGATTGAAATTCGCAGGGCTAACAGGAATTGCCCCTTGCATAGCGTTTTGATTTGTTTGATTTTGGTAGTTCGCAGTCGTGTTGGATTGCGATTGATTGCCGTAATAATTATCATAATTATCCATAGTGAAATAACCTCTCTATCCTTTTTAGTTAGTATAACACATTTTGACGCAGTTTAACAAATAAAAAAGCCCACTTTACTAGCAAAAATTAAAATTTTTGAATAAATTTTCCGTTTTTGACTTTACTTTTTTGCAAATGTAGGGTACAATTAGGAACCAAATAAAACGAAAAGGAATTTTTAATTATGAAATTAGGTATTGTTGGATTGCCAAACGTTGGCAAAAGTACGTTATTTAATGCGTTGACAAACGGGGAAGCACCGAGTGCGAATTATCCGTTCTGCACGATTGAACCAAATGTTGGAGTTGTTGCTGTTCCCGACGAAAGACTTGAGGTTTTGGGCAAAATGTTTTCGACGCAAGAAATCACCCCAGCTACGATTGAATTCGTTGATATCGCAGGGCTGGTGCGTGGCGCAAGTAGGGGTGAGGGACTTGGGAATAAATTTCTCTCGCATATTCGTGAAGTGGACGCAATTTTACACGTTGTGCGTTGTTTCGACGACAGAGATATTCTGCACGTTGACGGCGACATTAGCCCCACTCGTGACGTCGAAACGATTAATTACGAGTTGATTATGGCGGATATCGATTCGCTTAATAAACAATTTAATCGTGCCATAAAACTCGCTCGTACGGGTGACAGACACGCAATGGACCAGGAAGACGTTTTTATGCTAGTGCGTGAGCAGTTGGACAAAGGGTTGCCTGCTAGGACGGTTAAGCTAGAAGACGAGAAACAGAAGAAAATTTTGCGTGAAGCGTTTTTCATCACCGCAAAACCGACTATTTACATAGCAAACGTTGACCCAGTGCAGTTGACTTTCGGTTATACCGACCCCAAAGTTATAGAACTCTGCAACATTGCCAAAAAGGAAGATAGCGAAGTGATTCCGATTAGCGCAAGGATTGAAGACGAGCTTAGCGAATTTGGTAAAGAAGATTTGGAGCTTTTTAAGAAGGAATACGGAATTGAAGAAATGGGCTTGAATCGTCTAATCAAGTCGTGCTACGCACTGCTAGGGCAGATTAGTTTCTTGACTGCTGGCGAAAAGGAAGTGCGTGCGTGGACAATCAAAAAAGGCACGAAAGCACCTCAAGCGGCGGGAGTTATACACTCCGATTTTGAGCGTGGCTTTATCAAGGCGGAAGTCATAAGTTACGAGGACCTCGTAAAATACGGCGGTTATGCTCAAGCGAGAGAAGCGGGCAAGATTCGTTTGGAGGGCAAAGACTACGTCGTTCAAGACGGCGATGTAATTGTGTTTAAATTCAACGTGTAGTTGCAATTTCGTGGCGAACTGCAAAATCAATTTTTTACAAGAATTTTGTGCTTTTCCTACTTTAATTGCAAAATTAATGCACTTAATACCCCAAAATTGTCACTAAACCCCGATTTTTTGCAATATTTACAACAAAAGTTATCCACATTTCCACACTAATGTGGATAACTTTTTTGTTTTTCGACAATTTTTGAGTATTTTTCTTTAATTTTTTAAACTACATAAACATACAAAAAGCAACAAAAATATACAAAAATATACAAAAATGTACAAAAAATCACAAAAAAGCACAAAAAAGCACAAAAATTGAATTTAATTATAAATTATGGTGCAAAACGATATATTTTTTCGGCGAGTTGTGATATACTATTTAAAATTTATGAGGTGCGAAGATGTTTGATGAATTTATGAGCGAGCAATATTTGGAGAAATTAAATAAGTATTGGCGGGCGACAAACTATTTGAGTTGTGCGCAGTTGTATTTGCTGAAAAATCCGCTTTTACGGACACCGCTTAAGCTAAGTCACGTGAAGAAAAAAGTGGTCGGGCATTGGGGAACGGTGCCAGGTCAGAACTTCATTTATGCGCATTGTGACCGAGTTATCAAGAAATACGACGTGAATATGATGTTGATTGCGGGGCCAGGTCATGGCGGGAATTTTTACATAGCGAATTCCTACCTTGAGGGAGTTTACAGCGAAATTTACCCCGAAATTAGCCTTGATTACGAGGGAATTGAGCGGTTGTGCAAGCGGTTTAGTTTCCCAAACGGCGTTTCAAGTCACGTTTCGCCCGAAGTTCCTGGTTCGATTCACGAGGGCGGGGAATTGGGCTACAGTTTGGCGCATGGTTTCGGGGCGGTTTTGGACAACCCCGACTTGATTGCGACCGTCATTGTGGGTGACGGCGAGGCGGAAACAGGCCCGCTTGCGACTTCTTGGCACGCAAACAAGCTTCTCAATCCGCAAACGGACGGCAACGTGCTACCGATTCTGCACCTCAACGGCTACAAAATTAGCAACCCGACAATTTTAGGGCGAATGCCACGTGGGGAGTTGGTGAAACTTTTCGAGGGGTACGGCTATGCTCCGATTATCGTGGAGGGAAGCGACCCGATGAAAATGCACAAGGCGATGGCAAAGGCGATGGACAGTTGCATAACGGCGATTCGCAAGAGCAAAAAGTCCAAATCTCGTCGCCCGAACCCGATGATTATATTGATTTCGCCAAAGGGCTGGACGTGTCCAAAGACGGTAAATGGCAAGACGATTGAGGGCAGTTTTAGGGCGCACCAAATTCCTGTGGAAGTTAAAACGGTGGACGATTTGGAGATTCTCAGCGACTGGCTAAGCAGTTACAAACCTGAGGAATTGTTTGACGAAAACGCCCGCCTTATGCCCGAAATTCAAGAAATTTTGCCTCAAGGTGACCGCAGAATCAGTGCGAACCCGCACGCAAACGGCGGTAAGCTTTTGCAACCGATTATCACCCCGAAAGTCAGCGACTATTTGTTGCAATTTAAGAAGCCAGGAAGCGTCCGCACTCAAGATATGCTGGAATTAAGCGGTTACGTTCGTGACTTGTTCAAGCTCAACCACGACAACCGAAATTACCGCATTTTCAGTCCCGACGAGGCGATGAGCAACCGTATGTATCGGGTTTTTGAGGCGGAAAATCGTGCTTTTGGCGAGAAAATTCTGCCGACTGATGACTTCCTTAGTCCAAACGGGCGAGTGATGGATAGTTTCCTTTCGGAGCATCTTTGCGAGGGTATGCTTGAGGGGTATCTACTGACGGGGCGTCATGGTATGTTCGATAGTTACGAAGCGTTTATTCGTGTGGTGGACAGTATGGTTTCGCAACACGCAAAATGGCTGAAAGTTTGTAGCGAACTTACTTGGCGGGAGCAAATTTCTTCGCTGAATCTAGTGCTGACGAGCAACGTTTGGCAACAGGATCACAACGGCTTTACGCACCAAGACCCAGGAATTTTGGATCATTTAAGTAGCAAATCGGCGGAATTTGTCCGTATGTACTTGCCTCCTGATACCAATACACTGCTTTACACTTTCGACCACTGCACCCGCTCCAAGAACAAAATCAACGTGATTATCGCTAGCAAGCACCCTAGTTTTCAGTGGCTGACTCCCGCAAAGGCGAAAGCGCATACCGAAGCGGGCTTGGGTGTGTGGGATTTTGCGTGTCAAGGCGACAAGGACAACCCCGACATCGTGCTTGCGTGCTGTGGCGATACCGCAACTTTGGAAATGATGGCGACCGCCTCGCTCGTGCGTGAATATCTGCCCGAAATTAACGTGCGTTTCGTCAACGTCGTGGATTTGATGAAACTTGTCAGCCACGAACAGCACCCGCATGGGCTAACCGATGACGAATATGACGAGATTTTTACCAAAAAAACGCCGATTATCTTCAATTTCCATGGCTACCCAAGGCTAATTCATCAGCTGACCTACAAACGCAACAACCAGAATTTGCACGTCAGCGGATATTGTGAGCAAGGCACGATTACCACGCCGTTTGATATGCGTGTCCGCAACCAAATCGACCGCTACCACTTGCTTCTAAAGGTGCTAAGGTATGTCGATATCCCTAAAAAACGCAAGAACGAAATCCAAAAAATCATCAACGACAAACTCGCAAAGCATAGCGAATACGTCGCCGAAAACGGTATTGATATGCCAGAAATTCTCAACTGGAAATGGTAAAATTTGTACAAAAATCTACAAAATTATTCCAAAATGTACAAAAAATTACATAAAAATACAACTTTGTACAAAAACATACAACACTATACACAAAAGTACACTTCTGCACAAAAAAGCACAAAAGTGTACTTTTTTATACAATCTTATAAAAAAATGAACACAAAAATACACATAAATACAATTTTGTACACAAATATACAATAAAATACAAGTATGCACAAAAATTCACAAGAAAATACACAAAAATACAAGAATATACAAAAATGTAAAATAATTTACAAAAATTCACAACACTTCACAAAAGTATACAAAAAAGTACAATAATTTACAAAAATATACAAAAATTCACACAAAAACAAAAAAGCCGAGAAGAATTTTCTCGGTTTTTGATTTTTAACTTAAAAAACGACTTAATTTAGATTAGAATTTGTCTTGGAAACTCATAGAGATTGCGTCCGCACGAGTTTTAACTTCGTTTGAATCGTTTTTGTAATTCTTGCGTACGGTATTCATATCGTTGTCAATCTGCTTGTCAGCTTCGGCAATTTTGCTGAGATTCGATTTTTGAGTTTCGGTAAGTTCCTTCTTTTCTTTGTGAATTTTACGACCCTTACTATCGTAAACGGTAACGTAAGCGCTAGGGTCTTTTACGATATCTGCCATTTTCTTAAGAGTATTTTTTGCGTTAATTCCTTCGTCTCTTTGCATACCGTAAGCTCTTTTGTAGCCTGTCAAATAGGTGTTAATGCTTTCTACAAATTGCTTTTTAACGCCGTCGCTAGCCAATAATTCCTTATTGATAACGTCTTTTGCTTGCACGTGGTAGTTTTCACAAATTCTGCTCAATTCCTTGCTTTGTGCGACAAGGCAAGCCAAATCTTTATCGAGTACGTCCGAAATTTTTGCATCATACAATTGAAAACAAGACAGACAAGCTTCGCACTGTTTTTCACACAACTCAACCATTTCACTGCGCATTTCCTTGCACTCTTCTTTGAGTTGGTCAAATTCGCCACGAATATCCTCCAACATATCGTTAAGGCTATTGCTATTTGCGTCCTCAATTTTCAGACCAGTTTCTTGCAAGAGCTTTTCACCAAATTGCGCAAAAACAACTGCAATATTTTTCTGCACCCTATCGATATCCTTGCTCATATCTGCGTAAAACGGGTCAACATTTTGCAATTCAAGCGATATTTGCTCGTCCAAAATCTCCATAAATTTTGAAGAACATACGATTAGCGAAGAATAAGCGTCAATTATAGTGGTAAAGTGTTCAAAAGGATTGTCAACCTTTTCCATATTTAGACATTGCTCCAAAGTTGCTTGATGTTTTTGCGATTTCAAAGCAAATTTATTCAAGTATTCTTGTAATGTCTGCATATTGTAATGCAATTCATTGATAGACGCTCTACTAATTTCTATAGTACTAAGGCTTGTTACAATATCCTCGTACGTGATTTCGCTGTTGTCCAATTCAATTTGAAAATCGCCTTGCGATTCTACTGTCCCAGTAAAGATAATTTTGCTAGTGTTTGTTTCCATTTTATCCCTTCTCCTTATAATTACGAATTTAGTATAGCATAAATTTGCAATTTGTCAATACCCAAAATTCGAAATTTTGCATAAAATTCACCCTTTTTTCTTGCATTTTACGGCTTTTTACGAAGAAAATTAAGAATTATACAAAAAAATAGGCGGGTTGCCTATTTTTGTAGTGCTGGTTGATTACAGCTATCTTTCATATCCTTGAATTCTTTTTCCAAGAATTCCTTTGTCAAATCTGTTTTGTAAGGTTCATAACCCCACGGCTTGAGAGATTGATTTTCAAGGACTTTGTCCCGCAAATAAACATAGCGCTCCAAATACTGCTCTCCCGTTTTTTCAGTGTATTTTGGCGGATTTTTAAGTTTCAGCGCCTCAAAAAACTGCTTTTTTGCAAGCATAGGACATTCATTATTTAGCGTCGATTTTGTTGTGATTATCCAATTCAGATTTTGTAGCGCACAAGCGTTGAGGATATACAGATCCTTTAGCGCCCCTTCGGTCGGCTTCAGCGAAATTCGATTCAGTTCGTTAAAATCAATCATAAAATTGAAATTCGAGTAGCACAACATTCCTAGCATAAAGTACTGCAAGCCCAAAAGCAAAACACGGTCGGTAGTGATTCCGTTTTTCTCACGATACGCCAAAGTGTCCTCAAATTTACACGCCATATCAAGTTGAGCCCGACGCAAATATTCCCATTTATCACGATACAAAAAGGACTTAAGCAGTTTGTTATTGCTCGCTTCTTGCATATTTGCGGGCATATAAATTATCGGTTTTGTTAGACCTGGCGAATCTACTGGCTTAAAACCCAATTCGGTAAAATTTTTCACCCCGAAAATCGATTTGTCAGAAATTTTTGTGCCAAAATAATCGTTCGGTTTGGTAATATGCACAACACCTTGAAATTTCGGTGTTTCTTTGTTGTTTTCAGTTGTCATAATTTACTCCTATTAGCGAGATTGCTGGCGCTGTTTGTTCATAATTTGTCGCCCCTCGTCAAGCACAGTTTTTGAGGCTGTCTGCACAAGTTCTGCATATTTTTCTTCCGACCCTTCCGCCAAACGCAACCGTTCATTTCTATTAATAAGCACGCTTGGAAGATTGATTCCGTACTCAAGAGGCAAAGGACAAACACCATACCAAATTGCGTGGAAATACGAATCCATCGTCTGTTTCCGTAATTTTTCGTTCTTGATATCGTCTTGAATTTCTAGCGCAGTGTAAACCATATCAATAATTGACTTATCACGTTGCATAATTTTCATCGCTTGCTTTTGCAAAATCGAACTGTTCGATGACAAATATTGACAAATTTTCTCAATATCAGGCACACACAAGTATCCCAAATCGGCAATTTTGCCAAATTTCCCGTCCAGCGAATAAGTCATTTTGTACATTTCCGCCAAATCTTTCGGCACTTTCCCGTCCGCAATCAGCACTAAAGGTTTGCCGTATTCAGGCGGACGCCATGGGTTATCATAAGGCCACTTTGGTGGAGAAACTTGAGTATTTGTTGGGTGGAAATAATTCGCATTTACAATAAGAAAACTACAATCGCCCTTTTTGTCAAGCAATTCGTTTAGAGGGTGAAAGTACTTCATATAAAAACCCAAATCGTTTACCAAAACTACGCCAACATTACTTTTTTTATTTTTAGCGTCTTCAGTCATAATCTCACCTCGATTGATTTTTCTTATTATATCACAACTTTGCGCATATTTCAATACCCTTTTGCGTTTTTCTTTGAATTTTTCATAGCGGATAAAAGTTCTCGGCTTACCCTCAGCCACAAAAACCAAAAAACACACCCGAAACGAAACGTCCAAAAGTGTGTTTTTGATAGGTAAGTGACAAAAATCTGCTACTATCCTGCATAAAACAAGGGGGGATAGTGACAAATCTGTACTTTTTAATTTTTATTCAATTTCAACCGCGAAGTCGCCTGAAGTAACCTCAAAATCGGTAACATTGCCGACTGCCTTGATATCGTCCACACACGAAATCACGAAATCAGCGAATTTCGTTGTTGCCCGAACACGAGAAACAGCCTCTTTTAAGCTCAAATTGTTGCGAGATTTATAGCCACGAATTTCGCCCACGATGTCGCAAACGGCATTACCTTTTGCGATTAAATCGCCGTCAATTTCGCCGTCAATACGCAAGTAACCACTGCGGTGAATCGACTTCCCGCCGTCAAATTTAGAAAAAGCGTCTTGATAAATTTCCTCCGTAACGTGAGGCATATAAATCGCCAGCATTTTGAGTAACCCCAAAAGCACCTTGCTCGAAGCGAACTGCGCCGACTTTTTGGCATTTTCGCCGTAAATTTCAGGCTTGTACAAGCGATTTTTGGCAATTTCGATATAGTTGTCGCAGAAATTCCAGAAAAGCTTCTCAACCTCGTTGAGCGCCAAACCCATTTCGTACTTACTCAAAGCACTGTTAAATCTTGCGAAAGTGTCCTTGTAGCACTCAAGAATCCAAGCGTCCATTGGCAAAATCTCTTGCGGTGCGTCGAAATCGTAGCCGTCCATAAAGGAAAGCACAAAACGGCTCGCATTCCACAATTTATTCATTAATTTCGTGCCGTTGTTGAATTCCTCGTCCTTTATGTAAACGTCCTTGCCAAGACTTGCATTACTTGCCCAATAGCGAGTGACATCAGCGGAAAATTTCGTATACGCTTCGTCAGGGGAAAGCGTACCGCCGTTAGATTTTGACTTGCTAAGTTTTGTACCCGTCGCACTCAAACCCCAACCGCTAATCATCACGTTTTCCCAAGGCAATTTGTTAAAATGCAGGAGCGATTTCGCAATCGTGTAGAAGTCCCACACACGAATATTATCGTGCGCATTTGGGCGTAAATCGAGCGGGGTGTAAGAGTCGTCAAGCCCCTTGTGAGTAATCAAGTCGCAACTAATTTGCGGGGTAAGACTACTCGTCGCCCACGTGTCCATTACGTCCGTTTCGCCCACAAAATTCCGCCCGCCACACTTTGAGCAAGCGCATTTTGGCATAACGGCAGTCGGGTCAATCGGCAAATCGTCCGCATCTGCAAGCATAATTTGACCGCAATCAGCACAGTACCAAATCGGGAACGGAATCCCAAAGAAACGCTGACGGGAAATACACCAATCCCACTTCAGCCCCTCAACCCAATTAAGAAAACGCTTTTGCATATGCTCGGGATACCACTTAATTTTCAGTCCCGCATCGTAAATTTCTTGCTTGTGGTCGAGAAGCTTGATAAACCACTGCGGTTTGACCATAATTTCCATCGCAGTCCCGCAACGCTCGTGCGTCGAAACAGCGTGCGTAATTGCAGTTTGGTCGTACAAAATGCCCGTTTCACGCAATTTTTCGATGATTTTTGCCCTCGCTTCCGCAACTTTCAGCCCCTCAAGTTCGCCCGCAAGTGCTGTCATACGCCCGTTAAAACCAATCGCTTCAAGCACAGGTAGATTGTACTCTTTTTGCCATTTTGCGTCCGCCTCGTCGCCGAAAGTACAGCACATAACCGCACCCGTACCTTTCTCTAGGTCGACATCAGGGTTAGAAATAATCGGCACTTCCTTGTTGTAAATCGGACTAATCGCCGTTTGCCCAACCAAATGCGCCCGCTTGGTGTCGTCAGGATGAACAAAAACACACACGCACGCACTCAAAAGCTCGGGGCGGGTGGTGGCGATTTTCAACCGCTCATCGCTTCCCTTGACGCCGAACGAAATGTAGTTCATAAAACTGTCCATCTCCACCGAATCAACTTCGCTTTGTGCGATTGCTGTACAGCACGCAGGACACCACAAAGATGCGGAATTTCTCCGTTCAATCAAGCCCTTTTTGTAGAGTTCCAGGAAAGACAGCTGGCTGATTTTCTGCGTGTTTTCCGAATAAGTTGAGTAAGTGTTTTGGAAATTCGCACTAATTCCTGCGTGGCGGAAAATATCCCGATAAACGCCCTTCATTTCGACAGTTTTGTCAGCGCAAATCTTCACAAAATCACTGCGACTGATTTCGCTCATCTTGATTTTTTGCGTGCGCTGAATGTAATGCTCGGTTGGTAAACCGTTATCATCGTAGCCGAACGGGAAATAAACCGACTTCCCGAGCATTCTTTGGTGGCGAGCGATTACGTCAATTTGCAAGTAACTAAAGACGTGACCCATATGAATATTACCGCTAATTGTTGGCGGTGGCGTGTCAATCATGTAGCGATTTTGGTCGCTAGGGTCGAAACTGTAAACGTCGTCCTCTTGCCATTTTTCTTGCCAAAATGGTTCTCTTGTCTTAAAATCATAGCGCTTTTCAAGCATTGTAATTCTCCTAAAATTTGATTATACCGTTGATTATATCAAATTTTTGCGATTTTGTAAACACTAAAAGCACAATTCGCACAAAATCCGCCTCAAAATCGGGCATATATATAATATAAGGAACGCACCACGAAATTTGTCGCAAGATTACTGTGATAAATTTTGCTTAAATAATTGACTTTTGGTTGCGTTTGATTGTATAATATAAACAGCATAGGGATTTGTTTGTTTGTGACTTTTGCGTAGGAAATGCTTGTGCAATAAATTTAAGAGGGAATAAAATGGCTAAAACAAAATCAAACGACGCTAGACAAAAAGCGTTAGAAGAATTGGATAAAGTTATCGCAAGTGGCGATGTTAATGCAATGCTCAATATGATTAATACACTTATGGCGAACGGCTTGACACCTTCGCCCCGCCAAATTGCGAAAATCAGTGCGCATATTTATAAGGTGAACGATGGCAAACTTGCGACCGAATTCGGTGTGCAGTACGGCTCTTTTGGTTCGTACAACAACGAACTTGCCGAAATTGTTATGCGTGAGGGAACGGCGGAGGACAATTACGATTTTGCCCTATATGTGCCGAATTCCGACAAGCTTGCGCATGGCAAAGCGATTAAGCGGAAACGTAGCAAAATGTGGTGGCTTGCATTTGCGAAAATGTGGCCTGAACTTGCGCAACAAATAATGGCTTCGGCTAGCCGTAGCAAAGAGGAAAAAGCTTCCGAGCAAGTTAGATAATAGCTTTCGCGCATTTAAAATCACTATAAAAAGGCGATATTATGATCACAATGGACGAAAATAAGGAAAAAACTATCACGAATCAAGATAGCACGCAAGACGTTTCTTCTGCGCCAACTTCTCAAAGTGCTTATACTTCAGCAAAATCTTCGGAGGAGAAAACCGCTCAAACTCCCGCCACAAGCGAGGGTGATTCGGAAAAGAAAACTGGTGCTGAAAGTGAGGCTGTAAAAAATTCTCAGGACGAACCCGCAACTGATACCGTTTCGGAGGATGATTCAGCTGTTGAGACGGAAGAGGATGAGGCTTTGGACGATTATCAGCAATTGTCGAATTACAAAGACGTGCTTTTTAACGACCTTGTGGGCGATTATGACGAATTTGGCACGTACAACATTAGCGAAGACGTTATGCAAGACCTCATCGATATGCCGAAAAAGATTGACTACATCGACGAATCGGGAATTCACGCACGAGGATTTTGGGGTGACCACACGTTCAAGTTTTTGGTGACAACGCCGATTAAAACGGACAACGGCGACGCTTATTGTTACTTAAAACTCGACGAGCAAATCGACAGAATGGCGGGTTTTCAGTTTGACACGCAAACATCGACGATTGCGACATATTGCTATCGTTTTGACGAGCTTTACGACCAGTTTATGCGGGACGTTTTTCACTTGCGTGAGTACGAAAGCGACGACACAGGCGAAGAGGGGCGGAAATACAAGGCGGACTACCTTGCAAAGCGTTACGACCTCTTTTATACAATGCGTTCGTGCAGTGAGGACTACTACGAAAAGTTGGAGGAAATCTACTTCAATCACCGCCTACTTATGCTAGGAATGGACCCCGAATTGACTGTAATTATGGCGGAATTCAACAAAAAACGGCTCAAACTTGACCCGTATTTGATAATTAGTCGGCGGAGGTTTTTCTTCCTAAATCAGTTGCTTGACGAAATTTTGCAAATGCAAGCGGAACGGCTCGGCAAGTCGGAAATTTCCGCCCGTATGGATTTGTTAGACGCAAAATACATAGAGAAAAGCGAAGAAATCAAGCAACGGACTCTCAATCAAGAGAAAGTCAAAGCGCTTTTGCCGAAAGAAAGCGAAGCGCAATCGTCGATTCTAAACTCATTAAGCAAAAAGCCCGCCCCTGCGCAGAAAAAAGGTGTAAGCAAAGGCGGTGGCAACAAGCCGAAATCCAAGCCGAAAAAGAAAGGTGGCAAGTCTGGTGGCAAGCCGAAAGGCAAAGACAAAGGAAAAGACAAGCCAAAAGCGGTTGGCAAAGCAGGGCCTTCAAAAAATCCCACTCCTCAAAAGCCCGATATGGTAATCGAGAGTTTTGTGGAGACTGTGAGAGAGATGGGGGGTGGGGGGTTGTTTGGTCAAATGCAAATGTAATTTTTCCCTGTATAAATTGTGCAATTCTGCGTCACGAGTCGATATTTTGCTCAGTTGAGTATTAGAATACACGCCCTCACAAAATTCGACATGCTCCTAGACTTGCGCAATTTCTAATAGGGAAAAACAATTTTCGCATATAAACTACGCAATACCACGTCGCTATGCTATTTTTAGACAGCTACATAGGACTGACTATGCGCCTGCCTAAAAAAAGCCTTGCTCCTAGTCTTGCTTGTTTCTCTACGAAAATTTAATATTCCGCTCCCCTAAACTACAAAATCCGTCGTCGTTACGAAACAAAACTAGATAGTTACGTATGTCGTTATACGTGCCTACCTAGTTTTTTTTACATTTTTTTGTTTTTTTAATATTGAATTATTTTATTTTGCATTTTTCCGCAATTTTTAAATTTTTTCTTTTTTTCTCTATATTTTTATGATTTTTTTGTATTTTTTGATTATTTTTTACAGTTGATTAACGGTGTCAATACCGAGCAAATTTAGGCAATTTTTGATGACGGTTGCGGTTTTTTCGATAAGCGACAAGCGGGCTTTTTTGAGTTCGACATCGTCAACATTTAAGATACTTTCGGCGGAGTAAAACTGGCTAAATTTCGTGGTCAAACTGAACAAATAATTCGTCAGCATACTAGGATTTAAGTTGCGATAAGTTGCGTAGAGTATACTTTCAAAATTGTACAACTGCTTAATCAAAGCAAGTTCGGTCGGTTGCGTAAGCAAGGCGAAATTCGCCGAAGAAAAATCACAATCAGCCTTGCTCAAAATCGACTGAATTCGTGCGTAATTATACTGCGAATAAAGACTGCTGTCGCCGTTAAAATTAAGCGCATTATTCCAATCAAAAAGCACATTTTTCTCGGGACTGCTCTTCAAAATGCTGTATTTCAACGCACCATAGCCGACGATTTTCGCCTTATTTATGTCACTAATTCCACGTTTTTCCTTGATAATTTCGTCCGCTTTGCTCACGATTTCACGCATAAAATCGGACAGAAGAACGACAGTTCCCTTGCGGGTACTCATTTTGCCGTCGGGGAGCAGAACAAAGGAATAATGCACAACTTCGGCGGGCTCTTCGCCCAAAAGTCGCATAACGGCGCTAATTTGCTGGAAGTAAACTTTTTGGTCCTCACCAAGCACCAAAATATTGCGGTCGGCGTGCTGACGGGCTTTGTCAAGGCTGTAACAAATATCCCGCAAAGCGTACAAACTCGTTTTGTCTTGACGGGTCACAACAAGCATAGGGTCGTCGATACCGATTTTTTCGCCATGCTGGTCAATAACCAAACGCCCGTTTTCGTCCTCAAAAAGTTGCGGTTTCGTCTTGAGTTCGGCTAAAACCTTATCCGTAATATGCTCGTGAATGTAGCGAGATTCGTAGTCAAAATGGTTCCACGTAATGCCCAATTCGTTAAAAATCGCCGTCTGTCCCTTAATGCACGTGCTAACAATTCGGTTAAATTCGGCGATAACTTTGCTGTCGCCGTTCTCGAATTTGTTCAAGTACGCAAAAACTTCCGCCTCGATTTGAGGATTTTCCTTCGCTTGCTCGTTTATGTCGATATAAATTTGAAGCAATTCGTCAAAAGTCACGTTCGGCTTGTCTTTGGTCGCATAAACCAACATCGCAATTTGCTTGCCGACGTCGTTAACGAAGTAATGCGTGTCCGTTTTCCACCCCAAAAACCTAAAAATTCGCACCAAACTGTCCGCAATTAGAGCATTTCTTGCCCGACCAATATGCGGGCTTGCGTTCGGGTTGATACTGGTGTGTTCGATTAGGACAGTTTTCCCCGCCATCCCCGAAGTCGCACTTATTTGTTCTTGCGTGTAAACAAGGTTGTCAAGCATTTGCTTTGCCACGAATTCAGGCGCAAAAGTGAAGTTTAGAAACCCGCCCACGCTCTCGATTTTGGCAATATTTGGGTCGCTTAAACCATCTTTAAACTGCTCTGCAATCGCCACAGGGGACAGGTGCATTTCTTTGCTAAACTTAAAGCAAGGCAAACTAACATCGCCGTGGTCGTTTGCGGGCATCTCCAAAAACTCTAGGATTTGAGTCTGGTCTAACCCTTTTTGCTGGCTCAAAAGTTCAGCAACATAATTGTATAAAATATTCATAAAAAATCCTTAAAAATAAATTCAAAAAAATCAGAAAAAAATACCAAAAAATACTGAAAAAAATCACAAAAAATGCAATTTAATCGTTAAAACCTGAATTTATAACCTCGTTAATTGCGTCGATAGCGGGCTTAAATTTCAGCGTAATGCATTTTTGCATATATTCTTGCGAAGCGTCCATATCCTTCTCCAGAATCGTCCCTTGAGCAAGCTCAATCGCAAGCCACATCATAGCACGAACTTCTTGCTGACGGCCTGCTCTGTAAATGTATTCAATGCCCTCCGCTTTGGTCTCAGGTTTAGCAAGCAAGGAAATGCCATGCTCAAATTCGGCAAATTTACAGCCATGCTTAACTGACCACATCAAAAGCTTCTTCGCTTTTTCAGGGTCGAGTGGTGTGACGTCGTTTTTAACCAAATAAAGTGCGCCCGTAAAGTATACAGCTTCAGGGACTTTTTGGGTAGCAAGACGCTTAAAAATATTCGCAGCCTTGTTGATGTCGGACTTAACTCCGATACCCATGAGAGTGCAGTAACCCGCACGAAGTTGCGCCTGAATATTTCCTAGCTTAATAGCCCTACGCAAACGCTCAACGCCCTCATTTTTTTTGCTATTTTGAAAATATGCAGCGGAAAGGAGAA
This sequence comes from Alistipes finegoldii, assembly GCA_963614045.1. GTDB lineage: Bacteria > Bacillota > Clostridia > Christensenellales > UBA1242 > UBA7867. The sequence continues at coordinate 6,747 of CAVEBU010000005.1, read as the reverse complement.
GATTCGCTTCGCCGTCATCGATATCAGCCCAAATTCTCATTGCGTCGTTAACACGCTCAGCCTTGTCAACTTTCTTGTCGTAATACAAAGAAACGCCCGCCATATTTCTCAAATGTGCGTCAGATTTCGGGTTTGACAAAACTTCTTTGTAGTTAATAACGTAGCTATTCGGCATAACCCTCAATTCGCATTTAAACGCTTCCAAATTCAATTCTTGTGGTGACAAATTTTCCATATAAACCTCACTTATTAAAATTTATCATATTATAGCACATTTCTTGCCAAATTTCAAGGTTAAGCGGGTATTTTTTTACGAATTTTTTTAGCGTGTGAAAATTTCTTTATTAATATAAAGGAACGAGCGGACCAAAATTCTTCTCAAAAATTCGAAAAAAATCAAGAAAAATAGAAAAAATGCCGATTGCAAGCAAAATACAGCGATTTCTATTGATTTTTGTGTCAAAATCGTTTATAATATTAAAAATTAGATTGCGAGGTAAATTATGGAGCAACAAAATTCAACCGCCGTTCATTTAAAAATGAAAGATGACGATGTCGCTGACGAAAAATCGGCGGAACTTACGCAAAAATTCGACGCTGTTCGTACCGCTTTACAACAAAATGATGACAAAGAAGTGTCCAAAAATATCGCGGAATTCATAAAGTTGTGGAATTTGGACGCCGTCACAAATCAGTTTTATAACAACGGAATTTACAAAGAATTTTGTACTCTTGTAACGGCGAATATTAACAAGCAACAAAATATCGTTTTGGACAGAGAAATTTTTACGATTTTGAAATTCGTTCCAGCGAGTAATCTAGCGACTTTCAGCGCCCAACTTAGCAAGACGCAGGACGCAAAATTCTTGGGTGCTTACATAGATTTGCTGGCTTCGGCGAAATGTTACGACCAACTTGTAGGGCTGGCGGACTTAAACGACGGCTTGTATTTTGACAAAATTCAAGAAACGCTAATTTGCCAGCACGATGACGTAGATGCGGTGCTTGAGTTTGTGGAGCGATATCGAGGTCGTGCGAATATTTCGGAAATTTCTTCTCGTTTCAGTGACTATACGTGGTCGCTTAATCGACAAAGGTCATTTCGAGCAATGGAGAAGTTTGCAAAATGTCGCGCCATTAATCAAAAAATTAATGAAATCGGCAGAGAGGTTAGAAAACAGCAAGAAATCGAGGAAATTGCAAATAAAATCAGCAAATTTTAAATCATCAAAAAAATATAGAAAAAATACAAAAAAATCAAAAAAAATATAAAAAAAGGACAAGAAATAAAGCATTTTTATTAAATAAATGATGAATTTTTTGTACAGGGTTGATAAATAATCTATATTAATTTATAATAGTGATTGAGGTATAATATATTAATATTAGCTATCGGAGGTTTTATGAATAAATTAAAGGTGAATAGTTTACCGAGCATATATGTTTTTGATATAGAAGGGACTTTGCTAGATAGTGACGGCAAAATTAGACCTGGTGCAATAGAAATGTTTACCGCAATCAAAAACAAAACTGATAGAAAAATTTTGTTTGAATCGGGGATGAACGAAAAGGAAGTTTTTTCTATTATTTCCAAAATAAATAACGAATTAGATGAAACCTGTAAGCTGACGCCTTGTGTCGCTAGTTGTTGCGGTAGTCGTGTAATTAATGAAAAAGGTGAACTTATTTTTAGCGATTGTATTAGTTATAATGATATACAAAATATTAATCGCATTTTGCTAAAATATAGTCCATCTACCGCTATTGTTTACAGAACTAGCACAGAAAATGTAATTTGCAAGATTGAGGAACTATACACAGAGTTTGATAAAAAACTTACCACCGAAGAACAAAATAAATTGAATAATATCTATCAGATTTTATATTCAACACACAATGTGCCTTTGCTTTGTAGGGAAGTTGGCTATAATGAGTTGATACAAATGCTAAATAAAGGTGAAGTTTTTTCACTAGAAATCGCTGGAATCGACCTGAACAACGACCCTGCTTTGAACACAAAAATCGCAAAAGAAATAGCAAAATCAACTGGCTTAAAATACTGTTTGAGCGTCACAATGCAACTCTCCAAACAAGATAAATTTACTGCTCTAGTTAATTTTGTTGGTTTGGAGCAAGCGAAAAAAGCTAGTTATATGGGGGATAGTGCAAATGATATTGTGTGTCTAAAAAAGTGTGGACATAGTGTGTCTGCTTTTGCAAAATTTAAAGATGTTGTAAAGGCTGGCAAATATGCGGTCGATACGACACTGCTAGAGATAATTCCGTACATTATAGGAGAACCCTACAATGCAAATCATCTAAAAGAACTTCGAGATGTATGCTTAAAGCAAGCATTACAAAGAAGAAAGAAATAATTTTCACAATCGCAAAAATCAATTTTACTTTGAGGTGAGAAGTTGAATAAATTTATGAAACTTGCAATAAATGAAGCAAGGAAGGGAATTAAGGCGGGCGACGGCGGGCCGTTCGGGGCGGTTATAGTCAAGAACGGCGAAGTCATCGGGGCGGGGCATAATAAGGTCGTCGCAAACAACGACCCGACTTGTCATGGCGAAGTTGAAGCTATTAGAAACGCATGCAAAAACATTAAAACTTTTGATTTGGCAGGGTGCGATATTTATACGACGGGCGAGCCTTGTCCGATGTGTTTGGGGGCGCTTTTGTGGGCGAATATTAACAAAATTTACTACGCTTGCACAATAAAAGATAACGAAAGTATCGGCTTTAGAGATTTCGATTTTTATGATAAATTAAGCATTTCAACTGCCAAAATGAAAGACCGCCTTATAAATATCGATAGGGAAGCAGGGCTTAAATTATTTAAAGAATATAAAGAAAAATTAGACAAAATATCTTACTAAAAACCTTTTTGGGTTGTTTTTTCCCTTAAGTTTTTCTTTTTATTGAAAATCACAACAATACAAAAAAATGCGGGTATGTTGCAAAAAATTGCAACATACCCGCTTAAATTTATCACTTACCTACAAATTTTGTTATTTATCCTTATTTTCTTTTTCTTCACGAGCTTTGCGTTGGTGATAGTTTTCGTAGCCGACTTTTTGGTTGTCGCCCTCGTCCCATTTTTTGCCACCTGTTGCCCAAATTCCAAGTAGCAACGCCACAGCACCAACAAGCACAATAATTGGCACAACCAAGTTTTCTGGAAGTAGGCACGCAAACAAAGCGCAAACCACACCGCAGGCGATTAGCACCGCACCGCCGAAAATCTTGAATTTTTTCACAACGGAAACATTTCGCTCAAAAATTCCGTCCAAAAGAAGCGTCACACCCCAAGCACCAGCAACAATCAAACCCGCCCAAGCGAGATTAAAGAAGCCAAATTTGTCAGGCAAGCACACGCTCAAAAGATACAAAACTGCTGCAACAACTAGCGCAGTCGCATACAACGACCTTGTTAAAAATTTTCTATTCATAATTTACCCCTTATCTCAAAATAACATTGCTCGAAACGGCACAGACCTTGTCGCCCTCAGCAAGCACGATACTGCTATTGTGCGAGTACGAACGAGTAAGCCCGCCCGTACGAATTTTGACTTCGTTCACGTTGTCGTCCGAAACAAGCACCGTATAACTGCCAGGCAACAATTTGCTCCCTTTTGCGACCATATACGTTTGCCCTCTGTCCAAAACGATGTCGCCCTCTCTAAAACTCACACGAACTGAACCGTCTTTTTCGGTAATTTCGTCGTGCTTTGTGTACCGAACGTCTTTGTGAACATACACTTTGTCCGCCACTTCGCCGTCTTTCTTGCGATGACGAACGCAAGCGCTAATTATCCACGCCAAAGCGACAACAACTAGCACCGCCCCGACCGCAATCAACGCAATTTCACTCCAAACCATAGCTTTTACTCCCTTTGTTTTTTACTATTATACAGTTTTTATAAGGATTTTACAAATTTTTTGAGGTAATTTTTCACAAATTCACAAAAAATCACTAAAATTCACTTCGAAACGGCATTTTTGCCGAATTAATCACCGCCGAAATACATCGAAAGGAAGATAATTCCCGCAACAAACAAAATCCCAAAAATCACCGCCAGCGTCACTTTGAACGGACTGAGCGGAGTTTTGCCCGTAACTTTTCCATTTTCGCCGTTGACATAGAAGTTGTAAAGCTTGCCTTTGTAAGTGTGGTGACCGACGTAAACAGGCACAAGCAAATATTTGTACTTTTGCTTCAAAAAGGCGGTTTTGACGTTAAGATAGTCCTTGACGTCGTAGGTGTAGCGACTCAAAATTTTGCTCTCAATCTTGTCGCCCATCAAATCTTTGCCTTCTTCCCAGCATTTTTTCCCGTCCTTATTATAAGTACTTGCCTTGAAACCACGCAAATATTTATCCGTAAAAACGGGCGCATTGTTGGTGCTGAAAGGCGCAATTTTTGTTAGCGTCGATGTGGTAATTGAACTGCTCGCTTGCACCAAAAAATCGTCAAAATTCACATTAATGTCACCGCTCACGTGGAAATATTTGGTATACGAACCCTTGTCTGTGCGAACAGTCTTGCCTAGCCGACCCTCATAAGTCGATTTCGTTTCGGTATCAAAGGTAAAAACGGGGTTGTAAACGCCGTGAATATTCTCGGGCGTCGCACTCTTTTTGAATGCTCTCGGTGCAAAAAACCGCTTTTTAACCCATTTTTGTGCGCAACTTGCGACTTGTTCAATCGGCATTTTGAACGGCACAACACCTTGAGGCTTAAGACCGGGCAATTCTTCCGTTTTAATTATGTGCGTCGTCCCGCAAAACGGACAAACTTGTGCCACGTCTTGCTTGCTGATAATTTGCCTTGCGCCACAAGTCTGACAAGAATACACATCCGCATCTTTCCACACCGTCGCTTGCGTCAAAAGGCTGTCAATATCTTGCTCGCTAGCAACACCGTCGCTTGAGATATCAAACGTCCCGCCACAGTACAAGCACTTCGTTTTTTGCGATTTTGCATCAAAAACCGTCTCACCGCCACAATTCGGACATTTTTGAATAGTCATACCAACGCTTTCGTCTGAGTATAACTTCTCTTCAATGCTCTTTTTCGGCTCGGAATTTTGGGGTTTTTGCTCGTTTTGTGCGTCAATTTGTTGTGTGTTTTCGCCACTTTTCAAATCGTCTTTTTCCGCCACTGAATTAGCCCTCCTCTTGAGTTTGTTTTACTATTTTAATTTTGTACCGCATTCAGCACAGAATTTCGCATTAGCTTTGACTTCCACACCACAATTAGGGCAGGTTGGACGCATATTTTGACCACATTCAGGGCAGAATTTCGCATTTGCAGGGACATTTGCGTTACAAACAGGGCAAACCTTACCCGCCACCGCTGAGTTGTTGTTCATCTGTTGCATATTTTGAGCAAACATATTGCCCATTCCCATACCCATACCAAGACCCATGCCAGCACCCATAGCGCCACCAGCGGAGCCAGGATTCTTGGCTGCTTCTTTCATAGCATTAAGCGTTTCAACTTGCGTGTAAACGTCAAGATTTGTCCGCAAAACTCCCATACTAGCGTTTTTGTCAAAGGCTTTTGCAACCTCTTCAGGCAAGGAGAAGCTCTCAAAAACGAATTTTGTAAGCCTCAAACCGATTGCTTTGAAGTCGTCTGCAACCTTAGTTTCAACGATTTTGGACATTTCTTGCAAATTGCCTGCCATATCAAGAATCGGAATCTGACACTCGCCGATTACGTCGGTAATTCCCGAAACAACAAAACTGCGCAAGTAGTCCACAATCTCGTCCGACACGAACTGCACGTTTGTACCGCTCAAATTTTGCATAAACACGTAGGCGTCGTCCACCTTAAAAGAGTAGTTACCGAACGCACGCACGTGAACAGCGCCATAGTCCTTGTCACGAATCAAAATCGGATTCGCCGTACCCCATTTTTGATTGGTAAACTGCTTGGTGTTGACGAAGTAAATATCCGATTTGAAAGGCGTTTCAAAGCCATACTTCCACGACATAAGTTTGGTAAGAACGGGGATATTGTCCGTCGTCAGTTTGTAGTAACCTGGCAAGAAAACGTCCGCCAAACGCCCTTTGTCAACGAAAATTGCGACTTGGCTCTCACGCACTGTAAGTGCCGACCCCTTGTTGATTTGGTCTTTGGTTACTGGAAATTTGTAGACAATCAAATTGCTACTGGTATCCACCCATTCAATATTTTTTAAAATTCCCATAGTGTATCTCCTGTTTAGATTATGGCTAATTATAACATACTTTCCGTCAATTTTCAAATATATAAGCAAATTTTGTGAAAGTTTACATCAAAAATCGTCGCCGTTCGCCCGAATTGTAGTTAATTTTTATTCAAAAAATATTTTCAAAGCAATTATTTGCTAACATTGTGGACAAAATAGCATTTTTGTGCTATAATTGATTTTAGTTGGGCGAATTGCGATTGCTCGGTTTTAAGGAGAAAATTATGTCAAACATTAAGTTATTTGAGGACAAAAAAATCAGAACGCAGTGGGACGCAGAAAAAGAAGACTGGTATTTTTCCGTTGTGGACGTAGTGGCAGTGCTAACGGAAAGCACCGACCCATCGGCATATTGGAGAAAACTAAAACAGCGTTTAAAAGAGGAGGGAAATGAAACCGTGACAGATTGTCACGGGTTGAAACTCACAGCGCAAGACGGCAAGTTACGAGAAACTGACGTTCTTAACACGCAGGGAATTTTACGTCTAGTGCAGTCAATTCCTAG